>NZTV01000099.1 GCA_002703245.1 Microbacterium sp.
CAAGGGTGACAGAGCAAGATCAGTCCGCGTCTGCGGCCAGCGCCCCCCGTCGAGTCGTCGTCGCCGAGGATGAGTCGCTCATCCGCCTCGACATCGTGGAGATCCTGCGCGACAACGGATTCGACGTCGTCGGAGAGGCCGGTGACGGCGAGACCGCCGTCCAGTTGGCGACCGAACTCCGCCCCGACCTCGTTGTGATGGATGTCAAGATGCCGCAGCTCGACGGCATCTCCGCGGCCGAGAAGCTGAGCAAGAACAACATCGCGCCCGTCGTCCTGCTGACCGCGTTCAGCCAGAAGGAGCTCGTCGAGCGCGCCAGCGAGGCCGGAGCGCTGGCCTATGTGGTGAAGCCATTCACGCCGAACGACCTGCTGCCGGCGATCGAGATCGCGCTGGCACGCCACGAGCAGATCATTACGCTCGAGGCCGAGGTCGCCGACATGGTCGAACGCTTCGAGACACGCAAGCTCGTCGATCGCGCCAAGGGTCTGCTGAACGAGAAGATGGGCCTGTCCGAGCCCGAGGCCTTCCGCTGGATCCAGAAGGCCTCCATGGACCGTCGCCTCACGATGCAGGATGTCGCGAAGGCGATCATCGAGCAGCTGGCCCCGAAGAAGGACTGACGACCCCCGACCCCTCGACCTCCCCGCCTGCCGACGGCCCCGCCGTCAGGAGGCGGGGAGGTTTTTGATGTGATTGGTGATCCGCACGGTGGAGCAGCGCCGCCCGCTCTCGTCCGTGATCACGATCTCGTGGACGGTCAGGCTGCGTCCGAGGTGGACGGGGGTGCACACCCCCGTCACGACACCGGCGCGTGCGGAAGCCGTGTGGGTGGCGTTGATGTCGACGCCGACGGCGAGTCGGCCCGGCCCGGCGTGGAGATTGGCCGCCATGGATCCGAGCGACTCGCCCAGCACCACGTACGCGCCGCCGTGCAGCAGCCCCACCGGCTGCGTGTTGCCCTCGACGGGCATGGTGGCGACGGCACGCTCGACGGTGAACTCCGTGATCCGGATACCCATCTTCACGGCGAGGGCACCGATCCCTCGCTCGGAGGCCCAGTCGAGTCCGTCGACGGTGGTCGCAGAGGTCATCGGAATGCTCCTTCGTCGGCGCGGTTCAGGGCTGTCGGCACCCGCGTCTAGGCTTGCAGGGTGACGGACTCCGCAAAGCCTACCCTTCTGGTCGTGGACGGACATTCGCTCGCGTATCGCGCGTTCTACGCCCTTCCGGTCGACAACTTCTCCACCCGCGACGGCCAGCACACCAACGGGGTCTACGGCTTCCTGGCGATGCTGGTCAATCTGATCAAGGCCGAGAAGCCCACCCACATCGCCGTCGCCTTCGACACCTCCAGGCAGTCCTTCCGCACCCGCGAGTACACCGAGTACAAGGCCAACCGGTCCGAGACACCGCCGGAATTCGCGGGGCAGATCCCGCTGCTGAAGGAGTGCCTCGCGGCGATGAGCATCACCGTCCTCGAGAAGGAGGACTTCGAGGCGGACGACATCCTCGCCACCCTCGCCACAGCCGGTGCTGCCGAGGGCTTCGACGTGTTGGTGTGCTCGGGTGACCGCGACACCATCCAGTTGGTCGACGACGATGTCACCCTCCTGTATCCGAACGTCCAGGGCGTGTCGCAGCTCAAGCGTTACGACCGCGAGGCGGTCATCGAGCGCTACAAGGTGCCGCCGGAGCAGTATCCCGATGTCGCGGCGCTGGTCGGGGAGACCAGCGACAACCTCCCCGGCGTCCCGAAGGTGGGCGAGAAGACGGCGGTGAAGTGGCTGACGCAGTTCGGATCACTCGACGAACTCCTCGCTCAGGCCGACACCATCAAGGGCGTCGTGGGCAACAATCTCCGTGAGCACATCGACGACGTGCGACGAAACCGCGCGCTGAACCGTCTGCTCCGCGACGTCGACCTGCCGGTCGTGCCGGCGGACCTCGCCGTCCGACCGATCGACGCCCAGGCCGTGCGGGACATCTTCGCCCGGTTGGAGTTCCGCACCCTCCTTCCCCGCGTGTTCGACGCCGTGGGCGTCGACGCCGCCGCCGCCGCTCCGATGTCGGTCGCCCAAGCCCCCGCTCCGACCGAGACGGACGCCGCGGCGCTGTCGTCCTGGTTGGAACGCGCCGACGGCGAAGTCGGCGTGACCGTCACCACGCTGGGCGGCCTTCCCGAGCGGATCGGTCTCGCGAACGGAGACGACGCCGTCGAGGTGGCGTGGAACGAGGACACGGCCGCGGTGCTGCGACCCTGGTTCGCCTCGGCCGCGCCGAAGGTCTTCTGCGACGCGAAGTCCCAAGTCAAGGCGCTCCGGCGCGCAGACGCGGTCGTCGACGCCCTCGCGTTCGACGTGCTCATCGCCGGCTGGTTGCTGCGCCCGAGCCTGCCCGACAAGTCCCTCGCCGACCTCGTCGAGAGCTACCTCGATGAGAAGCTCCCCGAATCGGACCCGACGCAGCTGGTCCCCGAAGAGGAGGGCGCGACCCCCGGTCAGCTGTCGTGGTACGCCCTCCGGGTGAGTGACGCGCTCAGGGAGAAGATCCCCGACCGGGTGTCCGACCTCCTCACCGAGATCGAGCTGCCGACACTCCTGACGTTGGCCGACATGGAGCTGGCCGGTGTCGCGGTCTCGCACCAGAAGCTCTCCACCTTCTCCGCGGATCTGGCCGCCCGCGCCGACGGCATCGCTCAGGATGCCTACGCGACCATCGGCCACGAGGTGAATCTCGGATCGCCGAAGCAGCTGCAGCAGGTGCTGTTCGATGAACTGGAGCTGCCGAAGACGAGGAAGACCAAGACCGGGTACTCCACCGACGCCGCCGTGCTGGCGGACCTGCAGGAGTCCAACCCGCACCCGTTCCTGAGTCTGCTTCTGCAACACCGGGAGGCCACCAAGCTGCGCCAGATCGTCGAGTCGCTGGATTCGGCCATCGGCGAGGACGGACGCATCCACACCACCTATGTGCAGACCGGCAGCCAAACCGGACGCCTGTCGAGCACGGATCCGAATCTGCAGAACATCCCGATCCGCACGGAGGAGAGCAAGCTCATCCGTGCGGCGTTCGAGGTGGGAGCGGGCTATGAGACCCTCCTGACGGCGGACTACTCGCAGATCGAGATGCGGATCATGGCGCACCTGTCCGGCGACGAAGGCCTCATCGAGGCGTTCAACACCGGCGAGGATCTCCACCGTTTCGTCGGAGCGCGTGTATTCGGGGTCGAGCCCGCGGAGGTTACCCCCGCGATGCGCACCAAGGTGAAGGCGATGTCGTACGGACTCGTCTACGGCCTGTCCGCGTTCGGGCTGTCCAAGCAACTGCGCATCGAGCAGTCCGAGGCCAAGGAGCTGATGCTTGAGTATTTCGCCCGCTTCGGAGCGGTGCGCGACTATCTGCGTTCCTCCGTCGAGCAGGCGCGGATCGACGGCTACACCGAGACCATCTTCGGGCGTCGCCGTCCCTTCCCCGACCTCGCCAGCCCCAACCGCGTACTCCGCGAGAACGCCGAGCGCGCCGCGCTGAACGCCCCCATCCAAGGCAGCGCCGCCGACATCATGAAGATCGCTCTGCTGAACATCCACGCGGAGCTCGGCGACGCCGGTCTGTCGTCCCGCGTCCTCCTGCAGATCCACGATGAGTTGGTCGTCGAGGTCGCCCCGGGGGAGTGGGACGCAGTCGAGCGCATCGTCACCTCCCGTATGGGCGATGCCGCCTCGCTCACGGTGCCGCTGGATGTGCAGATCGGGCGCGGGGCGGACTGGAGCGAAGCCGGTCACTGACCACCCCTCATCCGCGCGGCGATCTTCTAGGCTCGGATCATGACAACCCCCGAACGCACCCCCACGCCGATCGACACGATCGCGGAGGCGTGGGTAGACACCGTCGCCGAGCTCGACCCGATGGTCGCGACGTACATCGGCCGGTTCGAGCACAACGATCGCTTCGCCGATTACTCGCCCGAGGGAATCGCCGCCGGCGCCGACGCCGCGCGCAGCACGCTCGCGCGACTGAACGCCACCGACGCGACCGACGAGGTCGACGAGGTCACCAAGGAGGACCTCGCCCGCACCCTCGAGCTCGAGCTCGAGCTCCACGAGGCGCAGTGGCCGCTTCGTGATCTGAACGTCATCGCGTCACCGGCCCAGGACATCCGATCGGTGTTCGATCTCATGCCCACCGACACCGTCGAGGACTGGTCGATGGTCTCCGCACGGATGGCGGCGCTGCCCGCCGCGGTGGAGGGATACGCGCGGACCCTCCGCGAGGGCCTTTCGCGCGGCGTCGTGCCCGCGCGACGTCAAGTCGCCGAGGTCGCCGGACAGATCGCGCGTTACACCGCCGACAACGGCTTCTTCGCCGAGTTCGTCGCCGAGGCGTCCCCCCGGGACGGGCAGCTGCCGGCGAGTCTGTCTCGGGAACTGATCGACCATGCCAACGCCGCGCGGGTGGCCTACGACCGGCTCGGGACATTCCTCTCCCGGGAGCTCGCACCGGTGGCGGGGGAGAAGGACGCCGTCGGTCGCGAACTGTACGGACTGCACTCGCGACGGTTCCTGGGCGCCACGATCGACCTGGACGAGACGTATGAGTGGGGCCTCGAGGAGCTCGCGCGCATGGTCGCGGAGCAGGAGACGATCGCGGATGAGATCAAGGCCGGGTCCTCCGTGGAGGAGGCGGTCGCCTTCCTCGAGCAGGACGAATCCCGCAAGCTGTACGGCACCGACGCCCTGCAGCGGTGGATGCAGCAGACCAGTGACCGTGCGGTGGCGGAGCTGGGTCGCACGCACTTCGACATCCCCGAGCCCATTCGGCGCCTCGAGTGCATGATCGCGCCCACACGCGAAGGCGGCATCTACTACACCGGCCCCACCGACGATTTCTCGCGGCCCGGCCGCATGTGGTGGTCGGTTCCCGAGGGCGTCGAGTCCTTCGACACGTGGCGGGAGTTGACGACCGTGTACCACGAAGGCGTCCCCGGGCATCACCTGCAGATCGCCCAGGCCGTGTTCAACCGGTCGATGCTCAACTCGTGGCGGCGCCTACTGGCCGGCACCTCCGGGCACGCCGAGGGGTGGGCTCTGTACGCCGAGCGTCTCATGGAACAACTGGGATACCTGGACGACCCCGCCGACCGTCTGGGCATGCTCGATGGCCAGCGCATGCGCGCCGCACGTGTCGTCCTGGACATCGGCGTGCACCTGGAGAAACCTCGCCCGGACGGACGGGGGACGTGGGACGCGGACTACGCGTTGGAGTTCATGATGCGGAATGTGAACATGCCGGACGAATTCGTGCGCTTCGAGGTCAACCGCTATCTCGGCTGGCCCGGACAGGCGCCGTCGTACAAGGTGGGCCAGCGCATCTGGGAGAACCTGCGCGATGAGTACGCGGCCGCGCAAGGCGAGGCGTTCTCGATCAAGGAGTTCCACAAGCGCGCGCTCGATGTCGGCGGCGTCGGGTTGGACACCCTGCGCTCAGCCCTCGTCTGACGTACCGTGCGAGCCCGACTCCGCGCCCGAGCCCGAGCGGTGCGACGGGAATACCCGCCGCGGAGGAGGTGTTCTCATGCGCGTGAATGAAAATGACCTGTCCGGCGTACAGCTGGGGCTCGACACCTTCGGTGACATCACGATCGATGCTGAGGGGACGGTTCTGACCCCGGCGCAGACGATCCGCAACGTGGTCGATCAGGCGGTACTCGCCGACGAGGTCGGCCTGTCTTTCTTCGGCGTGGGGGAGCACCACCGACCGGAGTTCGCCGTGTCCAGCCCCGAGATCGTCCTGGCGGCCGCGGCCGCCCGAACCCGCCGAATCCATCTCGGGACGGCGGTGACGGTGCTCTCATCCGATGACCCCGTGCGCGTCTTCGAGCGTTTCGCCACGCTCGACGCCGTCTCGAACGGGCGGGCGGAGGTCGTCCTCGGAAGAGGCTCCTTCATCGAGTCCTTCCCGCTGTTCGGGTACGACCTCCACGACTACGAGGTCCTCTTCGAGGAGAAGCTCGAGCTGTTCTCCCGTCTTCGCGACGAACGCCCCGTCACGTGGCAGGGCACGACGCGGGCGCCGCTGGTCGACGCCGACGTACACCCGAAGACGGAGTCGGGACGATTGCCGGCGTGGATCGGCGTGGGGGGATCGCCGGAGTCGGTGGTGCGCGCGGCGCGGCACGGGTACGGACTCATGCTCGCCGTCATCGGCGGACCGGCGGCGCGGTTCCGTCCGTTCGCGGATCTGTACCGACGCTCGCTCGACCAGCTGGGGCGTCCCGCTCTGCCCATCGGCATGCATTCGCCCGGCCACGTCGCCGGCACGGACGAGCAGGCGTGGGACGAGGCCTATGACGGCTTCCAGGCGATGCACGACACCATCGGCCGCGAGCGAGGCTGGCCTCCCTTCAGCCGGCTCGCCTTCCAGCGCGAGGTCGGACCGGAGGGCGCGGCTTACGTCGGGTCACCCGAGACGGTGGCCCGCAAGATCGCGGATGCCGTGCGCACCCTGGGTGTGGATCGCTTCAATCTGAAGTTCGCGACCGGGACGGTCTCTCATGACAAGCTCATGAGGAGTATCGAGCTTTACGGCACCGAGGTGGCGCCGCGCGTGCGCGAATTGCTCTCTTCGTGACCACCGTACGATGGGGCGCATGACAGACGGCGCCGGCCCTCGTATCTCGAATGCCGGCCGACGCCTGGATCGATTGCCCTTCACCCGGCCACACGCCCGCGTGCTCACCGGTTCCGGGCTCGGCTGGGCGCTGGATGCGATGGATGTCGGCCTCATCTCGTTCATCATCGCGGCCCTGGCGCAACAGTGGGACCTCGCCCCGTCGGAGACGGCGTGGATCGCCTCGATCGGCTTCATCGGCATGGCGATCGGGGCCAGTGTCGGCGGGCTGGTCGCAGACCGCATCGGCCGTCGGCAGGTGTTCGCCCTCACCCTTCTGGTCTACGGGTTGGCCACCGGCGCGAGCGCGTTGGTGGGGGGATTGGTCGCGCTGCTGATCCTGCGCTTCTTCGTCGGCCTCGGTTTGGGGGCGGAACTTCCGGTCGCCTCCACCTACGTCAGCGAGTTCGCGCCGGCCCGGATCCGGGGCCGTCTCATCGTCCTTCTCGAGGCGTTCTGGGCCGTGGGGTGGACCGCCGCCGCCCTCATCGGGTACTTCGTGATCCCGCTGTCCGCTGACGGGTGGCGCTGGGCGTTCCTGCTCGGGGCGATCCCGGCGGCATACGCGCTCGTGGTGCGCTGGGGCCTGCCGGAATCCGCGCGCTGGCTCGAAAGTCGTGGTCGCCACACGGAAGCCGATGCGGTCGTGGCGCGTTTCGAAGCCGCCGCGGGGACCGCGCGCGTCGACACGGCGCCGATCGATTCGACCGATTCTCCCCGCCACCACGCGCCGACGCCGCCGAAGGCGTCGCTGCGGGCCCTGTGGGCGCCCGACCTGCGGGTACGTACCGCGGCGCTGTGGCTGGTCTGGTTCTGCGTGAATTTCTCCTACTACGGCGCGTTCATCTGGATCCCGACGCTTCTGGTCGCCCAGGGCTTCGACCTGGTCCGCTCGTTCGAGTTCACCCTGTGGATCACCCTCGCGCAGCTGCCCGGATACGCCGTGGCCGCGTGGCTGGTCGAGGTATGGGGTCGTCGCGCCACCCTCTCGGTGTTCTTGGTGGGTAGCGCGGTCGCGGCGCTGATGTTCGGGACGGCGGCGTCCGAGGGGATGATCCTCGGCACGGGCATGGCCCTGTCGTTCTTCAACCTCGGGGCGTGGGGTGCCCTCTACGCGGTGACCCCGGAGATGTATCCGACCTCGTTGCGGGCCACCGGGGCGGGGTGGGCGGCGGGGGCCGGCCGGATCGCGTCGATCATCGCTCCGCTGTCGGTGCCGGTGCTGCTCGCCGTCGGCGGTGCGTCGGTACTGTTCACGGTCTTCGGAGCTTTCTTCGCCCTCGCCGCGGTGGGGACCTGGGGGCTCGTGGACCGTCGGGGGGCGGCGCTGGATGAAAGGTGAGGACGGCATGGCTCGGGTGAGGTACGTCGCGATCGGCGACTCGTTCAGCGAGGGGGTCGGTGATGAACTTCCCGACGGGTCGGTTCGCGGCTGGGCGGACCTCGTGGCACGCGGCTGGGCCGACGGCTCCGGAGCTCCGGTCGAGTACGCGAATCTCGCGATCCGCGGCAAGCTCATCTGGCCGATCGTCCGGGAGCAGCTCGAGCAGGCCCTCGCGCTCCGCCCGACGCACCTGTCTTTCAACGGCGGTGGGAACGACATGCTCCGCCCCAGGGTGCCGTTGTCCCGCGTGACGGATGCGTTCAGCAGGGTGCTCGAACGCTGCGACGAGGAGGGCGTCACGATGATCCTCCTCTCCGGTGCCAACCCGTCATCGCAGCTCCCGTTGTCGCGGCTCATCCAGTCGCGAGGGGACGAGCTGTCACGGCAGGTCGTCGCCCGCGTCGCCGATCGTCCGGACGTCATCAAAGCCCTCAACTGGCCGGACAGGGAACTCTCCCACCCGGGGTACTGGTCGCAGGACCGGCTCCATATGAACTCCCGTGGCCACCACCGTGTGGCTGCCCGCGTGCTCAGCGCGCTCGGCGTCGAGGCTCCGGGGGAGTGGTGGTCGATGCCGCCGCTGGATCTGCCCCGGCTCGGCGCGGGAACCTATGCCCGGGAACACCTCGGTCCGTGGGTGCGGCGACGGCTGACGGGGACATCCTCCGGCGACGGTCGCGCGGCGAAGCATCCGTCGTTGATCACCGTCGCCCCGGGCTCGGGTCAGGCCGCCGCGGCGTGACGCGGGGCACCGCGTTGTCAACCCCGTGCGCCGGCGGCCCCTCCTTCGACAAGATCGAAGGCTGAAGGAGCCGGGAGAAGGCGAGCGCCCCCTTCCGGCGGAAAGGACTCGACACATGAGTATCGGAGGCGGAATCGCCCTGTTCGTCATCGGCGCAATCCTCGCGTTCGCGGTGAACGTGGATGTGCAGTGGGTGAACCTCGACCTGATCGGCTACATCCTGATGGGCGCCGGCGTGCTGGTATTCCTCATCGGCATCATTCTCGTTGCGCGGCGCCGTCGCAGCGACACCGTCACGCATACGACGACGGACGGCGGGGAGCGCGTGACCCGTCGCTCCACCAGCACCCGGGCTGACGACACCGAAGGGATGTGACGTTCCGGAAGCCCGGTGATCGCGCCGGGCCGCGCGATCGAGGCTCTCCCGCGACGATGACGCCGGTCATCTCCGCTCTCGACGATGTGCCCGCGACATCGTCGAGAGGTGCGGCGCGAGGATGTCAACGGACGGCGCGGGCTCGCGGTGAAGCCGGGCGCCGAGGATCACGGTAAGGACTCCGGCGACCGCGCCGATCGTGAGCAGCGCGACTGCCGCGCCGGTGAGATCGACAGTGCCCAGCCAGCCGGCGATGGGGTAGGTCACGAGGAAGCAGGCGTGGGAGAGCGCGAACTGGGCGGTGTAGACGAGGTTCCGGTTCGCGTGGGTGGAGGCGTCGGCGAGAAGTCGCGCGGAAGGTGTGGTCACCATCGAGGTGCCCATGCCCAGCACCACCCACGTACCCAGAAGCACGAACCACCCGGACCCGGTACCGGTGGCGACGTCGGTGAGAACCACCGCGGCGACCAGACCGATGACGATGATGGTCGTGCCGGTGCTCATGGTGCGGATCACGCCGAGCTTGCCGACCAGCCAGGGGATGTTCAGCGCCACGATGAGGGAGCCGATGCCGTAGCAGGCGAGGGTGAGGGCGAGCGCCTGGTCGCCGAGATGGAACACACCGCGGGCGTAGACGACCGAGTTCACCAGGACGGTCGCGGTGCCCGCGGCGACGACGACATTGGTGAGCATCAGGAACCGCAGGGAAGGCGTCCGGGCGAAGACCTTCGCGCCCAGCGGGAGCCGCTGCCAGAAGGGCGATGCGGGCCCCGCATCCGGGTGCGCCGGGAGCCGGGAGAACCAGACCAGCAGAGCAGAGCAGGCGAATCCGATCGTGGTGCCGACGAACAGGGTGGCGTAGCTGACCGTTGTCAGCAGCGCGGCGGCGATCATCGGGCTGAGCAGCACCTCGAGATCGTAGGCGAGGCGGGAAAGCGACAACGCCCGGGTGTACTCGTCCGGGTTCGGCAGTACCGTCGGGATCAGGGACTGGAATGCCGGTGTGAACGTCGCGGAGGCGGACTGCAGCACGAATACGAGCACGTAGATCTGCCAGGCCTCCGTCACGAACGGCAACATCAACGCGGTCACCAATCGGATCAGATCCGCGGCGATCAAGACCGCCTTCTTCGGCAGCCGATCGACGACCGCCGCGATCAACGGGGCGACGCCGACATAGGCGACCATCTTGATCGTCAACGCCGTCCCCAGCACCGCTCCGGCCGCGTTCCCGGCGATGTCGAACGCGAGCAGGCCCAGGGCGACGGTGAGCAGTCCCGTCCCGAGCAGGGCGAGCGCGTGAGCTGCGAATAGCTTCGCGTATGTGGGGTTGCGGAGCACCCCGAGCATCAGCGGACTTTCACCGGCGACGGATGCTCCTCGCCGCGGTGGTGGGCCGGGTCGTTGCTGAGGGTGTGCTGGGCCTGGAAGATCGCGTCAGCGACCAGCTGGCGGGCGTGCTCGTTCGTGAGGCTGTAGAACACCTTCGTACCCTCGTGCCGGGTCGACACGATCCGTGCCAGGCGCAGCTTCGCCAGATGTTGCGACACCGCGGGGGCCGACTTGTCGACGAGGTGCGCCAGGTGGTTCACAGACAGCTCCTGATCCCGCAGCGCGAGGATGATCCGGACCCGGGTCGCGTCCGCGAGCATCGAGAACACCTCGACCGCAAGCTCGACATACTCGCTCGCCGTCGACAGGGAACACTTCGTATCTGCATTCATGCGCAGATTATGTCATGCCTGGCCCGTCGCCGGGGATTGGGGTCTTGCCTGAGGCGCGCCTGGCCATACTGCGATGTGTCACGCGCTGACGTTGCGCCGTCGTGATGACGGGGATTCTCCCCGGGTGTCGCGCGAGCACCGGGGAGAGCAGCGCATCAGCCGATCTGACATAATGTGCATTATCGGTGATTCCACCCCGACGTCGATCGTGGCCGGTGCGGCACATGCGCCGTCGCGCCATAGTCTGGGTCGGTGCTCGAATCACTCACCGGCTTCGTCGTCGTGGGTGTCGCGATCGCCGTCGGGTACATCATCGCGCGCGTGGATCTGCTCGGCGAGCACGCCCGCCCCGTCTTGGCGCGTCTGACGTTCTTCGTCCTCTCTCCGTTCCTGTTGTTCGTCGTCCTCGCCGAAGCCGATGTGCGCACGCTGTTCTCCGCGCTCCTGCCCGTGTCTGCCATCGCCGCCGCGGTCGCGATCGGCGCGTACGCGCTGGTGGCCCGCCTGGTATGGAGACGCAGTGTCGGCGAGACGACGATTGGTGCCCTCGGCGCCGGCCAGGTCAACTCCAACAACATCGGCATCCCCCTGTCGGTCTACCTTCTCGGTAGCGCCGCCTACCCGGCGCCGGTCATTCTTCTGCAGCTTCTCGTCCTCACCCCGATCACGATGGCCATCTTCGAGTCGGTCACCGCGCAGCGACGCTCCGCGGGACGAATCCTCCTGCGAACGGTCACCAACCCGCTCGTGATCGGGTCGACACTGGGCACGATGGTCGCCGTCAGCGGTCTGCAACTGCCCGCGGTCGCGATGGAGCCGGTGCGCCTGGTCGCCGACGCATGCGTGCCGGTGCTGCTCATCAGCTACGGCATGTCGCTGTTCGGCCAGCGCGTCCTCAGCGCGTCGGGCCGGCGCAGGGATGTCCTTCTCGCGACCGCGTTGAAGCTCCTCGTAATGCCGCTCACCGCGTGGGCGATCGCGGAGTTCGTCTTCGGTATGACCGACCACGAGGTGCTTGTCGTCGTCGTGCTGGCGGCCCTTCCCACCGCACAGAACGTCTTCAACTATTCGCAGCGTTTCGGCATCGGCGAGACCATCTCCCGCGACACCGTGTTCCTGACCACCGTGGGGTGCGTGCCGATTCTGTTCGCCGCGACACTCCTGTGGGGCTGACCGCTCCCCCGACGGCCGACGATCCGCGTACAGTGGAGTCGAGCATTCCCAGAGAACTTTCAGAAAGGCCTCTCATGTCTCTCGAATCCGCGGAGAAGTCCGCCGTCAACGGCATCCGTACCGCGCTCGGCATCGGCGGCGTGCTCGCCGTGATCGTCGGGATCCTGATCCTCGTGTGGCCTGGACGCACCGCCGCCGTCGTCACGGCGATCATCGCGATCTACGCCATCGCCGCGGGCCTGGTCTACGCAGGCCTCGGCATCTTCTCGAAGGCCAAGGGCGGCTGGTCGCGCGTGGGGCACATCGTGCTCGGCATGCTGTTCGTCATCGCCGGTATCGTCGCGTTCTTCAACCTGGCGCAGACCACCGAGTTCCTCGCGATCTTCCTGGGCATCCTCGTGGGTGTCATGTGGATCATCGAGGGTGTCGTGTCGCTGTCGACGCTGAGCGAGTCGCGTTCGAAGGGGTGGACGATCTTCTTCGCCATCCTGAGCATCATCGCCGGCATCGTCCTGCTGTTCAGCCCGCTATGGGGTGCACTGGTGCTGTGGTGGGTGCTCGGAATCTCGCTGGTCGTACTCGGCATCGTGCAGATCATCCGCGCCTTCACGTTCAGCCCGCTGGACGCCTGAGCGCGACACACGGAAAGGGCCCGCACGTTCCGACGTGCGGGCCCTTTCCGTGTGTCAGGGCGCAACGGGCAGATAGCGCGCCCACCAGTCGAGCACCGCGTCGAAACGCTCGACCCTGTGGCGAGGCTGCCCGGTGCGCGTGAGCTCGTGGTCCTCGCCCGGGAAGACCAGCAGCTCCGCGGCGACCCCCTGACGTGTGAGCGCCGAGTAGTATCGTGTCGCCTGTTCCAGCGGACACCGATGGTCTGCTTCGGAGTGGATCACCAGAGTCGGCGTGCGCACGCGATCGACGACCGCCATCGGACTCTGCGCGGCGATCTCATCGGGCGCGGTTCCCACGTACTGGTCACCGAAGAACGACCCGATGTCGCTCGTGCCTTGGAAGCTGACCGGATCGAGGAACCCGCGTTCGACGATCGCGGCGGCGAACCGGTGGTCGTGGGCGATCGCCCACGCGGTCAGATACCCACCGTAGGAGCCGCCCATGATCCCGACACGACCGGCATCGAGTCGCGGGTCCTCCCCCGCGACGGCGTCGACGAAGTCGAGGACGTCGTGCAGGTCGTACGTGCCCATCGCCCTGCGGATGCTACGCCCGTGTGCACGCCCGTACCCGGCCGAGCCGCGCGGATTGCAGAACAGGACCGCGTAGCCCGCGTCGACGAGCACCTCGGTCTCGTCGAAGAGATGTATTCCGTAAGCGGCATGCGGCCCACCGTGGATCTGGAGGATCACCGGATGCGGACCGTCTCCCTCCGGGACGGCACTCCACCCATGCACCGGGTAGCCGTCCCGGCCGATGATCTCGTGCTCGTCGACGCGGGCGCGCGAAACCGCCGCGGCCTGGGTGCCGAAAGCCGTCATCCGACGGACGGTGCGACCGTCCACGAGCATGAGTTCGCCGAAACTGTCCGCGGTGGCGACGGCCGCGAGCGTGCGGCCTCCGCCCGACGCATGGCCGGTGACCTCGACGTCCCCCGCCAGGACGGTGTCGAGGCGGCCGTCTCGGGCGACCCGTCGCAGGTGCACCCGCCCGCGGGTGCGCTGTTGTACGAGCACACCGTCCTCCGCGACCGTGAGATGGCTTCCCGCCTCCCCCAGGTCGACGCTGTCGGGATCGGTGAGCCGCCGGGCCTGGGCTCCGGAGATCTCGAACAAGCCGGTTCCGGCCGCGATGAAGTCCTGCCCGTCGTCTCCGACGTCGGCCGCCAAGGCGAACAACTCCCCGCCCGACGCGGCCAGTTCCGACACCGACAGGTTCGCCTGCGTACCGAGGACCTCCGCGAGCTCACCGGTGTCGATATCGATCGACACGATGCGCGAGCGCAGGTCGCGGCGACCGGACTCGATCGTTTCCGCGACGACCACGACACGGCGACCGTCCAGCGCGAGAGACCCGTAAGACACGGAACCTTCGGTGAGGCGGCGGGCCACGGGGACATCGGACCGATCGTCGGACTCGTCGAGGGTCGGCGCGGCCGGGTAGACGGGTTCCCCCTCGGGGTCGGAGACGGGGACCACGAACACGTGCGCGGGCCGATCGCCGATATAGCCGAGGCCGTTCGCCAGCCAGCGCACGCCCGTGATGCGTCGGGGCGGTTCCGCCGCGGCGTCCAGGCCGGGAACCGTGCCGTAGCGGCCCGGTTCTGGAACCCGCGCGAGGAAGACCGCCTCCCGCCCGTCCGGTGTCCAGGCGTACTCACCGACACCCAGCGGCGCGTCGGTGACCTGCAACGCCTCGCCGCCACCGGCCGGGATGACGAACAGCTGCGGACGAGCGTGCGCGTCGCCGCGCACGAACAGCACCCGAGTGCCGTCCGGGGAGATGCGCGGGTTCGAGTCCGAGACGCCGCGCGTCACGCGGCGGGCCGTGCCACCGGGCAGCTCTACCCGCCACACCTGACCGACGTAGCGGTTCGCGCGCAGGTCGGGGCGGGAGGTCGCGAAGACACCGAAGGAGCCGTCGCGGGCGATATCGGGTCGGCCGACGGCGATCAGTGTCTCGATCTCGGCCGGACGCATGTCACTCCCCCGCGAAGGACCCGGTGTCGCCGACCAGACGCGTGTTGTCTGCCGGGACCGGCTCGAGTGCGGCGAGTGCGACCTCGGCGGCGAACTCCGACACGTTGTAGAGTCGGCCGGCCGACTCGCGACGGTCCGCGATCGCACCCGGGTTCGCCCGCTCGAGGAGGGTGGCGGTGATCGTCCCCTCGATCATGTCACCGGAGACGACGACGAACTCGACCCCACGCTCGGTCAACGCCGGGATGCGCTCTCGCAGCGCATCTTCTCCGGCGCGCTTGGACAGCGCGACCGGTTCGTATTCGGGCATCGTCGGGGTGGTGCGGATGAAGTGCGCCTGATGGCTGGTGACGAACACGACGCGCGCCCCGGAAGACAGCAGCGGCAGCGCCGCCTCGAGCGCTCCGACCTGGGCGTCTCGGTTGAGCGTGAGCGCATAGTCTTCGGCCATGCCCGACTCCATGCCGCCCGAAGCGTTCAGCACGAGGATGTCGAGGGAACCGAACTCTCGCCGTACCTGGTCGAACATCGCGGCCACCGAGTCCGCGTCGGTGAGGTCCGCCCCGACCACCAGGACGCGAACACCGAGTTCGCGCAGCTCGTTCGCGAGCTTCTCCGCGCGGGGCGCTTTGTTGCGGTAGTTGATCACCACGTCGGCCCCGGCTTGGGCGAGATACCGCGCGGTATCGGCGCCGATGCCTCGCGAGGAACCGGTGACGAGGGCGGTCTTGCCGGACAGCGAACCGGCGGGAAGGGGCTGGGACATGGACTTCGCTCCTGGGTCGTGACGGGCGCGCGCGTCCACGCGGGCCGCTGTCGACCCTATCAATCGGCGCCCGGGCGACCCGGTGCGGCGCGGGCGTCGCCGGAACGGCCCCGTCGCACCGGTGCGTTGGTAGTGTTCGATCAAGCGGAAGGAGGAGCCGATGATGCCTGATCTGACGGCATATCTGTGGATCGTCTGGCTCGTGCTCGCGTTGCTGTTCGTGATCGTCGAATTGCTCACGCTCGAGTTCACCTTCCTCATGCTCGCCGCCGGCACGCTCGTCGGCGGTCTGGGCGTCAACCTCCTCGGTGGGCCATGGTGGCTTCAGGTCGCGGCGGCCGCGGCGATATCCGCTCTCCTGCTGTTCACGATCCGACCGGTGCTCCTGCGTGCGCTGCGCCGCTCGAGCGGTGACGCCAAGACCAACGTCGATGCGCTGTACGGCGCCGGCGGTCGCGTCGTGGCACCCTTCGTCGACGGCGCAGGCAGCGTCAAGCTCGACAACGGCGAGACGTGGACGGCCCGCCCCGTCGCCGGAGTCCCCGACTCCGGGCTGACACCGGGGACCCGTGTCATCGTGGCAGCGGTGCGCGGGGCCACCGTCGACGTCGCCCCCGCATCCACACTTCACGAGAGGGAGGCTGACCATGGTTGACGTCGGCTCGTTCATCGGGCAGATCTTCGTGATCGTCCTGCTCCTGGTCATCGCGATCTTCGTGGTGGTCGTCATCTTCCGCTCGATCCGCATCATCCCTCAGGCCTATGCCGGGGTCGTCGAGCGCCTCGGGCGCTACCAACGGACCCTCAGCCCGGGTCTGAATCTGCTCGTCCCGTTCGTCGACCGGCTGCGCCCGCTCGTCGACATGCGCGAGCAGGTCGTGTCCTTTCCGCCTCAGCCGGTGATCACCGAGGACAACCTGGTGGTGTCGATCGACACGGTGGTGTACTTCCAGGTGACCGATGCGCGGGCGGCCACCTATGAGATCGCGAACTACCTCAGTGCGGTCGAGCAGCTCACCACGACCACCCTCCGCAACGTCGTGGGCGGGTTGAACCTCGAGGAGGCGCTCACCAGTCGAGACAACATCAACGGGCAGCTGCGCGTCGTCCTCGACGAAGCCACCGGCAAGTGGGGTCTGCGGGTATCCCGGGTCGAGCTGAAGGCGATCGATCCGCCGCTGTCGATCCAGGACTCCATGGAGAAGCAGATGCGCGCCGAGCGTGACCGTCGCGCGGCGATCCTCACCGCAGAAGGCTCGAAGCAGTCGCAGATTCTCGAGGCCGAGGGCCAACGCCAGTCCGAGATCCTGCGGGCCGAGGGGGACAAACAGGCCGCGGTGCTTCGTGCCCAGGGCGAGGCGGAGGCGATCGAGATGGTCTTCGACGCGATCCACGCCGGCGAGCCCGACGACAAGCTCCTCGCGTACCAGTACCTGCAGACCCTGCCGAAGATCGCCGACAGCGCCTCCAGCAAACTGTGGGTCATCCCGAGCGAGATGACCGAGGCCCTCAAGGGCATCGGTGCCGCATTCGGCGGGCGTGCCGAGGACATCCCGCGCAAAGACCCGACGCCACGATCCAAGCCCAACGGCCCTGCCCGCGCGGCTGCCGACGCGGCCCTGGCCGCGGCGCGGGAGGCGGCTTCGGCCGCGGACGACATCGCCACGGAGGCGCGCAAGACCACACCGGGCGCCGCAGGTGGCGCCGGTGAGGCACGCTAGACACGTGCATCCCTGGTTCGCCGCCTCCCCCACTCCCCGCGTCCTCGCCCACCGGGGCCTCGTGCGCGCGGCGGACGCCGACGCCGGGGTCGCCGAGAACTCCTTCGCCGCTGTGACGGCCGCACACGCCGCCGGCGCGGTGTACGTCGAATCCGACTGCCATCTCACGGCCGACGGCGAAGTCGTCCTCTTCCACGACGCCGACCTCCGGCGGGTCACCGGCGACCCCCGGACGGTCGAGCAGGTGAGCCTGCGCGATCTCGACGACCTGATGTCCGCGCGCGGCGGTCTGGTCACGCTCCGCCAGGCGCTGGAGGCCTTCCCCGACGTCTGCTTCAACATCGACGTGAAAGCCGCGCGCGCCGCCGTCCCGGCCGGGCGCATCATCGCTCCACACGCGGAGCGGGTCCTCGTCACCAGCTTCGACGACCGACGCCGTCTCGTCGCACTGGAGGCCGCAGGTTCCGGCGCGACGCGGCCGGCGACGTCGGCGGGCTCGCGCACCGTCGCACGCTTCGTCGCGGCGGTGGCCGCGCGGTCCCGTTCGCTGGTGGGCCGCGCTCTGGCCGACGTGGACGCGCTGCAGGTACCCGAGCGACAGGGGCCCGTGCGCATCGTCTCGCCGCGCAGCATCGAACTCGCCCATGCCGCCGGCGTGGAGGTCCACGTGTGGACGGTCAACGCCCCGGAGGACATGTCACGGCTGATCGGCTGGGGGGTGGACGGCATCGTCACCGACGCTGCCGACGTCGCGCTCGCGGTGGTGGGTGATCGGTGACCGGCTCCGCCACGCGCGGGCGTCGGGCGGCGCTGTGCATCAACTGTGAATGGCGCTTCCGGGGTGCCTGTTCGGATGATTCGCACAGGTCTTGGCGTTATACCTGAGGATCGACGAGAGGACCACCCCCTATGGCAGACCGCAGTCTGCGCGGCATCCGACTCGGCGCCCAGAGCCTACAAAGCGAAGAGGGCGTCGTTTTCCACGACC
>NZTV01000100.1 GCA_002703245.1 Microbacterium sp.
GGGCGCACGCTCGGAACCGCGATCGCGAATCTGTGCACCGTGGTCGACCCGGAGATCGTGGTGATCGGAGGCGACATGTCCACCGCGGGAGAGGTGCTTCTGGGGCCGTTGCGTGACGCGCTCGAGCAGCACACCCTCGCCACGCACGTCGGAGCGCCCAGCGTCGTCCCGGCGGAGTTCGGCGGCGAAGCGGAACTGCGCGGCGCGCTCGCCGCGGCACTCGATCGCGCCCGCGAACTCGGTGCCCTGGGGGTCGCATCGTGAGCAGGATCCGACTCCGCCGCAGCCTGGCCATCGTCTGCGCCCTCGCCGCGATCACCCTCGCCGGGTGCGCCCCCGCGCCCGACGCGTCGTCGCAAGAGGGCACGATCGGCCTGCTGCTGCCCGAAGCGGGCATCTCGCGGTACGAGACCTCCGACCGGCCGACCTTCGAAGAGACCGTCGCCAAACGCTGCCCGGACTGCGAACTGCTCTACGCCAACGCCAATTCCAGCGCCGCGCGTCAGCAGGAACAGGCGGAGGCGATGCTCGCACGGGGTGCCGATGTGCTGGTCATCGACGCCGTCGACACCGTGGCCGCCGAGAGCATCGTGGCCGCCGCCACGCGTAGCGGCGCGACCGTGGTCGCCTACGACCGCTTCATCGACGATCCGGATGTCGCGGTGTACGTCTCGTTCGACTCCGAACTGATCGGCCGTCTGCAGGCCGACGCGGTCGTCGACGCCCTCCCGCAGATCCGCGTGGGGGAGACCCCCGGGCTTCTCCTCCTGCACGGCTCGCCCACCGACCCGAACGCGGCGGCGCTGCGTGCCGGGGTCCACGATGCCCTCCGGGACGCCGACGTCGAGATCCTCGGGGAGTTCGACGTGCCCGCATGGAGCGCGACGGAGGCGCAGGAGTGGGTGGCCGGACAACTGGCGCAGCACCCGGGGCGGATCGACGGCGTGGTCGCCGCCAACGACGCCCTCGCCGGGGGTGCGATCGCCGCACTGAAAGCCGCGGGCATCGACCAGATGCCGCCGGTGTCGGGACAGGACGGTGAACTGTCCGCGATCCAGCGCATCGTCGCGGGCGACCAACTGATGACGGTGGCCAAGGCCACCGACGACCAGGCCCGCACCGCCGCCGAGGTCGCGGTGCGTCTGCTGCGCGGGGAGGAGCCGGCCGCGCCGGGGACCCGCGATGGCATATCGAGCTTCCTGCTGGCGCCCACCAGTGTCTGGCGAGACGATATCGAACGCGTGATCATCCAGGGCCGGGTGCACTCGGCCGACGCCATCTGTACACCGCCGTACGCCGACGCCTGCGAGCAGCTCGGTCTGACCGACAGGGAGCTTCCATGACAGCGGTCGTCTCACTAACGGGCGTCTCCAAGAGCTTCGGAGCCGCCCACGCGCTCGTGGACATCGATCTGGACATCCACGCCGGGGAAGTGGTCGCCGTCGTCGGCGACAACGGTGCGGGCAAGTCCACTCTGATGGGGATCGCCTCGGGTGCGACGGCCCCCACCACCGGTGTGGTGCGCGTCGACGGCGCCGCCGTGCGGTTCGGGTCGCCCGCCGACGCGCGACGCCACGGAATCGCCGCCTCCCCGCAGGCGCTGGCGCTGTGCGGGAACCTCGACGTCGTCGAGAACCTCTACCTCGGCCACGAGGAGGCGCGGGCCGGCCTTCTCGACGAGGTCGAAATGGAACGGGGGGCCCGTGTCGTCCTCGACAGTCTCGCCGCGCGCATCCCGGATGTGAGGGTGCCGGTGCATGCCCTCTCCGGCGGCCAGCGTCGCAGCGTCGCCATCGCCCGCACCCTGCTCGGCGACCCACGGGTCGTGCTGTTGGATGAGCCGACGAACGCCCTCGGCGTGCGCCAGACCGCCCAGATCCTCACGCTCATCGGCCGATTGCGATCGCGCGGTCACGCCGTCGTGCTCGCCAGCCACTCGATCACCGACGTGCTCGCCGTCTCGGACCGCGTGATCGTCCTGCGACTCGGGCGCCTGGTCGCCGAATACGACGCCGCGCAGACGACCGCCGAACAGCTGCTGGGGGCGATCACGGGCGCCACGGCGCCGATGGGCCACGCGGCACCGGATGGCGGAGGGTGGCGCGGATGAACCTCGCAGAGCACTGGAGGCGCATGCGCGACGGCGAGCGCCCGGTCTTCCCTATCGTGATCGCGCTGGTGGTCATCTGGGTGATCCTCGGCTTCGCGTCCCCCGCTTTCTGGGCACCCGACAACCTCGTCAATCTCTCCCTGCAGTCGGTGTCGACGGGCATCATCGCGCTGGGGGTCGTCATCGTGCTGCTGATCGGGCAGATCGACCTCTCGGTCGGCGCCGTCAGCGGGCTCGCCGCGGCGATCGCCGCCGTGACGGCGATGTCGTGGGGGTGGCCCCTCGCGATCGCGGTGGTCTCCGCTCTCGCGGTCGGAGCGATCATCGGGGTGCTCTACGGTGTGCTGATCGCCCGTGTCGGCCTGCCCGGATTCGTCCTCACCCTCGCCGGACTCCTCATCGCCACGGGCCTGCAATGGCAGATCCTCGGCGACGCCGGGTCGATCAACCTCCCGTTCGACTCCTGGCTCGTGCGGTTCACCCAGACCGCGTTCGTCCCGACACCGGTGGCGTGGGTGCTCGTCGCGCTCGCCGTCGTCGGCACCGCCGTCCCGCGCGTGATCGCCCGGCGTCGGCGCCGTGCCGCCGACCTGGGCGCCGAGAGCGTCGGTGCGATCGCGCTCAAGACGCTCCTGGTCGCGGTTCTGCTCGCCGTGCCGGTCGCCTACCTCTCCCAGGCGCGCGGGGTCGGCTGGAGTGTCGTGCTGTTCGTGGCCCTCGTGTGGACAGCCGACATCCTGTTGCGTCGCACGCGCTGGGGGCGCGGGATCCGCGCGATCGGCGGGGGCCACCACGCGGCACGGCTGGCCGGAGTGCCGGTGCGACGCATCGTCGTCAGCGCCTTCGTCGCCTGCTCCACGCTGGCCGCGCTCGGCGGAGTCCTCGCGGCCGGGCGACTCGCGGCGGCCAATCAGAGCTCCGGCGGGGGAGAACTGTTCCTGATCGCGATCGCGGCCGCCATCGTCGGGGGCACGAGCCTGTACGGCGGCCGCGGCAACGCCTGGTCCGCCCTCGTCGGCATCCTCATCATCCAGTCGATCGCCAACGGCCTGACTCTGATCGACCTCGACGCGTCGGCGCGCAACATCGCCACCGGGGTCGTGCTCGTGCTCGCGGTCACGATCGACACGCTGCTCAGTCGGCGTCGTCGCCCGTTCGCGGCGACCGGCGACGTCTTCTGACCCGCGTCAGTCGCGGGCGTCGGGGAGCACGAACGTCTGTCGCGCGATCGGGGATCCGAGGGTCTCGGGGGTGTAGTGGCGCGAGAGCAGATCGGCGTCGAACAGGTCCGGGTGCGCGCTTTCGAACTCCTCGAAGTCGGCCCCGGGGCCGCTCTCCCACAGTCGCCGCCGGACGAGCGCGAGGAAGGCGACCGTGATCGTCTCGTGGTATTTGTCGGACTTGCCGAGCGCGGCCGCGTACCTGCGTATGGACCGCTGCACCCGGGCCAGGGCGGTCGGGAAATCCGCGTCGATCGAGCTGAGATAGGCCAGGCGGACGTGTCCGCGATGGTCGAACGCCTTCGGAGGCAGCGTGCAGTCGTCGAGCGCGTCGAGGAACTCGTCGTCGGTCATCGGGGCCTTTCGGGAGTGCGCTGTCATCGCGTCGCGGTGTCCAGGGCCTGGTCGATGTCGGCCAGGAGGTCGCCGACGCCCTCGATGCCGACCGAGAGGCGCACGAGAGTCTCCGGTACGGCGAGCTCGGTCCCCCGCACCGACGCGTGGGTCATGGCGTCAGGGTAGTTCAACAGGGATTCCACCCCACCCAGCGACTCGGCGAGCGTGAACAGCGTCGTCGCCTCCGAGAACGCCCGCGCCTGCGCACCGGTGGACAGCTCGAGCGAGACGATGCCGCCGAAGCCCGCCATCTGCGCGGCGGCGATCTCGTGGCCCGGGTGTGTCGCCAGACCGGGATAGTGCACCGCGCCGACCCGCGGATCCTCCGCCAACGCCTCGGCGATGCGCTGGGCGTTCGCGCCGTGGCGCTCCATCCGGATTCCGAGGGTCTTGATCCCGCGGGTGGTCAGCCACGCATCCAGCGGTCCGGAGACGGCGCCGGCGGCGAACTGCAGGAACTTCGTCTTGTCGTGGATCTCGGCGTCGGAGGTCATGACCGCGCCCCCGACGACGTCCGAGTGGCCACCGAGGTACTTGGTCGCGGAGTGCACCACGACGTCGGCGCCGAGCGCGAGGGGGCGCTGCAGCGCGGGGGTCGCGAACGTGTTGTCGACCACCAACAGTGCGCCCACGGCGTGGGCGGTCCGCGCCAGGGCGGCGATGTCGGTCACGCGTAGCAACGGGTTGCTCGGTGTCTCCACCCACACCAGGTTCGGTGTGCTCTCGGCCAGGGCGTTCTCGACGGCGGTGGGGTCGCTCAGATCGGCGACGCGCACGGTGACGCCCCACGGCACGAGGATCTTCGAGATCAGGCGGTACGTGCCGCCGTAGGCGTCGTCACCGAGGAGGATCTCATCGCCCGGGCGGAGCACCGCGCGCAACAGCGCATCCTCGGCGGCCAGACCCGACGCGAACGACAGCCCGAATTCCGCGCCTTCGATGGCGGCGAGTTGCCGCTCCAGCGCGGCGCGCGTGGGGTTGCCGGCGCGGCCGTAGTCGTAGCCGTCGCGGAGGTGCCCGATGCCGTCCTGCACGAACGTCGACGAGAAGTGCACCGGCGGGATCACGGCGCCCGTCGACGCGTCGGGGTCTTGGCCGGCGTGCACGGCGAGGCTGTTGAAGTCGCGGGCGAGGGGGGAGCTCATGGGGTGTCCTCGGGGTCGGTGTCGTCGGATGACGACAGGTGGGTGTCCAGCCACGCGTCGTCGAAGAGTTTGTTGAGGTAGCCGCGGCCGCCGTCGGCCAGCAGCACGACCACGACGGCGTCTTCGGGCAGGTCCCGTGCCGTGCGCACGGCGGCGACGACGGCCATGCCGCTCGAGCCGCCGACGAGCAGGCCCTCCTCGGTGGCGAGGCGCCGGGTCATCTCGAACGACTCGGCGTCCGACACGCGCTCGAAACCGTCGACGGCATCCGGGTCGAAGTTCGGGGGGATGAAGTCCTCGCCGACGCCTTCGACGAGGAACCCGTGCACCGGGCCGCCGGAGTAGATCGAACCGACGGGGTCGGCGCCGATCACCTGCACGCGTCCGTCGGAGACCTCGTGCAGGTAGCGGCCGGTGCCGGAGATGGTCCCGGCGGTGCCGACACCGGCGACGAAGTGGGTCACCCTGCCGTCGGTGTCGCGCCAGATCTCCGGTCCCGTCGTCTCGTAGTGGCTGCGGGGCGCGGCTGGATTGGAGAACTGGTCGGGTTTGAAGGCGCCGGGGATCTCTCGCGCAAGCCGGTCGGAGACGGAGTAGTACGAGTCGGGATGCTCGGGCGGCACGGAGGTGGGGACCTCCACGATCTCGGCGCCGTACGCACGCAGGGTCGCCACCTTGTCGCCGGCGAACTTGTCCGGCACCACGCAGATCATGCGATATCCACGCTGCTGGGCGATGATCGCCAGGGCCACACCGGTATTGCCACTGGTGGGCTCGACGATCGTGCCGCCCGGGCCCAGGTGACCGGCACGTTCGGCCTCGTCGATCATGGCCACCGCGATGCGGTCCTTCGCCGATCCCCCCGGGTTGAGGTACTCGACCTTGGCAAGCACGGTCGCCCGGATGCCCTCGGTCACCTTCGTGAGGCGGACGAGCGGAGTGTTGCCGATGAGCTCGGCGATCGATTCGGCGTATCGCACGGGTGGTCCTGAGGTGTCGTGGCCGCGGACGGGCGCGCGGCGGGAGGGTTGTTCGAGGGGCGCGGAAGCGCTACAGACAACAGTGACACGTCGGGAACATGTCGGCCATTCTGCCCGTCATGCGACGGTCGCACGATCCCACGGCGTCACACGAGGACACATCACCGGCTCAGGGACGTGAACCGGCGCACCGACAGCGGGACGAACACCAGGAACATCGCCACGGTGAACATGAGCACATAGACCACCGGATGCTCCAGCGGCCACGAGGCGGTGGATCCGGCGCTGGTCGGGGCGTTCCCGAACAGCTCGCGGACCGCCTGGACCAGCGCCGACACCGGGTTCCACTCGGCGAACACGCGCAGCGGACCGGGCAGGTTCTCGCTCGGCACGAACGCGTTGGAGATGAACGTCGCGGGGAACAGGATCAAGAACGAGGCGTTGTTGATCACCTCGGGGCTGCGCACGATCAGCCCGAGGAAGGCCATCACCCAGGAGAAGGCGTAGGAGAACAACAGCAGCAGGCCGACGCCGGCGAGGAAGTCCAGCACCGACGACTCCACCCGCCAGCCGACGATGAAGCCGGTGAGCATCATCACGATCAGCGAGAGCACGTTGATCGCGAGGTCGCCCACCGTGCGGCCGATCAGCACCGCGGAGCCGTTCATCGGCAGGGTGCGGAAGCGGTCGATGATGCCGTCCTTGAGGTCCTGCGCCATCGCCGAGCCGGAGTAGGTGGATCCGAACACGATCGTCTGCGCGAAGATGCCGGCCATGAGGAACGACGTGTAGTCCTCACCCTCGACGGCGATCGACGACCCGAAGACGAACGTGAACAGCAGCACGAACATGATCGGTTGGATGAGGGTGAACACCAGGATGTCGGGCACGCGCACGATCTTTTTGATGCTGCGCCAGGTCGTCACGTAGCCGTCGGAGAGGAACCTGCTGAACGCGGAGCCCGGCTGCGGGGTGAGGGTGCGTCGGACCGGTCGGACGGTTCCGTGATCGGTCGTGCTCATGCCGCCGTCTCCTCGTCGTCGGCACCGGCGTCGGTCTCGGCGGTGTGCCCGGTCAGTTGCAAGAACACGTCGTCGAGGGTGGGGCGACGCATGCCGGCGTCATGGAGCGCGATCCCCGCGGTGGCGGCCTCGGCCATGATGCTCGCAAGTGCCGGGGCGCCTTCGGCGACCGGGACGATCAGCGTGCGCGCGCCGTCTGAGGTGGCATCGGCCGTGCCGTGGCGCTGCAGGATGGCGCGCGCCGCCGCGGCGTCGGACTCGTCGACGAGTGTCACGGCGACGCGCTGGCCGCCGACGGACGCCTTGAGCTGGTCGGCCGTCCCCTCGGCGATGACCCGACCGCTGTCGATGATCGATATCGAGTCGGCCAGTCGGTCGGCCTCCTCCAGATACTGCGTGGTCAGCAGTACCGTGGTGCCCCCGTCGACGAGGGACTCGATGATCTCCCATAGCGCCAGGCGGCTGCGGGGGTCCAGCCCCGTCGTCGGCTCGTCGAGGAAGAGCACGGGCGGATTGATGACGAGTGCGCCCGCCAGGTCGATGCGCCGTCGCATGCCGCCGGAGAAGCCCTTCACCGGCCGGTTCTGCGCGTCGACCAGGTCGAACAGCTCGATGAGTTCGTTCGCCCGCCGCGTCGCCTCCTTGCGGCCCAGGTGGTACAGCAGCCCGACCATCAGCAGGTTCTCGAACCCGGTGAGGTTCTCGTCGACGGCGGCGTACTGGCCGCTCGCACCGCTCATGCGCCGGATCGCCTGCGGGTCGGAGAGCACGTCGACCCCGTCGATCACCGCCGATCCGGCGTCGGGTCGGATGAGTGTCGTGAGGACTTTGACCGTGGTGGTCTTGCCCGCGCCGTTGGGGCCGAGCAGGGCCGTGACCGTGCCTTCGGGCACGGACAGATCCAATCCGTCGAGGGCACGCAACACCGGCGCACCCTTGGGTCGGTACGTCTTGACGAGTCCGCTCGCCTCGATGAACGCCATGTCCGGATGGTAGTGCCCTCCGATGACATCCGGGCGAACGACCGCGGTCGCCGGGTGCCGACCTCGGTGGGCTCAGCCCCGACGGGACTGCTCGAGCAGCTCCGGGTGGTGGATCGCCGCGACATCGGGGTGGGCCCGTAGCCGCGACTTCAGCTGGTTCTCGCCGTACGTGCCGTGGATGACGTTGTCGGGGTCGTCCTCGATGCCGCGGGAGGTCGACCGGTACTCCTCCGCGATGTCGAGGCGGGGCATCTGGACGGCCAGCGCCGGGTTGAAGAACAGGGGCACGGAGATGCGCTCGGTGCCCTCCGCAGGCGCGATGACGCGGTGCACGGTGGCACGGAGGTACCCGTCGGTCGCCCACTCGAGCAGCTCGCCGATGTTGACGATGAGCGCGCCGTCGACCGGCGGCACGTCGTGCCACCGGCCCTCGTATTCCACCTGGAGCCCGCCGGCTCCCGGTTCGATCCACAGCAGCGTCAGCACGCCCGCATCCTTGTGCTTGCCGACGCCCTGTCGCGAGGGCGCGCTGTCGGGGACGCCCGGATAGCGCACGATCTTCAGGTGCGTCTGCGGGTCATCGGCGAACGGCTCCAGCAGCGACTCCGGCGGGGCGCCGAGGGCCGCTGCCCACGCCTCGAGGAGGCGCCGCCCGAGGGCGGTCAGGGTCTGGGACCACTCCTCCACGACCGTACGGAGCTCGGGCAACGCGGATGGCCACAGGTTCGGTCCTTCCAACACCACATACGCCGGGTCGTCGGGGCCGCGTTCGATCGGCTCCCGTCCGGGACCGATGTCGATCTGTTCGCGCCAGTCGACTTGTCCCCGGGTGAGCTCGCCTCCCAGGCGGGCGTAGCCGCGGAAGTGCGGCGAGGTGAGGTTCTCGATCTCGAGCTTGTCCGCCTCCGGCAGCGCGAAGAACGCGCGGGAGGTCGCCAGCAGGCGCTCCTGCAGGTCGTCGGGGATGCCGTGGCCGACCAGGCTGAAGAAGCCCACGTCGTGGGTGGCGCGACGCAGTTCGGTGCGGAAGCGGTCGGCGGCCTCGGGGCCACCGTCCAGGAGCGACATGTCGAGGACGGGAACGGGGGAATCGGTCATGACGACGAAGCTAGGCGGCGGCGAGGGCGCGCCGGGGAATGTGTCGTCACGGAGGCGCGAATGTGTCGTCACAGACGAGGGAAGCGGTGCCGTCGGCGTCACGGAAGGTCGCGGGAGGCCTCCTCCGGACGTCAAGATGTCGTTAACCCGTTCGCCACGACCCGATGACAGGATCCGGGACCATGGAAGACGTCCGAAACCAGAGCCTGCGCGAGTACATCGAGCACCTGCGCGAAAGCGGCTACTCCGTGGCCAACGGGCATACGCCGGATCCCGACCTCATCGATCCCCAGGGCAATCCGGTCTACACCTGGCAAGAGGGGTACCCGTACGACGAACGGATGGATCGCGATGAGTACGAACGGGAGAAGTACCGTCTGCAGGTCGAGCTGTTGAAGTTCCAGTACTGGCTGGAGGACACGGGCGGCCGCGCCATCATCCTCTTCGAAGGCCGCGATGCGGCGGGCAAGGGTGGCACGATCAAGCGCTTCACGGAGCACCTGAACCCGCGAACCGCGCGCGTCGTCGCCCTGTCGAAACCGACCGAGCGTGAACAGGGACAGTGGTATTTCCAGCGGTACGCCAAGCACTTCCCGAGCTCGGGTGAGATCGTCATGTTCGACCGTTCCTGGTACAACCGTGCCGGGGTGGAGCGTGTCATGGGCTTCTGTTCGGACGAGCAGTATGAGAACTTCATGGATCAGGCGCCGATCTTCGAGAAGATGCTCATCGACAGCGGCATCCATCTGACGAAGTTCTGGTTCTCGGTCTCGCGGACCGAGCAGCGCACGCGGTTCGCCATGCGCCAGCTCGACCCGGTCCGCCAGTGGAAGCTGTCGCCGATGGACATCGCGTCATTGGACCGGTGGGAGGACTACACCGTCGCCAAGGAGGAGATGTTCCGCCGGACCGACAAGAAGAACGCGCCGTGGACGATCGTCCGCTCGAACGACAAGAAGCGCGCGCGTCTGAATGCGATGCGCTTCTTCCTGAACCAGTTCGAGTACGAGGGCAAGGACCACGACGTGATCGGCGAACCCGACCCGCAGCTGGTCATGCGGGGAAAGCAGGAGACCGCCGACGAGTGACCCGGAGGCCTCCCGCCCCGAGGTGTGGTCGCGCGCGGGTCAGGCGCGCCGGCGAGAACGGTACGCCGCGACCGCCTCACGGTTCGTGCACGTGGTCGAACAGTATTTGCGTGACCGGTTCCGCGAGAGGTCGATGACCACGCCCTCGCAGTCCGCCGCCCCGCACCGCCCGAACCGGCTCATCTCATCGGCGCGGATGACGTCGATCATCGCCATCGCGGTCTCCACGAGGATGCGCTCGTGGAACGGACGGTCCTCCGTGGTCGCGTGGATGTGCCAGTCGGTCTCGCCGTGCCGCGTGAGTTGGGGCACCGCGTGCTGCTCGGCGAGGATCGCGTTCACCAGCGGCACCGCCGAATCGCGGTCGGCGGTGAACAGGTCGCGCAGTCGTGGCCGCATCGCGCGGATCTTCGCCAGGTCGCGGTCGGTCGGCGGGGCGCCGGTATAGGAGAAGCGCTCGTAGAACTCCTCCAGGTCGGCGAGGGTCGTCAGGGTGTCGGGCTCCAGGGCGGTGTTCGCCAGGAACACGGACGACTCGAGCGACTCGACCGTGTCATGAGTGAAAGCCATGTTGACACATTACCACCGTGCGGCGTACTGTCATCAGTCATGAGCACAGTGGCAGATGACACCCGGGTGGGGACCGCTGCGGGCGGGCTGGCGTTCGCACTCGTGGCCGCGGTGGCGTTCGGCCTCTCGGGCAGCCTCGGGAAGGGGCTGCTCGACATCGGCTGGACGGCCGGCTCGGCCACACTCGTGCGCGTCGGCATCGCCGCCGTGCTGTTGGCCGCCCCCGGTGTCATGGCGCTACGCGGAAGGTGGTCGGCGCTTCGCCGCGCGGTGCCGACCGTGCTCCTGTACGGCCTGTTCGCGGTCGCCGGTGCGCAGTTGTGCTTCTTCTTCGCCGTCGAACAGATGGACGTCGGTGTCGCGCTCCTGGTCGAGTACACCGCGCCGGTCGCGGTGGTGGTCTGGCTGTGGTTACGTCGCGGCCAGCGCCCGAGCGGGCTGACCGTCGCGGGGGCGGTCGTCGCGGCCGTCGGGCTGCTCCTGCTGCTGGGCGTGCTCGGCGGTGTCGCGGTGAGCGTGGGCGGAATCGCTTGGGCGCTGGGTGCCATGGTCGGTCTCGCGGTCTACTACATCGTCTCGGGCGACGACTCGCACGGGCTCCCGCCGGTCACCCTCGCCGCGGGTGGGTTGGTGGTCGCGGTCGTGATCCTCGCGGGAGCTGCTGTGGTGGGCGTGCTCCCGATGGGCGTGGGAACGGGGACGGTCGAGTTCGTCTCCTTCGACGCGCCGTGGTGGGTCGTGGTGCTCCTGCTCGGGGCGGTCACGGGCGCGCTGTCCTATGTCAGCGGCATCGCCGCCGCGCGGCGTCTGGGCGCGCGGCTGGCCTCGTTCGTCGGACTCACCGAGGTGCTCGCGGCGGCACTGCTGGCGTGGCTGTTGCTGGGGGAGGCGCCTCAGCCGGTGCAGCTGGTCGGAGGTGTCCTCGTGCTCGTCGGCGTCGTGCTGGTCAAGCTCGCGGAGCCTCGCCGCCGCTCCCCGTCGCCGCCGACACGTCGGCTTCAACCGGTGGCCTGACCGCTCTGATGGCCACGACGCAGCCCGCCAGGGCGGCGAGGGTGACGATCAGGCCCAGCCAGACCAGGCTCGTCGCGGCCAGGACGACGTAGCCGAGCAACGCCGACAGGCCTGCGACGGCGACGAACGGCAGCTGGGTGATCACGTGCGTGATGACGTTGCAGCCGGCCCCCGTCGACGACAGGATCGTGGTGTCCGAGATGGGGGAGCTGTGGTCTCCGGCGACCGCGCCGGCGAGGACCGCACCGAGCATCGGCAGCAGCAGCTCGGGGGCCTCGACCGCGTTGGCGATGCCGCCCACGATCGGCAGCAGCAGGCCGAACGAGCCCCACGAGGTGCCTGTCGAGAACGCCATCGCCGCGGCCAGGACGAACACGATCGGGATCAGCCAGGCCGGTGGCAGGTCCGAGGTCTCCACGAGCTCGCCGAGGTACGCACCGGTTCCGAGCGTGTCGATGAGGCCTCCGAGCATCCACGCGAGAATGAGGATGCCGATCGCCGGAGACATGGCCTTGAGGCCGCCGAGCCAGCCCTGGCCGAAGGTGCTCCAGCCGAACTTGGGGTTCGCGGTGGTGTATCGCAGGTAGTAGTAGATCGCGCACGCGAGGCCCAGGATGCCGCCGTAGATGAGCGCGAGGCTCGTGTCGGTGGAGGCGAGGATCTCCACCGGTGCCCAGGAGCCGGATGCGTCATACCCGGTCCAGATGATCCCGCCCAGTACGCCGATGACGAGGGCGACGAACGGGACGATGATCGCCCGCTTGGCGCCTGGGCGGTGCACCGGGAGGTCGTCGGTCAGCTGGCCGGGGATGACCTCGCCCTCCTTGAAGGGGCGCCCCTCGACGAGGGCACGCCGCTCCTCGCGGCGCATCGCACCGAGGTCGGCGCGGAAGACGATGACCAGCCACACCAGGACGGCCGCAGCGATGGCGTAGTAGTTCGACGCGGCGGCGCCGAGGAACGCCTCGACGCTGCTGATCGTGAGGGTCGACGCGGCCACGATCGGGGCGAGGATGCCGATGATGTACGCACCCCAGCTCGAGAAGGGGGCCAGCACCGCGATGGGGGCCGATGTCGAGTCGACGATGTAGGCCAGCTTCGCGCGCGAGATGCGGTGCTGGTCGGTCACGGGGCGACTGATCTGGCCGACGGCGAGGGCGTTGAAGTAGTCGTCGATGAAGATCACGATGCCGAGGATCGCGGGGAGGAGCTGTCCGCCACGACGGGTGCGGATGCGTCGTACGGCCCAGTCGGCGAACGCCTGTGTGCCCCCGGACATCAGGATGAAAGCGGCGATGACACCGAGGAGGATGATGAACAGCAGGATGTAGATGTACCAGGTGTTCAGGGCGCCGTCCTCCCAGAACAGCACCGCGAACGATTCCCAGATCAGCGCCAGTGTCCGCAGCGGGTCGAACTCGGCGATCAGCAGCGCGGCGACCAGGACTCCGGCGCCGAGGCTGATCATCACCTTCTTCGTCACGATCGCCAGAACGATGGCCACCACCGGCGGGATCAACGTCAGCCACGGTGCGGATTCGATCATCTCGGCCCTCCTCGGGATGTGCGGCGCCCCGACAGTATCCCGTGCGGGAGACCGGGGCACCAGCGACCCGCGCAATCCCGGTTCGGGGGTTCGGCCCTTCCGCCGGCCCGGCCCGCCTTTCCGGCCCGTGTAGCCGGTCCGTGCAACCAGCAGGTGTGGTGGCTCCTCTAAGGTATGTCGGCATGATGATGCCTTCCGCGCCCCACCCCGCGTCTCCGCGGCCGTCGACCGACCTCACCCGGGTCGTGCAGTGGGAGGATCGCACCGCGTGGTTCCTGTTCGTCGGGGCGCTGGTGATGTTCGGCCTGTCGACGTGGGTGGTCTCGACGCCGCTGCCGACGGCGACGGTGGCGGGGGCGCTGCTGGTCGTCTTCGTCCTGTGGATGGTCTTCATCGCCGACTACCTGGTCAGGCTCGCGTTGGCCGCCGGGGCCCGGCGGGAGTTCGTCCGCACGCGCGTGTTCGACCTCATCAGTCTCGCGCTGCCGTTCCTGCGGCCCTACCTGGTCATCGTGTATATCTGGCGGCTTCCCGCGTTCCGCCATGGTTCCGCCGCGCGCCTGCGGGCGCGCTACATGATCACGATGGTCATGTTCACGCTGTTGTTCGTCTACACCGCCTCGTGGGGTGTGTGGCTCGTCGAACGAAGTGCGCCGGACGCGAGCATCACATCGTTCGGCGACGCGCTGTTCTGGGGGTTCACCACGATCTCGACGGTCGGCTACGGAGACCTCGTGCCGGTCACCGTGCTCGGACGCGTCATTGCCGTCGGGCTCATGATGGGGGGAATCGCGGTGATCGGCGTCACGAGTGCGACCCTGATCTCGGCGCTGAACGAGAGCATCGAGCGGCGCGTCGAACGCAACGCCGCGATGAAGTCGGCCGGTGAGGTGGCGCCGGACGGTCAGTAACCGTCGGGGATCCCGACGGTCCCGGGGTCTTCGGTGTCTTCTGCGCGCAGATAGGGGCGGAGGACGGAGAGGAACGCTTCGACGGAGTCGGCGCGCACGAACGACTCCGGTGACAGCAGTGCCTGGGTGCGTAGCCCGTCGGCGAGGGCGATGATCCATCGTGCGAGGGTCTCCGCGTCGATGCCGGCAGGCAGCTTGTCCGGATCGACCGCCGCGGCGACCTCGGCGGTGAGCTCGGCGACGAGGGTGTCGTAGCGCTCGACGAACCACTCGTGGGCCGGGTGGTCTTCGCTGATGGACTCCGCCGAGAGCAGGGCGAACAGTTGCACGAGCTGCGGCGTGGCGTCGTTGTGCCGCAGGGCGTCGGCGAACGCCTGGAGGAAGTCGACACCGTGGGGGGTGGGGGCGTCGCCGCCGCGGTCGCGCTCCTGGAGGACGGCCAGGAGGAGGGCGCGTTTGGTCGGGAAGTGGTGCAGGAGTCCCGCCTGGGACAGACCCGCCTCCTTGGCCACGTCGGCGATGCTCACGGCGTTGTACCCCCGCTGGGAGAACAGCTCGGTGGCGACCGTCAGGACGGTGCGTCGACGCGCATCGCCGTGGGGTCGGGTCTTCCGTTCCGTCACGCTCATACCCCTTCACTCTAGGGCCCGCAGCCGCGCGCATCCGGGTCACCCCCTTGCCAAACTAACCGAGTGCTCGGTAGGTTAGGGCTCCAACGGGACGACCGGCCCGCCGGAAGACATCGACGTCAGGGCATCAAAGGGATGCCGCCACGAAGGAGAGGTGCTCGCTGATGAAGGCGATCATGGTGATGTTCGACAGCCTCAACCGCCGCATGCTTCCGCCCTACGGGGCGCTCGGCATGCACGCGCCGAACTTCGAGCGTCTCGCCCGCCGCGCGGTGACCTTCGACACCAGCTACGGCGGCTCGATGCCCTGCATGCCCGCCCGTCGTGAGATGCACACCGGACGCCACAACTTCCTGCACCGCTCCTGGGGGCCTCTCGAGCCCTTCGACGACTCGGCGATCGCCATGCTCGGCGGAGCCGGCGTCCACACGCACCTGTCCACCGACCACCAGCACTACTGGGAGGACGGCGGGGCGACCTACCACACCCGCTACTCGACCTTCGAGCTGTTCCGCGGCCAGGAAGGCGACCCGTGGAAGGGTCAGATCGCCGACCCCGAGATCCCCGAATCGCACGGCATGGCCGCCCAGATGAAGCCGAAGCTGTGGCGGCAGGACTGGGTCAACCGTGCCCACCTGAGCGACGAGGCCGATCACCCGCAGACGCGGACGCTCGAGGCGGGCCTGGAGTTTCTGCAGACCAACGCCGGCGAGGACGGCTGGTTCCTCCAGATCGAGACATTCGACCCGCACGAGCCGTTCTTCAGCTACGAGCAGTACAAGCGTCTGTACCCGCACGACTACGACGGGCCGCACTTCGACTGGCCCGACTACGCCAAGGTCACCGAAGACGACGCGACCGTGGAGCACGCGCGCGCCGAGTACGCCGCGCTGCTGTCGATGTGCGACGCGTCACTGGGACGCGTCCTCGACGCGATGGACGTCCACGGCCTGTGGGAAGACACGCTGCTCATCGTCAACACCGACCACGGGTTCATGCTGGGAGAACACGGCTGGTGGGGCAAGAACGTGCAGCCCTGGTACGACGAGACCATCCATACCCCGCTGTTCGTCTGGGACCCGCGCCGTCCCGAGACCGCCGGCGAACGTCGTGAGCAGCTCGCGCGCACGATCGATGTCGGCCCCACCCTCCTGGACTGGTTCGGACTGCAGCCGACCGAGCGCATGCAGGGGCAGTCGCTCCTCCCGGTCATCGAGGAAGACGCCCAGGCACCGGCCGAGCACGCCCTGTTCGGTGTCTTCGGCGGGCACGCCTGCATCACCGACGGCCGCTACGTCTACATGCGCGCATCCATCACACCGCAGAACACGCCCCTGTTCGAGCACACCCTCATGCCCACTCACATGACCGGGTTCTTCAGCGCGCAGGAGATGGCCGGTGTGGAGCTCATTGACCCGCTGCCGTTCACCAAGGAGATGAAGGTGCTGCGCACCCCGGCTGCAGGCTTCATCACCCCCTTCATGTTCGGCACGCAGCTGTTCGACCTGGCGACCGACCCCGATCAGGCGAGCCCGCTCGATGACGCCGATCTCGAGCTGCGGATGGCGACCGCGTTGCGCGACGAACTGGTGCGCCACGACGCCCCCGCCAGCCAGTTCGAGCGGCTGGGCCTGCCCGTGACCGGACCGCTCGACGAGAGCCACCTCCTGGTCGCCGCCCAGTGGCCGCAGCTGCAGAACTCCCTCGCCCCGGCCGCCACGAGCGCCGACTTCGGTGAGGAGGGTGCGGTCCTCGACGTGCCGCTGCGCGAGCTGCTCACCCGGCCCGCCGCGGTGGAGGTGTTCACGGGCCTCGCGCCGATGCTCACCGGCGGGCCCATGGCCGGGTTCCTCGGCGGACTCTCCCTCATCCAGATCTCGTCGGTCGCCATCGGCCTGCTTCCGCGCCCGCTGCTCGCGGCCCTCGCCTCCCATCTGACCGCGGCCACCGCCGGTGAGCCCGTCTTGTCCTGACCCGACCCCTACCTCACACTGACACGAAGGAGTGCCTCATGACCCATTCACCCGTCACCGTCGCCGCGGCGGTGCAGAAGGGCAAGACCGACGGTCCCGCGGTGCCGCGCCGCAAGTCCAACCTCGTCGTCCTCGGCGGCTCGATGGTGATCGACGGCGGTGAGGGCAGTGTCGTGCAGACCCTGTTCCCCGTCATCCAGGCCGCCCTGGGGCTCGCCACGAGCGCACTGGGCATCCTCGCCGCGTCGGCGCGCCTTGTCGGGGCGATCGCCGGTCCGCTGTGGGTCTATCTCGCCCGCAAGCTCGGCCGCAAGCCGATCCTGGCCATCGCGACCGGTTTCTGGGGAGCCTGGGGCATCGCCGCCGGCTTCGCGCAGGACTTCGTGCAGCTGGTCATCCTCTACACGGTGATGGCCGCGGGCACCGCAGCCGCCCACGCCATCGTGCCGACGGTCATCGCCGACTCGTTCGAAGACCGCAAGCGTGGTCGCGTCGTCGGTGTGCTCTACGGCGGCACCGCGGCGGCGGCGAGCTTGCTCGCACCGCTGATCGGCCAGCTCGCCAACATCGAGGACGGCTGGCGCTACGGCTTCTTCGCCTTCGGGGCGATCAACATGCTGTTCGGCCTGCTGATCGTGATCTTCTACAAGGACCCGGGTGAGGGTGCTTCCGAAGCGCAGCTCGGCTCGTTCACCCAGGCCGAGCGCGACGCGGCCGAGACGAAGATCACGTGGGCCAAGGTCGTCGGCCTCCTGCGCATCCCCAGCTATGTCATCCTGCTCGGAAGCCGCCTGCTCTCCAGCCACCTGCTGCTTGCCGCATTCGGTGTGGTGCTGCTCGTGCAGGAGTACGGATTCGACACCGCTCTGGCGGCGACGATCATGGCCCCGTTCGGGCTCGGCTACCTCGCGGGCACCTTCGTCGGCGGTCTCACCGCGGACTGGGCGAACAAGCTCAGTGTCAACCACGGTCGCGTCGCCTTCCTGCAGTTCGCGCAGGTGCTGTTCGCCGTCATCGCGTTCTTCGCCACCCAGTTCGACTACGGCTCGATCGTGCCCTTCCTGGCGCTGTTCGCGCTCGTCGGACTGGCACAGGGGCTGAACCCCGGTGTCAACCGTCCCCTGGTGATGTCGGTCGTGCCGCCGGAGCTGCGCGGCGCCGCCTTCGCGATCTTCGTCTCGGTCATCGAGTCGATCGGGTTCGCGATCTACACGCTGGTCGGTGGATTCCTGGCCGATGAGATCGGACTGAAGGCCGTGATGTTCTGGCTGGTCGTGGTGATCATGCTCGTCAACGCGCTGTTCCTCACGCTGCTGTACCGCCCGTACAAGCACGACCGCCTGAAGCTGCAGGCCGAGCTGGACTCGCGTCGCGACGCGATCCTCGCCGCGGAGCGCGCCGAGAACGGCTGACTCCGGCCCGCTGAGACCGCCGCCTCACCCTCGGGGCGGGGCGGCGGTCTTGTTCAGTCGACGTGCGCGCGGCCGGTGAAGTGGTCCATCGACGCGTAGACGCGGAAGACGGGCCCGGCCACGGCATCCCACAGCCGTGTCGGCAGCAGCCCGCGCAGCGCCATCGCGAGCTTCACAGTCCACGGGCGCAGCACCATCGGGGTTCCGCGACGCATGCCGTTCCACGCGGCGCGCGTGGCGCGCTCGGGGGTGAGGATCGGTGTGAGCAGCGGTCCGCGGGCGCCCTCGAACATGCCGGTGGAGACGAAGCTGGGGCAGAAGGTCGTCACGGCGATGTGGCGGTGACCGGCCGCGGCGAGTTCGAGTCGCACCGACTCGCTCCAGCCGATCATCGCCCACTTCGACGCCGCGTACACGCTCATGCGCGGGTTGGCGAGGGTTCCGGCCGCGGAGGCGATGTTGAGGATGCGCTTGGGTCGCGAGTGGTCGGCCATCATCGCGGGCAGCGCCTCGCGGGTGAGCCACATCGCGGCCAGGGTGTTGACGCGCAGCGTGGCCTCGATGTCTCGTTCGGGGTCGTGTTCCCAGAAGGGCGCACCGCGCACGATTCCGGCGTTGTTGACGATGATGTCAGGGGCGCCGAGGTCGGCGGCCGTGCGCTGGTAGTGATCGCGGATGTCCTCGCGTCGCGAGACGTCGACGCGGTAGGCACGCACATCCGCCCCCGACCGGGAGAGGTCCGTGGCCAGTGCTTCGGCGCGCTCCGCGTCGATGTCCCACAGCGCGATCGCCCGTGCACCGCCGGCGACAGCTCGGCGGGCGTAGAGCTCGCCCATCCCTCGCGCACCCCCGGTGATCACCACGACGGCACCGGCGATCGCATCCGTCCTGACCATCCGTCCTCCTCGACTCGAGGGCCCCAGCTTATGCGCCGTGCGCGTTGCCCGATCCGTATCGGCCCTCCTCGACCCGGTCAGGCCGGGACCAGGTGCGCGGCCGCTTCGCCGGCGTGCACGACCGGGGCGGCCGACCCAGTGGCCTTGGCGGCGATGATCGCGCCGTCGTAGATCATCGCGATGGTCTCGGCGGTGTCGGCATCTGCGGTGATGTCGGTGAGATGACCGACGACGACGTCGTGGTGCTCGCGCACCACCGCCATCGCGGCGCCGTTGGTCGGAACCTCCACGGCCGCCTTCGCGAACGGGCAGCCGTCGAAGCGACCCTCTTCGATGTCGGTGGCGAGGGTGTCGAAGATGACCGCCACGCGCTCCACGGGGGTCGCGCCGGAGGAGTCGCCGACGGCGAGGGACGCCCGGGTCGCCTCGAGCTTGGCGCGCAGGTAGGCGACGACCAGTTCATCCTTGCTGCGGAAGTTGTTGTACAGGGTCGCTTTGGTCACGCCGGCCTTCGCCGCGAGGGCTTCGACACCGGTCGTGTTGATGCCGTCGCCGTAGAACAGTTCGGCCGCGGCGGCGAGCAGGCGCTCACGGGCCGTACCGCGCTGGGGGGTCGTCGTCTCGGGCATGGATTTGATTATACCGATCGGTCAAGTTAGAGTCCAGATATACCGACCGGTATGGCAAATAAGGAGCATCCCCATGGCTGAGAACAAGATCGCCGTCGTCATCTACGAGCCCATTTCGGGCGACACGGCACGCGTCTACCGCGGACTCAAGACCGCCGCCGAATTCAAGGCCGCGGGCGACGACGTCACCGTCGCCTTCGACGGTTCGGGTGTCGAGACGCTCGCCGCGATCAGCGACGCGAGCCACCCGATGAACCCGCTCATCGAGTCCCTGCGGGAGAACGTGCGCGGTGCGTGCGCGTTCTGCGCCGGGTCGCACAAGGTGAAGGACGAGATCGCCGACTCCGGCTGGGGCCTCCGCGACGAGGCCGGTGGCGAGCTCAGCATCCGCGCACTCGCCGGTGAAGGCCGTCAGATCCTCAACTTCTGATCGCGCCGATGAGCCGTCTCGGACGGTGGGGCGACACGTGTCGGCTCCCCGTCCGAGTGGACTCACACGGACTGATCGGCGAGTCGCCGGCGGTAGAGGGCGACCTTGTCGTCGATGACCTCGCGGCAGCGCTCGAGGATCTCGATCTGCTCGGTGAGTGCTTGGGAGTGCGCCTCCATGAGAGCGATCCGCGCGTCCTCGTTCCCGTCGCCCTCTCCCACGAGCCGTGAGTACTCCGCCATCTTCGCCACCGGCATCCCGGATTCGCGCAGGCGAGAGAGCAACCGCAGCCATCCGATCGCCTCGGGGCCGTAGTGTCGGCGTCCGGAGCCGGTGCGGGGGATCGGCTGGGGGAACAGCCCCTGAGCCTCGTACCAGCGCAGGGTGTGCGTGGACAGCCCGACCTCTGCGGCGAGTTCGCCGATCGTGAGCATGGGGGATGCGGTGGTGGCGGTCATGGGCGAGTCCTCCCGCTTGACTTAGAGTGCACTCGAAATTTTACCGTCGAGACATGACAACCCGCACCCCACAGACCGAGCGCCAGCGTCCGCTCGGCACCGCCTTCGGATACCGTTCGACCGCCGCCGACGTCCTCGCCGGTCACGACCTCTCCGGGAGCACCGCCGTGGTCACCGGCGGCTACTCCGGCTTGGGGCTCGAGACGACCCGTGCCCTGGTCGGCGCCGGCGCGCGCGTCGTCGTGCCCGCGCGCCGCCCCGAGGCCGCGGCTGCGGCGGTCGCCGGTCTCGAGGGCGTCGAGGTGGACGCCCTCGACCTCTCCGATCTCGACTCGGTCGCGGCATTCTCCGCGCGGATGCGCGCCGATGGCCGCCCGGTCGACCTCGTGATCGACGCGGCCGCCGTCATGGCGACGCCTCCGCAGCGCACGGCACAGGGGTGGGAGCTCCAATTCGGCACCAACCATCTCGGCCACTTCGCCATGGTCGCGGGATTGTCGGGTCTGCTCTCGCGCGGTGCCCGCGTGGTGTCGTACTCCTCGGTCGGGCACTTCCGCTCGCCGGTGCGCTTCGACGACCTCGGGTTCGACGCCGAACCGTACGACCCCTGGGTCGCGTACGGGCAGTCCAAGTCCGCCAATGCCCTGTTCGCCGTCGGCCTCGACCAGCGCGGCGCCGCGCGCGGAGTGCATGCCTTCTCGGTGCACCCCGGTGGCATCATGACCGAGCTGCAACGTCACATGCCCTTCGAGGACAAGCTCGCGCGCGGCTGGATCGATGAAGACGGCACCCCCAACCCGGCGTTCAAGACCCCGGCCCAGGGCGCGGCCACGGCGCTGTGGGCGGCCACCGCCCCCGAGCTCGCCGAGCGCGGTGGGGTCTACGGCGAAGACAACGACATCTCCGTCGTCGTCTCCGACGACGCGACGGACGTCGCCGGCGGAGGGGTCAAGGAGTGGGCGATCGACACCGACGCGGCCGATCGGTTGTGGGCGTTGTCGGTCACCGCCACCGGTGTGGAGCCGTTCGAGGGCTGAGCGCCCGATTCCTCAGGCGCTCGCAAGGCACGCGGCGCCCACGAGAGGCGCGTCGCCGCCGAGCTCGGCCCGCACGACCTCGGTCGCGTGGGAGGCCGGGAGTACGGCGGCGGCGCGCGCCGCTTGCTGCACCAGCTCGACGTAGTCGGAGCTGACGAACGAGAAACCACCCCCGATGACGTAGCGGCGCACATCCAACAGCGCGCCCATACTCGCGATGCCCTGGCCGACCGCCGTCGCCGACCGGACGATCGCGGCGCGGGCGATCTCGTCGCCGGCGGCGGCGGCGCGCGAGAGCTCCTCACCAGTGTCGCCGCGCCATCCCTGAGCTCGGGCCCAGCGCACCGAGCCCGGCCCCGACGCGATCTCCTCGACCGTGTCCTCCCGGGGGTCGTCGACCGGACGCGTCGCGGCCAGGCGCAACTGGCCGACGTGACCGGCGTTGCCACTGTCTCCCGGAACCACCGCGCCGCCGAGCACGATGCCACCGCCCACCCCGGTGGACACGACCATCGACACGCTGCTGTCGACATCGCGGGCGGCGCCGTAGCGGGCCTCGGCCAGCGCGATGCACGTGCCATCGAGGGCGAGCACCACCGGCACGTCGTCGCCGACGACATCCGCGACGACCCAGGCCAGGGGGAAGTCCTCGACCGGAAGGTTCAGCGGCGAGATGGTGCCCGCGTGGCGGTCCACCGGACCCGCGCTGCCGATGCCGGCCCCGTCGATGCGCGCACCGGCGGGGACGGCCGCGAGCGTGCGGCCCACCACATCCCGCACCGCCGCGGTCAGGGCGTCGGCGTCGGCGGAGCGCCCGGTCGGAGCGCGATGACGCGTGCCCTCGAGGACCACCCCGTCGCGCACCAGCGCCGCTTCGACCTTGGTGCCGCCCAGGTCGACGGCCAGGGTGCAGGGGGGCGATGTCGTTTCGGTCACCCGTCGATCGTAGTGAGAACGGCGGGGGTGTCGGACGCCGTGGCGCCCGCGCTACCGTGAGGGCATGACGGTCCGGACCGAGGTGTGCATCGCCGGGGGCGGGCCGGCGGGGGTCAAGCTCGGCCTCCTCCTCGCCCGCGAGGGGGTGGATGTCGTGGTGCTGGAAAAGCACGAGGACTTCTTCCGTGACTTCCGCGGAGACACGGTGCACCCCGCGACCATGAACCTCCTCGACGACCTCGGCCTGCGTGACGCCTTCGATGCCATCCCGCACAAACCGCTGCCCCGCCTGGATGCGGTCGTCAACGGTGTTCGCGTCCACGCGATCGATTTCACCACACTGCCGAAGCCGAATCGCTTCCTCACCCTCATGCCGCAGGGGGATCTGCTCGAGATGCTCGCCGAAGCCGGACGCGCACATCCCTCTTTCCACCTCCACATGGGCGCAGCGGTGACCGGGGTACGCCGCTCCGAAGACGGACGGGTGTCCGGCGTGCACGCACGCACGGCCGATGGAGAGGTCGAGATCGAGGCCACGATCACCGTCGCCGCCGACGGTCGCGCCTCGACGGTGCGCGACGCCCTCGGCATGCGACCGCGCGAGTACGGCGTCCCGGCGGATGTGGCGTGGTTCTGCCTGCCCGAGCCCGAGACACCGCTGCCGGACACCCTGGCGTGGATCACCGAGGAGACGATGCTCGTCACCTTTCCGAGACCGGGATACCTGCAGAGCGGGATGCTCATCCCGAAGGACTCCTTCGACGCGTTTCGTGCCGAGGGGATCGAGGCGTTCCGCGACCGTGTCGCGCGTGCGGTGCCGCGGCTGGCCGGTTCCGTGCGATCCCTGGAGTCGTTCGACGACGTCAAACTGCTGTCCGTGCAGATCAACCGGCTCGAACAGTGGCACGCGCCCGGGGTTCTGTTCATCGGCGACGCCGCCCACGCCATGTCGCCCGCCTTCGGCGTCGGCATCAACTACGCCGTACAGGACGCGGTCGCGGCCGCGCGTGCCCTGCTGCCGGCCTTGCGCTCCGGCGCCGATGTCGTCATCGACCGCGCGGCGGCGTCGGTCCAGCGTCGGCGCGAGCGGCCGACGGCGATGATGCAGCGCATCCAGCGTGTCGTGCACGCCCGCATCGCCACGGGGCATGGGCTGAAGGTGCTGGACAACCCGCCGACCCGTACCCAACGCGCCGTCATGCGCCTCGCGCTGCCGCTGCTACGCCCGGTGGTCGCCCGCATCGTCGGCTACGGCTTTCGCCCCGAACGCCTGCGCTGACCGGCCGAACATCCGCGAGAAACTCCGAACGGCGCGAGACATCGCGCGATGCGTGGTTTATCGCGCCGGTCGGGGTTTCTCGAGCGCGTGGCGGGGATCGTGTCAGTCGGTGAAGAGGGTGGGGGAGCCGAGGACGCGATCCGGGGTGAGACGGATGACCACCCGCTGCGGGTTCGGTCGTGGCGTGCGATAGCGGGCGCTGTACAACCGCTCCGCGACGGCGACCGCTTCGGGATCACGCTCGATGACGGCACGCCCGCCGATCGACATCCACTGCGGTCCGGCGACCTGGCCGACCGTCGCCCGCGGATCACGCTCGATGTTGCGCACCTTCTGGCTGCCGTCGGTGGTGATGATCCGCACGACACCTTCGGACACCGTGAAGCCGACCGCGACGACGTGGATGCCGCCGTCGCGGGCCATCGACGACAAGGTCGCGAGGTGGTAGTCGGCGAGGAAGGCCTCACCCTCGGATGACAGAGACCGCAGCGAACGCGTCATCGCCGGCCTCTCACGCCATCCGCGACAGGATCGCGTCCATCACGCGGTCCGGCAGCATCCGGCGCAGCCCGACGACCGCTTTCGCGGAGAACGGCACGGCGTAGCGGGTACGCGGCCGGTTCGCGGTGACCGCCGCCACGATGGTCCGCGCGACCGCTTCGGGCGACGCGGACAGCGGTCCCTCGTCGACGCGCGTGTAGGTCGCGTGCAGACGCGACGCCTGCTCGGCGTAGGCACCCTGCCCGGACCGCTCCAACAGACTCTCCCGGGACAGGGTGTTCCATTCGGTGCGGATGGGGCCCGGCTGCACGATCACCACATCGATGCTATGCGGAGCGAGTTCGATGCGGAGCGAGTCGCTCAGCCCCTCGACGGCGAACTTCGTCGCGTGGTACCAGCTGCCGAGCGGCTCGTAGATGCGCCCGCCGATCGAGGAGATGTTGACGATCCGGCCGCGGCCGAGTGCCCGCATCGTCGGCAGGACGAGCTGGGTCAGCCGGGCCAGACCGAACAGGTTGACCTCGAACTGGCGCCGCGCTTCGTCGATCGGTACGTCCTCGAGTGCCCCGTAGGACCCGTAGCCGGCGTTGTTGACCAGCACATCGATGCGGCCACGCTCGGCGACGATGCGTTCGAGCGCCGCCGTCATCGACGCGTCGTCGGTGACATCGAGCCCGAGCGCGGTGCCGCCGGCGTCGGTGATCGCCTGCATCCGGTCGACCCGGCGCGCACCGCCGTAGACGGCCCACCCCTTCTCGAGCAGGGCGAGTGCGGCGGCGAGTCCGATGCCGGAGGACGCGCCGGTGATGAGGGCGACGGGCGTGGGAGTGGAGGTGGTGGGGGCCATGGGTCCAGTCCACCACGCCCGCGTCGGCCTCGGCTGCGATGAGCTCCGTCGATCGGGGGCGGAGCTGTCAACCCCTTCCACCCCGCGCGCGTTCCGCGGTCGACTGGGACCACCGCGTCGACGGAAGGAGTGGTATGCGGTCACGCACGAAGAAGGCAGCACGCAACCGGCCGGTCGAAACGATCCTCGACCCTTCGATGCCGCGACCGACGGGCGCGCTCGTGCGCAGGCTCTGGGGCGCCTCGTGATGGGCGCGGCACCGGCGCCCGGGCAGGTGCGCATCGGAACCTCCGGGTGGAGCTACGACCACTGGAAGGACGTGCTGTATCCGCCCGGCGCGTACGCAAAACGTCTCGAGTCCTACGTCGCCGAATTCGACACGGTTGAGCTGAACGCCAGCTTCTACCACTGGCCGCGTGCCGAACGCTTCGCCGCGTGGCGGGAGCGTGTGCCGCGCGACTTCCTCATGACGGTCAAAGCTCCGCGGGGGTTGACGCACGCGAGGAAGCTCCGCGGGACGGAGGCGTGGCGGGACCGACTGGCGGAGGGGATGCAGGCTCTGGGGAGGTCGCCGGATTCCTGCTCCTGCAACTGCCGCCCGAACTCACGCGTGACGACGCGGTCCTGGATGCGGCGCTGGCCGCTCTTCCGGGCGGGACGCCGGCGGCGGTGGAGTTCCGACATTCGTCGTGGGACGACGAGGCGGTCTACCGCATCCTGGAAAGGCGCGGGGCGAGCTACTGCGTCATGAGCGGAGCGGGCTTGCCGTGCGTGCTCCGCGCAACCGCCCACACGGTCTACATCCGGTTCCACGGCCCCGATCGCGAGCACCTGTACGCCGGCTCCTACAGCGAGGACGACATGCAGTGGTGGGCCGACCGCATCGGCGAATGGCGGTAGGCCGGGCACGGGGTGGTCGCCTACTTCAACAACGACGGACACGGCCACGCCGTGAGGAACGCGAGGGAGCTGATCCGCCTCACGTCCGGATGAACCGCGCGTTTCGGCGTGAACGAGCGGAGTGGCCCCCCGCGCGACGGGCGAGGTCACTCCGCTCGATTCGGTCAGCGGGGCACGTCGCCGCGCCACGCGCCGGACTCGCTACCGGCCACCTCCAGGAACTCCTTGAAGTTCTGCAGATCCTTCTTCACCGCGCGCGATCCGACGCCGATGAGGTCGCCGATCTTCTCGACCGCACCCTGCGGTTCCCAGTCCAATTGCACGGTCACCCGGGTCGTGGTGTCGCTGAGGGTGTGGAACGTGACCACACCCGCGTGGTCGGCCTCGCCGCCGGAGCTGTTCCACGCCACACGCTCGTCCGGGTGCTGCTCGGTGATCTCGGCGTCGAACTCGCGCGTCGCGCCGGCGATGTCGACCACCCAGTGAGTGTGGGTGTCATCGGTCTGCGTGACCGCTTCGACCTCGTCGAGGAACTGCGGGAAGGTCTCGAACTGGGTCCACTGGTTGTAGGCGACCGTCACGGGCACGTCAACGTCGATGGTCTCGATGATCTGGGCCATGAGCGTCCTTTCGTTCGTCGGGATCCCGACGCTATGCACGGCGCCGTGTGCAGCGAAGGGGCTTGCCGCCATCGGGCCACGGTGATAGCCGAGCCGACCCGACGGAGTCGCTAACGGATGCGCCGCGCGAGGGCAAGGGGGTGAGGTGGCGACGGCACACCCGCGAGGCTGGAGGTCGACGAAAGGAGTGCTCATGAGCATGCCCGACCAGACCCCCGGTGACATCGAGCAGATCCCGACCGAGGACCTTCCCGATGACCTCCCGCAGCCCGAGACGCAGGGCGACGAGCCGGTCGTGGCCGAACTCGGCGACGAGGGTGAAGGGGATCTCGGCCCCGCCGACCTCTGACCTCTCCGGACCGGCGGCGCTTCAGCGACGTCGGTCGTGGAGGCCGTTGGCGACGCCGGCGCCGAGGACGATTCCGGCGGCGACCAATGGCGTCCACAGCGCCGCACCGGCGCCCGACACCTCGGCGAGGGCCCCCACCAGCGCCGACGCGCCGGACTGCCCGACGATCACGCCCGAGCCCATCATGGTCATCACCGTCGACGATCGTGCTCGCGGGGAGCGTCCGGCCGCGAGGGTGTACATGGTGACGAGGGCGGGACCGATCCCGGTGCCGATCACCAGCAACGCCAGGACCATGGCGGGGACGGAGGTCACGAAGGGCAACGTGGCCGCCCCGACCGTGAGGATGACTCCGAATGTGATCCATCGCGCGGTCAGGGTGAATCGTGCGGGGAACAAGGCGACCGACAACGCCAGGATCGCCGAGCCGAGACCCATCGCACCGTAGACCAGCCCCGCCTGCTCGGGTGCGCCGCGCTCGCCCATGAAAGCGGTGAGGGCGGTCAGCGCTGTTCCGAAGAACAGGCCCATCCCGAAGGTTCCGATCACGGTGACCAGCACGCCGAAGCGGAACAGGTCGCGGACCGGTGCAGGAGCGACCGGAACCTCGTCACCGGTGGGGGCGGCCTTCGCGGTGGGGTGCAGGGCGAACGCGGTGACGAACACCACCGCGAGCACGGCGGCACCGATCACGGGCGCCGTGGGGCTGAGGGTGGTCGCGAGGACACCGACCACGACCGGGCCGAACACGAACGCCATCTCGTCGGCCGCGGACTCGTAGGCCATGGTGCCGTTGAGCACCTTCGCGGCGCGCGGACGCGGGTACACGCGGGTGATGATGCCGACCAGGCGGCTTCGCGACAGCGGCGCCACCTGCGGCGTGGACGCGCCGATGAGGAAGGCGATCACCAGCAGGGTCGAGTTCGGGGCGGGGGAGAAGGCGAGCCACGCCATGAGCGCGAGCAGTCCGCTGTTGACGAGCCCGGCGATCAGCAGCACGGGCCGTTGCCCGAACTTGTCGGCGGCGGCTCCCAGCAACGGGCCGATCAGTGCCGTGCCCAGTCCCGTGAGTGCGGAGGTCGCGCCGCCCAGGGCGATCGAGTCGCGGGCGGCGACCACGAGGGTCAGGACGCCGACGACCATCATCGCGAACGGGAGGCGCGCGATCAGGGCGATGGGGAAGTAACCCGCGCCCGTCTGTCGGATAAGGGACGCCGGCTTCTGCGCCGGCGTCTCGGGGGTGACGCTCGAATACATCTTTCCTGTGTTCCTGCCACGGCCGGACGCCGTGGATGTGCGCCGCGGTCTGCGACGACTCGTGCCGCCTTGGCAGGCCGCGCGGCCTCCAGGTAGATACACATCCGGGATGTGTGGCCCAGAGTACCCGGCTCGGCTGGGCGCGTACTGGGCGGAGCCGTCGGTGAACAGTCGGTTTCGCCGATGGCGTCGGTGCCCATCGACCCGCCATGATGGATGCTCGCCTGTCGCAGGCGAGCCGATGGAGGGTGACCGATGAGCCAGAGCGGGGAATCGACCGGGGACGAACCGGTGGTGCGGTGCGCGGCCGGCGCGTTCACGGGGACGGTGCGCGACGGGGTCCGCCTGTTCGCCGGTATCCGCTACGCCCAGGCGCCGGTCGGCGAAGCCCGCTGGCGCGACCCGCGCCCCGTGCCCGCCCCCGAAGGGCCGGTGGATGCGACGCGCTTCGGGGCGGTGGCTCCGCAGCAGGTGAACAAGGCGATGGACCTCGGTCCCGATCCGGTCATGGACGAGGACTGCCTGTTCCTGAACGTCTGGGTGCCCGCAGACGCGGATCCGCACGGGCTGCCGGTGATGGTGTGGGTGCACGGCGGCGCTTACACGTTCGGTTCGGGCAGCCAGCCGCTCTACGACGCGAGACGGCTCGCGACGGCGGGCGACGTGGTGGTGGTCACGATCAACTACCGCATCGGCGGACTCGGATTCCTCGACCTGTCGGGCTTCAGCTCCGGCGACCACGTCTTCGACGGCAACCTGGCGCTGAAGGACGTCCTGGCGGCGCTCGAGTGGGTGCACGAGAACATCGAGGCTTTCGGCGGCGACCCCGCGCGGGTGACGGTGTTCGGGGAGTCCGCGGGCGGGGGACTGGTCACGACGCTGCTGGCGACGCCGCGCGCGGAGGGCCTCGTGCACCGTGTCATCGCGGAGTCCTCCCCGGTCTCGAGCGTGTACGGTCGCGAGCGGTCGCAGCGTGTCGCCGACCGGTTCCTCTCCCTCCTCGGCGAGCACGATCCGGCGCGGCTCAGGGATGTCCCCGCGGAGCGCATCGTGGATGCCGCCACACGCGTGTTCGCCCAGATCCCGGCGGCGGATCCGGGAACCATCGCGTTCTCGCCGATCATCGACGGCGACCTCGTGCCCGAGTCGCCGATCACCGTCCTGGCCGAAGGCCGGGCGCTGCCGGTGCCGCTGCTGATCGGCACGAACAAGGATGAGGCGTCCTTCTTCCGGTTCATGAAATCCCCGCTGCTGCCGATCACCGATGAGCAGATCGATCGAATGTTCGTCGATCTCAAGGTCGAGGATCCGCTGCTGACCCTCCCCGAGATGGAACAGGTGCGCGCGGCGTACGAAGACACCAGGCATCGCGCGATGGGTCTCGGCATCGCGCGAGATGTGGGGTTCCGGATGCCGACGCTGTGGGCCGTCGAGGGGCACTCCCGCGTCGCCCCCACGTACCTCTACCGCTTCGACCACGCGACGCCGTTCCTGCGGATGGTGGGCCTCGGCGCGACGCACGGCAGCGAACTGCCCTACGTGTGGGGCGCGGTCGACGGTCCGACGAAGGGCCCGGTGTTCCGCCTCGGTGGTCGGCATGCGGCGCAGCGCATCTCGCACCGTGTCATGCGCCGGTGGACCGCGTTCGCGCACGGCGACGCCCCCGACGCGGCGGACGCCGTCTCCTGGCCGCCCTTCGACGAAGACCGACGCGCGACGCTCGTCATCGACGGCGTCGACCGTGTCGTCGACGACCTGGACGCGACCCTCCGCGCCGGCTGGGGAGACGAGGTCCTGGCGTTCACGTAACGGACACCCGTCCCGGATCCGCAGTCACTTCCCGCGGGTGCAGCTGTGGGTTCCGCAGTCACTTCCCGCGGATGTTCCGCGCATGTGTCCGCGTGTCGTGACGGCCGAACGGGGGAATCGGTGGGCCGCGCTACGGTGAGGATGTCATGAACGGCACGTCGCGCCCGGGGCGCATCGATCCCGCACGCGTCGGTGTGCGCCAGGTCGCCGAGCGCGCCGGCGTGTCGACCCAGACCGTCTCGCGGGTCATCAACGACCACCCCCACATCCGTCCCGAGACGCGCGAGCGCGTGCTCGCGGCGATGGCCGAGCTCGACTATCGCGTGAACAACGCCGCCCGGGCCCTCGGTACCCGTACGACGAGGACGATCGGTGTGATCGCCTCGGACGCCGCACTGTACGGTCCCGCCGTCGGTGTCGCTGCTCTGGAGAAAGCCTCCCGCGAGGCGGATCGTTGGATCGCGACCGCGTACGCCGACGCCGATGACACCGCGTCGGTCATCGACGCGGCGGCGAGACTTCGGGCCCAGGGAGTGGACGGCATCGTCGTGCTCGCCCCGCACGAGGGCTCGCTCGCGGCGCTCGTCGATGTCCACCGCGACGTACCGGTGACAGCGCTGCACATCGGCGAGGGGTACGACCGTCAGCGCGAGGGGGCGGCGCTGGCCGTGGAGCACCTGTGGGCCCTCGGGCATCGGCGCATCGCCCATCTCGCCGGCCCCGCCGACTGGCTCGAGGCCCGTGCCCGCGCCGACGGTGTGGGACAGGCGCTCGCCGTCCATGGTGCCGCCGCCACGTCGTGGGCGGGCGATTGGCGGGCCGCCACCGGATCCGCGCGTGCGGGTGCGGTCGCCGCCGCAGTCCGTGCGCCGGGCGGCCCCACCGCCGTCGTCGCGGCGAACGATCAGATGGCACTCGGGCTGATCGCCGGACTTCGAGATGCCGGTCTGTCGGTGCCGGAGGATGTGAGCGTCGTCGGTTTCGACGACAACCCCGACGCCGCGTTCTACCGGCCGGCGCTCACGACCGTGCGGATAGATCTCGCCGGGGAGGCGCGCCGAGCCGTCGCCGCCGTGCGGGGGGACAGCGTGGCGCCGCCCGGCCCGCCGGTGCTCGTCGCCCGTGCCTCCGCGGCGTCTCCGCGCGGCTGAGCGACCTCGTGCCATGGTGTGGCGGAACCCCGCGCCTACCGGTACATTGTTACCGGTAACATTCACGATACCGGCAACACTCCTGTCGCCGGTGCGGAACGGACGCGACGAGGCGGCCGAGGACGAGACCCGACGGAGGACCCCGTGACCGAATTCACCGCCGAGATCCAGGCCGCCGTCGATGCGACACGGGCCGAGATCGCTCGGCTGCACGACGAGCTCGTGCGATACGGACTGGTCGTGTGGACCGGGGGGAACGTCTCGGGCCGAGTCCCCGGTGCCGACCTGTTCGTCATCAAGCCTTCCGGTGTCTCCTACGCCGACCTCGCGCCCGCGAACATGATCGTGTGCGACCTCGACGGGGTCGCCGTCCCGGGTACGCCCGGCAGCGACCGCAGCCCGTCGAGCGACACCGCGGCACACGCTTACGTGTACCGGAACATGCCCGAGGTCGGAGGAGTCGTGCACACCCACTCCACCTATGCCGTGGCGTGGGCCGCTCGCGGGGAGGAGATCCCGTGCGTCATCACCGGGATGGCCGACGAGTTCGGCGGCCCCATCCCCGTCGGGCCGTTCGCGATCATCGGTGACGACTCGATCGGTCGCGGCATCGTCGACACCCTTCGGGGGCACCGCTCGCGCGCGGTGCTGATGCAGAACCACGGCCCCTTCACGATCGGGGTGAGCGCGAAGGACGCCGTCAAGGCCGCGGTGATGTGCGAAGACGCCGCGCGCACGGTCCACCTCGCCCGCGAAGCCGGCCCGCTGCTGCCGATTTCGCAGGAGAAGATCGACGCGCTCTACGCGCGCTATCAGAACGTGTACGGTCAGCCCTGCGACGAACGCCGCCACGCCGACCGCCACCACGACGAAAGCCCGGATGCCGCGGGGGTGCATCGATGAAGGGCGCGCTCGGGATCGAGTTCGGCTCGACCCGGATCAAAGCCTGCCTCGTCGATACGGAGGACCCGGCGACCGTGCTCGCGACCGGATCCCACGCGTGGGAGAACCGGCTCGAGCAGGGTCTGTGGACCTACGACCTCGACGAGGTGTGGTCGGGACTGCGCGCGGCCGTCGCGGAGTTGCTCACGCAGGCCCGCGCCCTCGACGGCGGTGTGCCTGAGATCGTGGCCATCGGGGTCTCGGCGATGATGCACGGATACCTCGCTTTCGACGAAAACGGATCGCTGCTCGTCCCCTTCCGCACGTGGCGCAACACCCACACCGGCGACGCCGCGGCCGAACTCGCCGACACCTTCGGGGTGAACATCCCGTTGCGGTGGTCGATCGCCCACCTGCATCAGGCGGTCCGGGACGGCGAGGACCACGTCCCGGCGATCGCATCGGTGACCACCCTCGCCGGGTATGTGCACCGCCGTCTGACCGGCGCGCACGTCCTCGGCGTCGGTGACGCGTCGGGCATGTTCCCGATCGGTTCCGGCAGCATGGTCTACGACCCCGATCTCCTCGCCCGATATCGGGCGCTCGCACCGCAGATCGACTTGCCCCTGCTCCTCCCCGAGCCGCTTCCGGCGGGAGCCGGCGCCGGACGCCTCACCGCAGAGGGAGCGGCGCTGATCGACCCTGACGGGGCGATCCCGGCGGGTGTGCCGCTCTGCCCGCCCGAAGGCGACGCGGGCACCGGGATGGTGGCCACCGGCGCGGTGGCGCCTCGCACCGGGAACATCAGCGCGGGGACCAGTATCTTCGCGATGGTCGTGCTCGAGCATCCCCTCTCGGAGGCCCACGACGAACTCGACCTCGTGACCACGCCCGCCGGTGATCCGGTCGCGATGGTGCACTGCAACAACGGCGCCGGCGAGCTCGCCGCGTGGGCGGGGATGTTCGAACGGTTCGCGACCGCGGCGGGAACACCGATGGGCGCCGACGCCGTGTTCGACGTGCTGTTCACCGAAGCCCTCGACGGTGCGTCGGATGCCGGAGGTCTACTGGCGTACAACCACCTCGCGGGGGAGCCGATGGTCGGGCTCGGGGCAGGTCGGCCGCTGTTCGTCCGCACCCCCGACAGCGACTTCCGCCTGGGCAACGTCATACGCGCCCACATCTACGGCGTTTACGGCACCCTCGCCCTCGGCATGCGCGTGCTCGAGGGTGAAGGGGTGGGCATCGACCGGATGCACGCGCACGGCGGCATGTTCCGTACCGCCGGTGTCGCGCAGCGCTTCCTCGCCGCGGCACTGGACACACCCGTGGCCGTGGGCGACACCGCGGCAGAGGGGGGCGCGTGGGGGATGGCCGTGCTCGCCGCGTACCGCGTGCAGGGTGACCGGTCTGCTCTCTCCGCCTACCTCGACGAGCGCGTGTTCGCCGGTCTCCAGATCGACACCACCCATCCCGAACCCGCCGACGTCGCCGGATTCGCCCTCTACCTCGACCGCTATGCCGCCGGCCTCGCCGTCGAGGCGGCGGCCGTCGCCGCCTTGTGACCATCCACTCCCGCATCGAAGGACCAGCCATGAGCCGCACGCCGCTATCCACCACCCTCGCGGGTTACGAGATCTGGTTCGTCACGGGAAGTCAAAGTCTGTACGGCGAGGACACCCTGCGACAGGTCGCCGGCCAGTCCCAGGCCGTCGTCGCGGGCCTCGCCGACCTGCCGGTGAGAGTCGTGTGGAAGCCGGTGCTGAAGGACGCAGACAGCATCCGTCGCCTCGCCCTCGAGGTCAACGCACGCGACGACGTGATCGGCGTCATGGCGTGGATGCACACCTTCAGCCCTGCGAAGATGTGGATCGGCGGGCTCGGCGCCCTGCAGAAGCCCCTGCTCCACCTGCACACGCAGGCCAACCGCGAGCTGCCGTGGAGTTCGATCGACTTCGACTTCATGAACCTCAACCAGGCGGCACACGGCGATCGCGAGTTCGGGTACATCCAGACGCGGCTCGGCGTCGCCCGCAAGACGGTCGTCGGCCACGTGTCTGACCCCGCGGTCCGCCAGCAGGTCGAGGACTGGCAACGGGCGTGTGCGGGGTGGGCTGCCTCGCGCACCTTGAAGCTCGCACGGTTCGGCGACAACATGCGCTACGTCGCAGTCACCGAGGGCGACAAGACCGAGGCCGAACTGCGCTTCGGTGTGCAGGTGAACACCTGGGGGGTCAACGACCTGGCCCGGGCCGTAACGCAGGCTGAGCCGCGCGCGATCGACGCGCTGGTGCAGGAATACGCGGACCTCTACAACGTGCAGCCTGAATTACTGCCGGGTGGCGGCCGGCACCGGTCCTTGCGTGACGGTGCGGCGATCGAGATCGGGTTGCGCTCGTTCTTGGAGGAGGGCGGATTCGGCGCGTTCACGACGAGCTTCGAAGACCTCGGGTCCCTCACGCAGCTCCCCGGACTGGCCGTTCAGCGGTTGATGGCCGAGGGGTACGGGTTCGGTGCGGAGGGCGACTGGAAGACCGCGATACTCGTGCGCGTAGCGAACGTGATGGGTTCGGGGCTTCCCGGTGGCGCCTCGCTCATGGAGGACTACACGTACGACCTGGTTCCCGGCAACGAGCGAATCCTCGGCGCGCACATGCTCGAGGTGTCCCCGTCATTGTCTTCACAGAAGGCCCGGCTGGAGGTGCATCCGCTGGGCATCGGGGGGAAGGACGACCCGGTGCGCCTGGTCTTCACCGCCGATCCCGGCCCGGCGCTCGTCGTCGCGATGAGCGACATGCGAGACCGGTTCCGCCTCGTGGCCAACGTCGTCGAGAACGTCGATGCCCCCGACCTGCCCCGGCTGCCGGTGGGTCGCGCCGTGTGGAAGCCCGCACCGGATTTCGCCACGTCGGCGGCCTGTTGGCTGACGGCGGGGGCTGCCCACCATACTGTGATGACGACCGCCGTCGGGCTCGAGGTCTTCCGCGACTTCGCCGAGATCGCGCGCACGGAGCTCGTCGTCATCGACGAGGGGACCACCGTGCGTGGCTTCCAGCAGGAGCTGCGGTGGAATCAGGCGTACTTCCGACTCGCACAAGGACTGTGAACATGGCACGAACACCCGTCTCCGGCATCCAGCACTCCCTCCGGGCAGGTGACTACGAGGCGGTGATCACGAGCATCGGGGCCACGCTGCGCGCGTTCACCCATGCGGGGCGGGACCTCGTCGTCCCGTTCACCGCAGACGAGGTCAGGCCCGCGTACCGTGGCGCCACGCTCGCGCCGTGGCCGAATCGTGTGGTGGACGGCGTGTACTCCTTCGGGGGCCGCGAGTTCCAGCTGGCCCTTACCGAGCCCGCCCGCTCACACGCGCTGCATGGACTGGCGGCGTGGCTCGACTTCGACGCCGTCGACAAGGGGACCGACCACGTCGCTCTTGAAGCGGTCATCGAACCGCAGACGGCGTATCCGTGGCGGCTGGTGGTGCGCACCACCGTCACCCTCGGGGCGGACGGGCTGACCCAGTCCGTGACGGTCCGGAACGACTCCGACGAGCCGGCGCCGTGGGGCACGGGCCCGCACCCGTACCTCGTCGCGGGCGACGGCCGCGTCGACCACTGGACGCTCGAGCTCCCGGCCGACCGCGTCTTGGCGGTCACCGACGACCGACTCATCCCCACCGTGCTCCGCGATGTCGACGCTGACGATCCCGCGCGCTTCGACTTCCGCACGGCGCGCCGAATCGACGCCGCCCAGATCGACCATGCCTACACGGCTCTCCGGTGGGACGGCGAGGGTCTGGCGACGGTGAGACTGACCGCCGAGGACGGCACCGGAGTGCTCATGCAATGGGGCCAGGCGTGCGCGTGGGTGCAGGTACACACCGCAGACCGGCCCGATGCCGCGGAGAGCCGCCTGGGTCTCGCGGTCGAACCCATGACGTGCGCGCCCGACGCGTTCAACGCCGCGGCCTACGACTACGACGCCGGGCTCATCGTGCTGGACCCGGCGCAGGAAGCCACGGCCTCGTGGCGGATCGCCGCCATCGAGTGATCGATTGCGGCGCCAGATCGCGGGGCCGCGACGAAGGGCCACGGGTATTCCCGTGGCCCTTCGTCGGTGGCGGGGTCAGTTCTCCCGCATCCGCTCGTTCGCTTCGTTCTTCGCCTCGACGGAGTCGCGTTCGGCTTCGGCCTTCTTGACCTCGGACTCGGCCTTCATCTCGTCGACCTTGTCGTCGATGCGGTCCTTGGTGTCCTCCCAGGCCTCGCCCGCCTTGCGGCCGGCGGTCTGAGCGGTGTCCTTCGCGTCATCCATGAATCCCATGAGTCACTCCCTTTCTCGAAAGGCTCGCGGGTCCTTGTGGGCCCGGTCTCGACGCTAATCCGGGGCGGCCTTCGCGCGGGTGGGGTTGCGACGGGACGGGTTGGCCGCTAGCCCCTCGGGGTCCGTCCCGAAATATCCCACCGCTCACAGCCGATTCTCAGTAATGTCGTGCCCATGAACACCTTCGCCGACATCGTCACCTACGACACCGACCCCGCGGGCGGCCTCGCCGTCTTCACCGGCTTCGGCTTCGCCTGGCTCGCCTTCTACGTGCTGCTCGCGGTCGCACTGTGGAAGGTCTTCTCCAAGGCGGGCTACCCCGGCTGGCTCGCGATCATCCCGATCGTGAACATGTTCGTGCTGGTCAAGGTCGCGGGATTCTCCGCGTGGCTCGGCCTGCTGTACTTCATCCCGATCGTGAACCTCGTCTTCTCGATCATCGTCGCGTTCCGCACGGGCAAGGCGTTCGGCAAGGGGGGCGTGTTCTCGTTCTTCCTGCTGTGGATGTTCGCCTTCGTCGGCTACTTCATCGTCGGCTTCGACAAGTCCACCTACACCAAGCCCGTCTGAGCCGTATCACGACGCCTGTCGCTCAGGCGGCGGGCGTCGTGGTGTCCACGGCCTCTTTCAAGGGACGGCGCATCGCCGACCAGTAGTGCGTCGGGGTGGCCCGTGCGAGCATGTCCACCAAGCGTGCTTCGCGACCGATCATGGTTCGTGCCCGCCGTCGGATCGTGGCCTGGACGATCCGTTCCGCCGCGTCGCCGGGCTCGGTGTGGTACATCGCCGCTTGCGCCGCAGCGGCACGCGCGGCGACATCCGGATCCACCGCGGCGGCGTACCGGCCGTGCAAGATGATGCCGGTCTTCACCCCGGCCGGGTACACCGCGCCCACCGTCACCGAGGAGCGCTCGAGTTCGTGGCGCAGTGCTTCGGTGAAGCCGCGCACGGCGAACTTGCTCATCGCATAGGGGATGCGGCCGGCGGGGGCGGCGAGGCCGTAGATGCTCACGAGGTGCGTGATGTGCGCGGCCGGCTCGCGCCGCAGCGCCGGGAGCAGAGCCTTGGTCACATTCACCGTGCCCCACAGGTTCACATCCATCAACCACCGCATCTCGTCCATCGTGAGCTGATCGATGTCGCCGAGCATCGAGGATCCCGCGCACGTGACGAGAGACTGCACGCGAGGATGCGAGGCGGTGATCTCCGCCGCCATCTCCGTGACGGCGTCGTCGGAGGTGAGGTCGACGGTGTGGGTGGTGTGGCCGCGGCCGCGCAGATCCCGTGCGACCGACTCCAGTCCTTCGGCGTTGCGGTCGATCAGTGCGATCCGGGCGCCGCGGGCCGCCAGGCGTCGGGCGGCTTCGGCGCCCATCCCGCTGGCGGCGCCGGTGATCACGGCGGTGCGGTCTCGCACATCGAGGTGTGCTCGTCGGGTCATCGTCGTCCTCCGCTTCGTCGCGTCATCGCGTGCGTCCATTCTGTCCGACACCGACGGGCGTCGATGCGCGCGCATCGGTCGCATCCAGGATCGCTGTCGGGGCTGACGATACGATCGGAGGGGGAGGTGCGCGTACATGGGACGCAACGCAGACGCGATCGCGGAGGGCGTTTCGATCGCCGCGGCCGCCGCCCGGCTGACGGTGCGCAACCGCATCCTCGTCGACACCATCGCGCGCAACGAGCCGTTCGACCCCGAACGCGTCGCCCCGTTCGCGCGGGAGACCCTGCTCGCACTGGCCACCGAGCAGGAGGCGGCGGCGGATCTCGCGCGCAAGCAACGCAAGAAGGCGTGGGGGAAGTACTCGGATCCGGGGAGCACCCACGACTACCGTGACCGCGACACCCGCAATCTCCGGCGCCGTCAGCGGCAGTACAACGGGGTCGCCAAGGTCCTGCGGGAGCGGGCCGATGACCCGGAGGCGATCGGCGCACTCGTCGCCGACGCGCGACAAGCCGCGTGGGGCGACGTCGAATCGAATCTGCAGCGCCGACTCGTCGCCGAGGGTGCGCGTCCCGATCTCGAACCCGACTACGCCAAGATGCGTGCCGCGCGTATGCAGACGCTGCGACTGGTGGACCTGCCGAAGCTCGCCGCCCACCGTCGCCGGGTGGGTCCCTCCGCCGTCGGGACCGTGGAAGATCCCGAGGATGTCGCCGCCGCCCTCGATTCGCCACCGACCGAAACGTGATGTAGGCTGGCCCTCGGCCTTCGCGCCGTTTCGCGTGAAGGTCCTGCGCCTCTAGCTCAATGGATAGAGCATCTGACTACGGATCAGAAGGTTGGGGGTTCGAGTCCCTCGAGGCGCGCACTGTGTTGAGACAGTGA
>NZTV01000101.1 GCA_002703245.1 Microbacterium sp.
CTGAATCGGCACGCGGCACCCGATCCTTCGGGGGAAGCCGGGGACCTTCTCTGCGCGCGTGCGGTCGCGCAATCCAATCGCTTACAAGGGAGAACTCGTGGAGTCCATCTCCGAGATCCACAACGACGCCGCTGAGGCGTCCACCGATACGGCGTCGGCATCCGCTACGGCTCCGGCCGAGGGCGCGTCGAGCCCGGCCGAGGCTTCGTCCGTGCAGGCCGAGTCCGCGCCGGCCGCCTCGTCCGCTGAAGCCCCCGCCGAAGAGAAACCGGCCAAGGCGCCGCGAAAGCGCGCCCCGCGCCGTGCCAAGAGCACCGACGCTCCGAAGGCAGACGAGTCGGCAGCCGCCGATTCCGGCGATGCTCCGGCCGCCGATGCGGCGCCCGCCGCCGACGCGGGCGACGGTGACGCCGCCGCCGAGCAGCCGGCGAAGAAGCCCGTGCGTGCCCGCAAGGGTCGCGGCAAGGCCGCGGTGAAGGAGGAGCCGACCGACTCCGCCACTCCCGCCGACGACGTATCCGCAACCGACGGCGCCGCGGGCGAGTCCGCCCCGTCGGATGCCGTTGCCACGGATGCCGGAGCGACGGGTGCCTCGGACTCCGACGCCCCGAAGAGCGGCGCCCCGAAGCGCGCGTCGAACAAGAACGCCTCCGCCAAGAACTCTTCCGCCGAGGACGACGCGGCCACGACCGAGTCTGCGAACTCCGACTCCGCCAAGAACGAGGGCGGAAAGAGCGACGCCGGCCGCAACGGCGGCGACGCGGACGAGTCCGGCAACGGGCAGGACTCTTCGGACGGTGAGGGTTCGGGCCGCGGCCGCAACCGCAACCGGAACCGCAACCGCAACCGCAACGCGAACCAGAACTCCGGCCAGAACGGTCAGAACCAGAACGGTCAGAACCAGAACGGTCAGAACCAGAACGCGCAGAACGACGGTGACGACGAGTCCGGTCAGGGCTCCGGACGCGGTCGGCAGCGTAACAAGCGCCGCGGCCAGAACACCGGCGATGAGTTCGAGACCGAGATCAGTGAAGACGACGTCCTGATCCCCGTGGCGGGGATCCTGGATGTCCTCGACAACTACGCGTTCGTGCGCACCACCGGCTATCTTCCCGGACAGAGCGACGTCTACGTTTCGCTCGGCCAGGTCAAGAAGTACAACCTCCGCAAGGGCGATGCCGTCGTCGGCGCGATCAAGCAGCCGCGCGAGGGGGAGCAGTCCGGCCGCCAGAAGTACAACGCGCTGGTGAAGGTCGATGCCATCAACGGACTGTCGGTCGACGACGCCGCAGACCGCGTCGAATTCGGCAAGCTCACCCCGCTCTACCCGCAGGACCGGCTGCGTCTGGAGACGGCGCCGGAGAAGCTGACGCAGCGGATCATCGACCTGGTCGCGCCGATCGGCAAGGGCCAGCGAGGCCTCATCGTCGCACCGCCCAAAGCGGGCAAGACGATCGTGCTGCAGCAGATCGCGAACGCGATCGCGCAGAACAACCCGGAGGTGCACCTCATGGTCGTGCTCGTCGACGAGCGCCCCGAAGAGGTCACCGACATGCAGCGCAGCGTGAAGGGTGAGGTTGTCGCCTCGACCTTCGATCGCCCCGCCGAGGACCACACCACCGTGGCAGAGCTGGCCATCGAGCGTGCCAAGCGCCTGGTGGAGCTCGGCCGCGACGTGGTCGTGCTCCTCGATTCGATCACCCGACTGGGCCGGGCGTACAACATCTCCGCGCCCACCTCGGGCCGCGTGCTCACCGGCGGTGTCGACGCGTCGGCGCTGTACCCGCCCAAGCGTTTCTTCGGTGCCGCCCGCAACATCGAGAACGGTGGGTCGCTCACGATCCTCGCCACGGCGCTCGTGGAGACGGGGTCGAAGATGGACGATGTCATCTTCGAGGAGTTCAAGGGCACCGGCAACAGCGAATTGCGCCTGAACCGCCAGCTTGCCGACAAGCGGATCTTCCCGGCGGTCGACGTCAACGCGTCGAGCACCCGGCGCGAGGAGATGCTCCTGTCGCCCGATGAGGTCAAGATCACCTGGAAGCTGCGCCGCGCCCTCGCCGGCCTCGAACCGCAGCAGGCCCTCGAGGTGGTGCTGGGCAAGCTCAAAGAGACCCAGTCGAACGTCGAGTTCCTCGTGCAGATGCAGAAGTCGATCCCCGCACCCGCCCACGGGGGCAACGGCGCGCACGGGTCCGACAACAGCATCCGCTGACCCGCGGAGGTCGGCGTGTTCGAGTCCGTCCAGGGGCTGATCGAGGAGTATCGCGACGTCGAGCGCGAACTCTCCGATCCGGCCGTGCACGCCGACGCGACGCGCGCCAAGCGCGTGAACCGTCGGTATGCGGAGTTGTCGCGGATCGTTCGCGCCTATGAGGCGTGGACGGCCTCCGCGGACGATCTGGCCGCCGCGCACGAGCTCGCCCGCGAGGACGACGCCTTCGCCGAGGAGATCCCCTCGTTGGAGGAGGAGCATGCACGGTTGCAGGAGAAGCTCCGGCGTCTGTTGATCCCGCGCGATCCCGACGATGCGCGTGATGTGATCATGGAGATCAAGGCGGGGGAGGGCGGTGCCGAGAGCGCACTGTTCGCCGCCGATCTGCTGCGCATGTACGTGCAGTACGCGACCTCGAAGGGCTGGAAGACCGAACTGCTCGAGCGTGACGAGTCCGACCTGGGCGGCTACAAGAACGTGCAGGTCGCGATCAAGGGCTCCTCATCCGACCCCGCCCAGGGGGTGTGGGCGCACCTGAAGTACGAGGGTGGCGTCCACCGTGTGCAGCGCGTGCCCGCGACCGAGTCCCAGGGGCGCATCCACACATCCACCACCGGTGTGCTCGTGTTCCCCGAGGTCGATGAGCCGGACGAGATCCAGATCAACCCGAACGACCTCAAGATCGACGTCTACCGGTCCTCCGGGCCCGGGGGACAGTCGGTGAACACCACCGACTCGGCCGTGCGCATCACCCACGTGCCGACCGGGATCGTGGTGTCGATGCAGAACGAGAAGTCGCAGCTGCAGAACCGCGAGGCCGGTATGCGCGTGCTCCGGGCGCGGCTTCTGGCCCGTCAGCAGGAGGAGTTGGACGCGCAGGCGGCCGACGCCCGCAGGTCGCAGATCCGGGGTATGGACCGCTCCGAGAGGATCCGCACCTACAACTTCCCCGAGAACCGCATCGCCGACCACCGCACCGGGTACAAGGCCTACAACCTCGACCATGTCATGGACGGAGCGCTCGAGCCCGTCATCGAGTCGGCGATCATCGCCGACGAGGAGGCGCGCCTGGCCGCTCTCGCCGGCGACTCCTGAGGGCACCCCGCCGGGTCAGATCACGTACTCCGGCGCGGCCAGCAGCGCGCGGGTGTCGATCTCACCGGAGCGGGGGCGTGGCTTGGCGGGCACTCCCACCAGGATGCTGTCGGCGGGGGCGTCTTTGGTGACCACGGCGTTCGCACCGACCACGCTTCCGGCTCCGACCGTGATCGGGCCGAGGATCTTTGCACCGGCCCCCACGGCGACGCCGTCCTCCAGCGTGGGGTGACGCTTGCCGCCGGAGCGCTGTCGACCGCCGAGGGTGACGCCGTGGTAGAGCATCACGTCGTCACCGACCTCGGCGGTCTCACCCACGACCACTCCCATTCCGTGGTCGATGAAGAAGCGCCGGCCGATCGTCGCGCCGGGGTGGATCTCGATGCCGGTCAGCCACCGGGTCAGCTGCGAGCCGGCGCGCGCGACGAAGCGAAGCCGCCGCACCCACAGGGCATGCCAGACCCGGTGGCCCCAGACGGCATGGAGCCCGGGGTACAGCAACGCGATCTCCATCGCCGAGCGCGCTGCGGGGTCGCGCAGCTTCGCGGCGGCGAGGTCCTCGCGCGCGTCCGACCACAGGCCCATCCGGTCAGTCCTCGACGAGGTCGGCGTACAGCGGGGTGGACAGGTACCGCTCGCCGAACGAGGGGATGATGACCACGATGTTCTTGCCGGCGGCCTCGGGACGGGCGGCGACCTGCAGGGCTGCCCAGATCGCCGCGCCACTGGACATGCCGACGAGGATCCCGTCCTTGGCGGCGGTCTCGCGCGCCACGCGCAACGCATCGTCGAGTTCGACGTCGATGACCTCGTCGATCACGTCACGGTCGAGGATCGCGGGCACGAAGTTCGGGCCGATGCCCTGGATCTTGTGGGGGCCGGGCGTGCCCTCGGTCAGCAGCGGCGAGTCCTTCGGCTCGACGGCGATGACCTGCGCGCCGGGCACCTTCTCCTTGAGTACCTGCCCGACGCCGGTGATCGTGCCTCCGGTGCCGATGCCCGCGACGAAGTAGTCGACCGCCCCATCGGTGTCGCGCAGGATCTCCTCGGCGGTGGTCTTGCGGTGGATGGCGGGGTTGGCCTCGTTGGCGAACTGCTTGGCGAGGATCGCGCCGGGCGTCTTCTCGGCGATGGCCTCCGCCTCCTCGACGGCGCCCTTCATGCCCTTGGCCGGGTCGGTGAGGACCAGTTCCGCGCCGAACGCCTTCAGGAGCATGCGGCGCTCCTTCGACATCGACGCCGGCATCGTGAGGACGACCTTGTAGCCGCGTGCGGCGCCGACCATCGCCAGGGCGATGCCGGTGTTGCCGCTGGTGGCCTCGACGATCGTCCCCCCGGCGGTCAGGTCTCCGGAGGCCTCGGCGGCGTCGACGATGGCGATGCCGAGACGGTCCTTGACGCTGGAGGCGGGGTTGTAGAACTCGAGCTTGGCGAGGATGTTCGCCTCGGTGCCTTCGGCCACCCGGTTGAGCCGGACGAGGGGGGTGTCACCGAAGGCGGAGGTGATGTCGGAATGGATGCCGGGCATAGCGGGCCTTTCGGGGTCGGCGGGTTCGTTCGGAACACCTCGAGCCTAGGCGAGGTGACGGGGGAGGAGCCCGAATATGTCGCAACAGGGATGCCGGGCCCGTTCGCGGGGGCGCAAGCCCGCCTAAGCTGGGACGTCATGCCCCCCTTGCCCCCACCCGACTCGGTCTCGCATGCGCTGCGCGGTGCCGCGGAACGCCTCGCCGGCTCCGGGATCGCCGATCCCGCGGTCGACGCGGAGTTGCTCCTGGGCCACGTCCTCGGCCTCTCACGCGGCGGCGTGCAGGCCGCCGCCATCCGCGGAGACGAGCTGCCCGAGTCCGCGTCCGCGCGCTATCTCGATCTCGTCGAACGGCGCGCAACCCGTATGCCGCTTCAGCATCTGACCGGGTGCGCACCGTTCCGCTCGCTCGAGCTCGCCGTCGGCCCGGGGGTGTTCGTGCCCCGGCCCGAGACCGAAATGGTCGCGCAACTGGCCATCGACGCGTTGAAGGCCTCCGCGTCCGCCTCGCCCGTCGCGGTCGACCTCGGCACCGGGAGCGGGGCGATCGCCCTGGCGATGGCCACGGAGGTTCCGCACGCACGGGTGCATGCCGCCGAGAATTCCGTCGAGGCGTTCGTGTGGGCCAAGGAGAATGTCGCGCGCCTCGGCGGTGACAATGTGCGCGTGGCGTTCATCGACCTCGCCGACGCGTTCCCCGAACTCGACGGCACCGTATCGGTCGTCGCGTCGAACCCGCCCTACGTCCCGGACGACGCCATCCCCCGCGACCCCGAGGTGCGCCACCACGACCCGGCTGCGGCGCTGTACGGGGGCCCGGACGGGCTCGACGTCGTACGTGTGCTCAGTCGCGTCGGTCTCCGTCTGGCCCACCCCGGTGGCTCGATCGTCATCGAGCACGGCGAGTGGCAGGGCGAGGCGATCCGCGGGATCCTGGAAACCGACGGGTGGCGCGCCGCCGCGACCCACCCGGACCTCACCATGCGCGACCGCGCGACCACCGCGGTCCGGCCCTGACGGACCGGCTCACGCGTCGGCGGCGACCGTGCGGCGCGTCGCCACCGGCCGGGGGTGGGCGCTCGATGGAGGCTCCTGACGCTTTCGGGGAGTGTGCACGGGTTGCATCTAGAATCGACTGGTCATGTCCTCCCTCTTCGACTGCCGCGACCAGTCCCAGCTGCTGGCCGGTATGCGCCAGGCGCGCCAGGCCGTCGGTCGCGGCGATCTGATCGTCGTCCCGACCGACACCGTGTACGGCATCGCCGCCGACGCGTTCTCGGCGTCCGCCGTGCAGCGGTTGCTGGAGGCCAAGGGGCGAGGGCGTCAATCGCCGCCGCCGGTGCTGGTCGCCGGCGTCAACACCCTCCGCGCTCTCGTCTCCGAGGTCCCACCGGCCGTCGAAGACCTCGTGGAGGAATTCTGGCCGGGTGGACTGACCATCGTCCTCCCCTCGCAACCCTCCCTGTCGTGGGACCTCGGTGAGACCCGGGGCACCGTCGCCGTGCGGATGCCCGCCCACCGGCTCGCCCTGGAACTGCTGGAGGAGACCGGGCCGTTGGCGGTCTCCAGTGCGAACCTCACCGGCAAGCCGGCCGCAGTGACGGTGCTCGATGCGATGAACATGCTCGGCGGCAGCGTCTCCACCTACCTCGACGACGGACCCAGCGCGACCGGGGTGGCATCCACGATCGTCGACGCCACGTCGCTCGTCGTCGGGCCCGAGCCGGTCGTCCGGGTGTTGCGCGAAGGCGCGATCCCTCGTGCCCGCTTGCGCGAGGTCCTGGGTGACCTCCTCGAGGCGGACGAGGCGGACGGCCAGACCGGACCGGAGTCCGGCGGAGACTCGTGAAGCAGTACCTGTTCACGGTGCTGCTCACGGCGGCGGTCACCCTGGCCCTCTCGTGGGCGGTGTGGCGACTCAGTCTCCGCTTCAAGCTGTACCCCGGCATCCGTGAACGCGACGTGCACAAGACGCCGACGCCACGGCTGGGCGGGATCGCCATGTTCCTTGGCGTCGTCACCGCCTTCCTGGTGTCCTCCCAGCACCCGTTCTTCCAGATCTTCTGGGCCGACCCGCGGCCCGTCTACGCGATCCTGGCCGCTACCGCCCTCATTGTGCTCGTCGGTGTCGCCGACGACCTGTGGGACCTCGACTGGATGATCAAACTCGGCGCGCAGTTCGTCGCCGCCGGGATCATCGCGTGGTTCGGCGAACTGCAGATCTACGCACTGCCGATCGGCGGCATCGCCGTCTGGTCCGGCTGGGTGAGCTTCACCATCACGGTTTTCGCCATCGTCGTGGTGATGAACGCCGTCAACTTCATCGACGGCCTCGACGGCCTCGTCGCGGGGGTCTGCCTCATCGCCAACGGCGTCTTCTTCGCCTACTCCTATCTGCTGGTGCGCGACACCGGCGCGAGCAGCTATTTCAACCTCGCGTCGTTCATCGCCGCGGTTCTCATCGGCGCGTGCGTCGGCTTCCTGCCGCTGAATTGGAGTCCGGCGAAGATGTTCATGGGCGATTCCGGCGCGCTCATGCTGGGGCTGCTCATGGCGACCTCGGCCATCGCGATCACCGGCCAGCTCGATCCGGCGATCATCGGGGACAACGACGTCTTCGGCCGCTCGCAGCTGCTGGGTGCGTTCATCCCGATCCTGTTGCCGATCGTGGTCGTCATCCTTCCGCTGCTCGATTTCGGACTCGCTGTGATCCGGCGGATGGGGGCGGGGCGCAGTCCGTTCTCACCCGACCGCAAGCACCTGCACCATCGCATGCTCGACATGGGGCACAGCGACCGTGACGCCGTGTTGATCTTCTACGCGTGGACCGCCGTGGTCAGTCTCGCGTTCTTGCTGATGTACATCGGGACCGCGCAGGAATGGCCCGGGGACTACCTTCTTGGCGTCGCCTTCGGCGTCGTCGGGGTCGTCGCATGCCTTGTCGTCACCCTCCTCCCCTCCCGCCGCACCGACGCCACCCCTAAGGAAGCCGTATGAGCCCCAACCCCGTCTCCAGCACCCCCATCCTGCGCACCGCGCTGGTGTGGTCCGGTGGCGTCACCGTCGTGCTGGCTCTCGCCGCGGCGCTGATCGGCCTCCTGGTCGCCGGCACGGAAGGATTGTGGAGCGGCCTGGCGGGTGTGCTGATCGCGGCGGTCTTCCTCGGGATCACCGCCGCGAGCATCCTCATCGCGAACCGGTGGCACGCAGACCCCCTGTACGTCCCGATCTTCTTCGGCATCGTGCTGGGCGGCTGGATCCTCAAGCTCGTGGTCTTCATCGTCGCGCTGCTCGTGCTGCGCGATCAGCCCTGGATCGCGCCGACGGTGTTCTTCGTCGCCCTGGTCGTCAGTGTGATCGCCTCGCTGGCGGTCGACGTCGCGGTGCTGTTGAAGATGCGCATCCCGCATGTGAGCGACGTCACGCTCCCCTCGGCATCCGATGTCGCGGACGGCCGGGAGGGGGAGGCGGACTCGGAGCCTCCGCGAGTTTGATAGGGTTGTCCTGCGCCCGCGCACTCTTCGATGAGTGCCAGCGGATGACCCTCCCCGACCATCGTCGCCACGGTACCCACCGTCGCCCCGAAGCTGGAGCCAGCGCTGATCACTCAAGCTGCGACACTGATCGCCACTGCCACGTCCACCGACGACGAATTCCATCCGCCGTCGATCACGGACTTCTTCCCTCCGGCAATCTTCTTCGAGGGCACCGCATTCGAGATCACGCGCATCAACCTCGCGCAGTTCCTCGCCACGGTCGTCCTGATCGTCGTGTTCCTCATCGGAACGCGCCGGATGAAGATCGTCCCCGGTCGATTCCAGAACATCATCGAGATGGGCCTGGACTTCGTCCGCGTCAACATCGCCGAAGATCTCCTCGGTAAGAAGGACGGGCAGCGATTCCTGCCGATCCTCACGACGATGTTCTTCATGATCCTGTTCATGAACCTGACGGGCGTCATCCCCGGGATCAACATCGCCGGCACGAGCGTCATCGCGGTGCCGTTGCTGCTCGCGGTCGTGTCGTACGTCACCTTCATCTACGCGGGCATCAAGAAGAACCCCGGCAACTTCTTCAAGAACTCCCTCATGCCCTCGGGTGTGCCGTGGCCGCTGTACGTCATCATCATCCCGCTCGAGTTCCTGTCGACCTTCATCATCCGACCGGTGACCCTCACCCTGCGTCTGCTGATGAACATGATCGTCGGGCACCTCATGCTGGTGCTGTTCTTCTCCGCCACCCAGTACTTCGTCTTCACCCTCGGAGGCCTGTGGACCGTGCTCGGCGCGGGCACGCTCGCCTTCGGGTTCGTCTTCACCCTCTTCGAACTCCTGGTGGCCTTCCTCCAGGCGTACGTCTTCACGATCCTCACCGCGGTCTACATCCAGCTCGCGGTTGCGGAAGAGCACTGAGCGGGCCGGCACACGCCGTCCCACCCAACCGAAAGGAAACACACCCGTGGACGCAACTACGGTTCTCGCCGAGATGACGGGCTCCATCGCGAGCGTCGGCTACGGTCTCGCCGCCATCGGCCCCGCCATCGGCGTGGGCATCGTCGTGGGCAAGACCATCGAGGGCGTGGCTCGTCAGCCCGAGCTCGCCGGTCGCCTGCAGGTCCTGATGTTCATCGGTATCGCCTTCACCGAGGCGCTCGCCTTC
>NZTV01000102.1 GCA_002703245.1 Microbacterium sp.
CGCGGAGGCGGTCACCCAAGTCGGCGCGCTCGTGGCGGAAGGGGTCCGCCTCAAGGATGCCGCCGGCGAGGGCGCCGAGGCGACCGGCCACTCCCGCCGCGACCTTTACCAGGCCGCGCTCGCCGCCCGGAACTGACCCCGGAGGCGGCATCCGTCACACGGGGGCGGGGCGGTGCGGCGGGGAACTAGAATTCTCGGGTGACTTCCGGCCGATCCTTCTACATCACGACGCCGATCTACTATCCGAGCGATGTGCCGCACATCGGTCACGGCTACACGACCGTCGCCGTGGACACCCTTGCGCGGTGGCACCGCCAGGCCGGTGACGACACCTGGATGCTCACCGGTACCGACGAGCACGGTCAGAAGATGATGCGTGCCGCCGCGGCGAACGGGGCCACCCCGCAGGAGTGGGTCGACCGGCTCGTCAGCGAGTCGTGGTTCCCGCTGCTGGAGACCCTGGACGTGGCCAACGACGACTTCATCCGCACCACGCAGGAGCGACACGAAGAACGGGTGAAGGCGTTCGTGCAGGCGATCTATGATCGCGGCTACATCTACGCGGGCGAGTTCGAGGCGCTCTACTGCGTGGGCTGCGAGGAGTTCAAGACCGAGGCGGAGATCCTCCCGGGAACCGGCGAGTTCGAGGGGTTGAAGGTCTGTGCGATCCACTCGAAACCCCTCGAGCTGCTGCAGGAGAAGAACTACTTCTTCAAACTGAGCGAGTTCCAGGATCGACTCCTGGAGCTCTACGCGTCAGAACCCGACTTCATCCGACCCGAGTCGGCGCGCAACGAGGTCGTCTCGTTCGTGCGCAGTGGGTTGAAAGACCTGTCGATCTCCCGCTCGACCTTCGACTGGGGCATCGAGGTGCCGTGGGACGACAGCCACGTCATCTACGTGTGGGTGGATGCGCTGCTGAACTACGCCACGGCGGTCGGGTACGGCACCGACCCCGAACAGTTCGACCGCCGCTGGCCGGCGTACCACGTCGTGGGCAAGGACATCCTCCGCTTCCACGCCGTGATCTGGCCGGCCATGCTCATGGCCGCCGGTCTGGAGGTCCCGCGCGGTGTGTTCGCGCACGGCTGGCTCCTGGTCGGCGGGGAGAAGATGTCCAAGTCGAAGCTGACCGGCATCGCGCCGAGCGAGATCACGGACGTGTTCGGCTCCGACGCGTACCGGTTCTACTTCCTGTCGGCGATCGCCTTCGGGCAGGACGGCTCGTTCTCGTGGGAGGACCTGTCGGCGCGCTACCAGGCGGAGTTGGCCAACGGGTTCGGCAACCTCGCCTCGCGCACGGTCGCGATGATCGGGAAATACTTCGACGGCGTCGTGCCGACGCCGGGGACGTACACCGACGCGGACCGGGCCGTCCAGACCGTGGTCGCCGACGCGGCCACCGCCGCGGACGCGGCGATGGAGCGGTTCCGCATCGACGAGGCGATCGAGCGCATCTGGACCATCGTCGACGAACTCAACGGGTACATCACCGTGAACGAGCCCTGGGCTCTGGCCAAGGACGAAGCGAATCGCGAACGCCTGGCGACGGTGCTCTACACGGTCGCCGAGGGACTGCGCGCGCTCACGGTCCTGCTGTCGCCGGTGATGCCGGCCGCCACCGGGATCCTCTGGAAGGCGCTCGGCGCCGAGGCGGCCCTGGGGGCACTCACCTCCCAGCCGATCCGCGGCGCCGGCACATGGGGCGTGCTCGCGCCGGGTACCACGGTGAGCGCGCTGGCTCCGCTGTTCCCGCGCGTCGAGCAGAACTCGTGAGCGCCGACCCCAGCGCCTACGTGCGGACCCGGGAGAAGGGTGCGCGTGACACGCGCTATCCGGAGGCGCCCGAGCCGCTCGCCGTCGCGGTGTACGACAACCATGCCCACTTGGAGATCGAGGACGGCGACGACCCGCTGAGCCTCACCGACCAGCTCGACCGCGCCGCCGAGGTCGGAGTGGTCGGCGTGGTCCAGGCGGGGGGCGACATCGAATCCAGCCGGTGGTCGGCATGGGCTGCCTCCTCCGACGAGCGCGTGCTCGCGGCCGTGGCCATCCACCCGAACGAGGCGCCGCTCTACCAGGAGGCGGGTCGACTGGACGAGGCGATCGCCGTCATCGACGAACTCGCCGCGCAACCGCGCGTGCGGGCGATCGGGGAGACCGGGCTCGACTTCTTCCGGACCGACCAGCCCGGGGTGCCCGCGCAGTACGCGTCCTTCGAAGCCCACATCGCGCTGGCGAAGAAGCACGACATCGCCATGCAGATCCATGATCGAGACGCGCACGATGCCGTGCTCGAAACGCTCCTTCGTGTCGGTGCGCCCGAGCGGACCGTGTTCCACTGCTTCTCCGGTGACGAGGAGATGGCGACCATCGCGGGGGAGCGCGGGTACTGGCTGTCCTTCGCCGGCAACGTCACGTTCAAGAACGCGCAGAACCTCCGCGATGCGCTCGCCGTGACCCCGCTCGAGCGCATCCTCGTGGAGACCGATGCGCCCTTCCTCACGCCGACGCCGTATCGCGGGCGCCCGAACGCCCCGTACCTGATCCCCGTCACGGTTCGTTTCATGGCGGCCGAGCTGGGACTCGATGTGGACGAGCTCTGTGCGCAACTGGCCCGGAACACCCTCGAGGTCTACGGCCCCTTCTGAACCGGCGCGAGCCCGCGCCGCGAACGGGCGCGCGCCGGTCGGTGTCAGCTCTTGGGCTTCTTCGCGAACAGCGTCTCGGTCTGCTCCAACTCCATGCCCTTGGTCTCGGGGATCTTCCACGCGACGTAGAAGAAGGACAGGGCGGCGAACGTGGCATACATGCCGTAGGTGAGCGGAAGCGACCAGGTCGACATCACCGGGAAGCTCACCGTGATGAGGAAGTTGGCGATCCACTGCGCGCCGGCGGCGACACCGAGCGCCTTGCCGCGGATACGACTGGGGAAGATCTCGCCCAGGAGCACCCACACCAGCGGGCCCCACGATGCGCCGAATCCGATCACGAACAGGTTGGCGGCCACGAGCGCGATCGGCCCCCACGGATCGGGCAACGACACGTCGTCGCCGGATCCGGCGGCGAACGCGAACGACACGGCCATCGCCGCGAGCGACACCGTCATGAGCACCGAGCCGGTCAACAGAATCGGTTTGCGCCCGATACGGTCCACCAGGACGATCGCGATGATCGTGACCAGGACGTTGGTGACCGACGTGATCACGCTGATCATCAGCGAGTTCTGCTCCGTGAACCCGACGGCCCGCCACAGGGTCGTCGAGTAGTAGAAGATCACGTTGATGCCGACGAACTGTTGGAACACCGACAGGATGATGCCGATCCACACGATCCCCTGGAGCCCGAGGACCGGTCCGCGCAACGAGACGCCCGAGTTCTTCCGGTCGGCCTGGATCTTCTTCTCGAGCTCGTTGACTGTGATCTCGAGGTCATCCGGCGGCATGAGGCGGGAGAAGATCTCCTTCGCCTCGTCCTTTCGGCCCTTCGCGATCAGGTACCGCGGCGATTCGGGCATGGTCAGAGCCAGCAACCCGTAGACCAGAGCCGGAATCGCCTCGACCAGGAGCATCCATCGCCATGCGTCCAGCCCGAACCACATCGGTTCGTTCGCGCCGCCGGCGATGCTGGCCAGGAGCGCGTCCGAGAGGAGGGCCGCGAAGATACCGAGGGTGATCGCGAGCTGCTGCAGCGAGCCGAGCGTTCCGCGGATCTGTCGCGGCGCGACCTCGGCGATGTAGGCGGGGGCGACCACCGAGGCGATGCCGATGCCGATACCGCCGATGAGGCGCCAGAAGGTGAGGTCCCAGACCCCGAAGGCGAGCCCCGAGCCGAACGCGCTGGTGAAGAACATGATCGCGCCGATGAGCATGACCTTCAGGCGACCGAAGCGGTCGCTCAGGGTGCCGGCGAGGATGGCGCCGAATGCGCAGCCCAGCAAGGCGATGGCCACGACGAAGCCGGTGACCACATCGTTCAGCGCGAAGTCGGACTCGATGGAATCGACGGCGCCGTTGATCACCGAGGAGTCGAAGCCGAAGAGGAAGCCGCCTACGGCCGCGGCGATGGACAGCGCGATCGCGCGCCGCCCGTAGGAACTGCTCAGCGAGAACCCCGCCGTGGGGGTGGAATCGGGTGACATCACATCCGTCACCCTAGATGTTCTTCCCACTGACGTTGTGGACGCGGTCGATGGGTGCGAGGCCTCCGATGCCGGTGTGGGGTCGATGATGATTGTAGTGGTGCAGCCAAGTGTCGTAGGTGGCGGCTCGCTGCTGGTCTGAGTCGTAGTGGCGGGCGTAGGCCCACTCGTCTGCGAGGGTGCGGTGGAACCGCTCGATCTTCCCGTTTGTCTGCGGCCGGTACGGGCGCGTGTACTTGTGCTTCACCGCGTCACCGAGCGCCTCGTTGAACGCCTTCGATCGGTAGCAGGATCCGTTGTCCGTCATCACCCGCTGGACCGTGATTCCGTGCCCGGCGAAGAACGCGTTCGCGCGCTGCCAGAACCCGCTGGCGGTGTCCTTGCGCTCGTCGGTGAGGATCTCGGAGTAGACCAGGCGGGCGTGGTCATCGATCGCGGAGTGCAGATACGAGTACCCGACCCCGGAGCGGTGCTTGCGGCCCGAGGAACGGCCGAGGGTGCGCCAGCCGCCGCTGTCGGGGATGCGGCCGAGCTTCTTCACGTCCACGTGCACCAGCTCGCCCGGAGCTTCGCGCTCGTAACGGACGGGCTTGGGTTTGCGCACCCGGATGCCGGTGTTCTTATCGACCTGCCCCAGCAGTGGGGCGCCATATCGCTTCAGCACCTTGAAGACCGTGGACTGCGACAGGTGCAGGTGGTACGCGATCCGATGCGGACCCCACCTACGGTTCACCCGCAACCCGAGGATGCGTCGCTCGGTGCGCTGCAAGGTCCGCCACGGCGACGTGACCGGCCGTGAGGAACGATCCTGCATCGCCGCACGCCCACCGGCCCGGTACCGGGCGACCCACTTGGAGACCGTGCCACGGACGACCTGGAACCGCTCCGCGACACGAGCCTGCGTCCAGCCGTCCTCGATCACCAACCGGGCGATCTTGATCCGCCCCTCGACAGTGAGCGCGGCACGAGCATGGGTAACGTAAGACACGAGGACCTCCGTGGATCGGGATGAGTGTGGTAACCCATATCGATACCGGAGGTCCTCGCCCTATCCCGTCACGCCACGCTGCTCACAACCTCCGTGGGAAGAACACCTAGACCCGCGTGCGGCGCCCCCGCACGCGTCCTCCGGGGGCTTGACTACAGTGAGACGCATGCCCGTGCAGTTGCTCGGTGCGGGACAGATCCGCGCCCTCGCCGCCGAGCTCGACGTCACCCCGACGAAGAAGCTCGGCCAGAACTTCGTCGTCGACGCCAACACCGTGCGCAAGATCGTGCACGTCGCCGGCGTGCGTGCGGGGGAGCGCGTGGTCGAGATCGGTCCGGGTCTGGGCTCGCTCACCCTCGCCATCCTCGAGGCGGGCGCGGACGTGACCGCGGTCGAGATCGATCACCGCCTGGCCGGGCGCCTTCCGGAGACCGCCCGCGACCACGGCGTCGCCGCCGGGGCACTGGAGGTGGTGTGCGCGGACGCGCTGCGGGTCTCCGCGTTGCCGGGCGAGCCGAGCGTCCTGGTCGCGAACCTGCCCTACAACGTGTCGGTGCCGGTGCTGCTGCACTTCCTCGAGACGTTCCCGCACCTGCAGCGTGGTGTGGTCATGGTCCAGGCGGAGGTCGGCGAGCGCCTGGCGGCCCCGCCCGGGTCGAAGGTCTACGGTTCGCCCAGTGCGAAGGCGGCATGGTACGGCCCGTGGCGACTCGCGGGAACCGTGTCGCGACAGGTGTTCTGGCCGGTCCCGAACGTCGACAGTGTGCTGGTCGCCTTTTCACGCGACAGCGAACCGCGCGGTACCGAGGAGGAGCGTCTGCGCACTTTCGCCGTGGTCGATGCGGCTTTCCGGCAGCGACGCAAGATGCTCCGCCAGGCGCTCGCCGAGACGCTCGGGGGCACATCCGCGACGGCGTCGGCGGTCCTCGAAGCGGCAGGGGTGCCGGCGACGGCGCGCGGCGAGGAACTCTCGATCGACGATTTCCAGCGCATCGCGCAGGTCGCGCCGCTCTGAGCGGCCTACTCCGGACAGGTGACGTTCGCGCAACATTCACCGTTCTCGCATCCGATGGTCGAAACATCCCGGTAACATTCCCCGCGACCCCGGCTCGACCTCGGGGTGGGAGATGAAGCGATGCACACCGCGGAATACCCGGCACCCGACCGGACCCTGCTCCACCTCAGCGACACGCACCTGCGCGCGCCGGGCGACCGTCTCTTCGACGCGATCGACGGAGCGGAGCGGATGACGCGCACGCTGGAGAAGATCATCGCGTCCGGGGTGCGCCCGGACGCCCTGGTGTTCACGGGCGATCTCGCCGACCTGGGGGAGCCGGACGCCTACACGCGACTGCGCGATCTCGTCGAACCGGCCGCCGCCGCGCTCGGTGCCCGCGTCCTGTGGGTCATGGGAAACCACGACGACCGTGCCGAATTCCGCGCGCGGTTGCTGGATGACCTTCGCGGCGACACGACGCCGTTCGACCGGGTCGACGAACTGGACGGACTGCGGATCGTGACTCTCGACAGCACGGTCCCCGGGCAGCACCACGGCGAGGTGTCGGAGGCGCAGCGAAACTGGTTGCGTGAGGTGCTCGCCGAGCCCGCCCCGCTGGGGACGGTGCTCGCCATGCACCACCCGCCGGTGCCCGCCGTGCTCGATCTGGCCGCGACCGTGGAGCTGCGTGACCAGCGACGGCTCGCCGAGGTGGTGCGTGGCACGGACGTGCGCGCCATCATCGCCGGCCACCTGCACTACTCGACGTTCGCCACGTTCGCGGGCGTCCCGGTGTCGGTGGCGTCCTCGACCTGTTATGCGCAGGACTTGACCGTCCCGGTCGGCGGCACCCGGCCGCAGGACGGTGCGCAGTCCTACAATCTGGTGCACGTCTACGACGAGACGGTGGTGCACGCGGTGGTCCCGGTGGACGTGCCGCAGGTTCTGGAGTACATCGACCCGGAGGAGTCGCGACGCCGGCTCGACGACGCGGGGGTCCGCCCTTTCAGCTCGCCGTCGCGCGGGTCGGCCCCGGCGCGCGGTGATGCCCTGACCCGGCGGTGACATCCCGCCGCTCCCACGGCGCCGGGATGGGGAACATCCCCTCCAGCGTCGCGCGGACCGTCTCGGCCCGGACCTCTTCCGGAACCTCGACTTCGCCGCCGTCATTCAGACAGAACATGTCCACTTCGTCGCGGCCGGCGAGGCGCTCCATGCGCCGCAGCCCGCTGAGCATGGTCGTCTGCACATAGCGCGTGCGCGGTCGGGTGGTCGGCACCGCGCGCCCGGTCATGAGGGCGTAGTAATGGTAGAGGCTGTTGGTCACCGAGATGTCCGTGGCCGACCGGAACCGCGAACCGGCCGTCCGTGCGAACTCCTCGGGGAAGGTCGCCTCGAGTTCGGCCATCACGCTGCGCCGCAACGGGGTCGCGCAGTGCTCGAGGTCGCGTGTGATCGTGCGGCCGAATCGCGTGCGCAGGAGTGCGCGGTTCACACGCAGGCCGTTGTCGTGGCCGCTGCGGTCGGCGTTCGGCCCACCCGCCCCGATCCGCACTCCGCACTCCACGAACTTCGTCACGCCGGCCGGAGTGAAGAACATCTCCGGGTGCACCCGACGTCCGAAGAACATGTCGTCGTTCGAATAGAGGAAGTGCTCGGCCAACCCGGGGATGCGGTGCAGCTGCGCCTCGACCGCGTGGGAGTTGTGCGTGGGCAATGTCGAGGGGTCGGCGAAGAACTCCTCGCTGCGCACGATGGTGACCTTCGGGTGCTCCCGCAGCCAGGAGGGCGCGGGGGAGTCCGTCGCGATGAAGATGCGGCGCACCCACGGGGCGTACATGTGGACGCTGCGCAACGCGTACCGGAGTTCGTCGACGTGCCGATACCGCGCCGGACCGTCGTCGCCGGCGCCGACGACGTAGCCGGCCATGCGCGCGGCGCGTTGGCGCTGGAAGTCGGTCGATGAGCCGTCGACCCACGAGAAGACGATGTCGACGTCGCCGGTGAACTCGTCGGGCTGCGGGTCGAACATCCCCTCCCACGTGCGCCAGGTGCGGCCCTCCCGCTCGACGGTGGACTCCACGAGGTCACCGGCCGGGGTGTGGCGTCGGGAGAAGACATTGTCCGACGGCGCCTCGACGAGGTCGTCACCGAAGCGCCAGAACTGCACCCGCACACCCGTCGCGGCCCCGTAGCGCAACCCGCCGGTGCGGGTGACGCGCGGGCGGTACACCCGGATGGTGGTCGGGGTGTCGGGCACGACGGGCGCGTCGACGGCGAGCACCGCTCGGCCGCGCTTGGGTTTGATGTGGACCGGCTCGTCGGCGCACGCATCGACGAGGGCGCGGTGGGCGGCCTCGCGATCGTCGAGGTCGACGACCAGCGCGGGCGTATGGCGATCGTGGCGGATGAGACGGACGCCGATACCCGCCGCTTCGAACAGGCCGGCCACGTAGATCAGGTCGCTCGTGCGCGCCTGGTCGGGGGTGAGCGAATCGTGCAGCAGGTGGAGGAGCCCTCGGTCGACGACGACGTCGTCGCGTCGCAGCAGCGCCGACCAGGGGTGCCGCTCGAGCGGCAGGGATGATACGACGTTCATGGTGGTTCCTTCTGACGGGGGCAGGGGCGCTCTCGCCGCCGGTGGCGCAACCCTACGAGGAAACTATTACAGCACTGTTTCCCGCGTGTTTGCGGGGATCTCGCGGATTGCCCGATCCGCGAGACAAATCACTTCGTCGCGACAAGCGGCCCACGTCGCCGCGGGCGCGCTAGCCTCGTTCCATGAGCGACCAGCCACGCTTTCGAGACGACGTCCCCGACCTGCACCGACCGTTCGCGGCGGCCTCCGAAAGGTACGACGGCGGACACTTCCGGCAGGTGGGCGGGTCCGGACTCCACCTCCCCGCGATCTCCCTCGGCCTGTGGTGGAACTTCGGCGACAACATCCCGCTCGACCGTCAGCGGGAGTTGTTGCGTCACGCCTTCGACCGGGGCATCACCCACTTCGACCTCGCCAACAACTACGGTCCGCCGTACGGGTCGGCCGAGAAGAACTTCGGACGGATCTTCGCCGAGGACTTCCGGCCGTACCGGGACGAACTGATCATCTCGTCGAAGGCCGGCTGGGACATGTGGCCGGGGCCCTACGGCGACTTCGGCTCGCGCAAGTACATCCTGGCCAGCGCCGAACAGTCGCTGCGGCGCATGGGGCTGGAATACGTCGACATCTTCTACTCCCACCGTGCCGACCCGCTGACCCCGGTCGCCGAGACCGTGGCCGCGCTGGACACCCTCGTCCGCCAGGGCAAGGCGCTGTACGTGGGCATCTCGTCGTACAGCGCCGAGCGCACCGCGGAGGCCGCAGCCGTGGCGCGTTCCCTGGGTACCCCGCTGGTGATCCATCAGCCGTCGTACTCGATGCTGAACCGTTGGGTCGAGGACGGGCTGACCCGCACCCTGACCGAAGAGGGCATGGGCGCGATCGCCTTCACCCCCCTCGCGCAAGGTCTGCTGACGGACAAGTACCTCGGCGACGGGCGGGCCGAGCGTGCACAGCAGCGTTCGTCGCTGCCGGCGGGGGGATTGTCGGAGTCCGGAGTCGCCACGCTCCGAGGTCTCGATGTCGTGGCCAAGGAACGAGGACAGTCCCTGGCTCAGATGGCCCTGCAGTGGGTCCTGCGCGACCGGGTCGTCGCCTCCGCCCTGATCGGGGCATCACGGACCTCGCAACTCGACGAGAACCTCGCGGCGCTCGACGGGCCGGCCTTCACGATGGAGGAGCTCGAGCGCATCGACTCCCTCGCGGGTGGCATCGAGGTCGACCTCTGGGCGGACTCGGCGAAGCTGTGACCGTCATGGCCGTCTCCGATCGCGTGCACGTGCGCGCACCGGGAAAGCTGAACCTCTTCTTCGAGGTCGGCCGCGCCCAGGACGACGGCTACCATGACGTGGCATCGGCGTATCAGGCGGTCTCGCTGTGGGAAGACGTCTATGCCCAACCGGCCGACGGATTCTCCGTCGGGGTCAGCGGTTCGGTGGACCTGTCCGGAGTGCCCTCCGACGATCGCAACCTCGCGCTGCGGGCCGCCCGAATGGTCGCCCAGCGGTTGGGCCACGACGGCGGAGTGCATCTCGAGATCGTCAAGCAGGTCCCCGTCGCCGGCGGCATGGGTGGCGGTTCGGCCGACGCCGCCGCCGCGCTCGTCGCGTGCGACATGCTGTGGGGCGGCGAGCTCGGATCGTCGGAGCTGCACCGCCTCGCCGCCCGGCTGGGGGCGGATGTGCCCTTCGCGTTGATGGGGGGCACGGCGGTGGGCACCGGCCGCGGCGACCAGTTGAGTCCGGCGTTGGCGAAGGGGCGCTTCGACTGGGTGGTCGTGACCGCGGAGGAGGGGCTGTCGACCCCGGACGTCTACGGGCGCCTCGACGAGCTTCGGCGTCGCCCCGACATCCGGCCGGCGGCCGCATCGCCCGACGTGGATCCGGCGGTGCTCCACGCCCTGCGGGCCGGCAACGCCGTCGCGCTCGCGCAGCACGCACGAAACGACCTCCAGGTCGCCGCCCTCAGCCTCCGCCCGGACCTGCGTGACCTCCTCGAATCGGGCGAACAGGCCGGTGCGCTGGCCGGATTGGTCTCCGGCTCCGGACCGACCGTGGCCTTCCTCGCGGAGGGGCCGGAGGCGGCGCTGGATCTGCAGGTGACCCTCTCGGCGTCCGGGCATGCCGCCCTCCACGTCCACGGCCCGGTCCACGGCGCCCGCGTCGTGTGAGGGTCCTTACCGTACGCGGACGTGCCGCGCAATCTTGTCCGCATCCCGCCCCGACGTCGCCGCCAGCCGCTACGGTGGGGGACACGCCCCTCCGGGAGGAATCATGAAGGCACGACTGAACGGCGTGGTGATCGCCGAAGCCGAGGAGAGCGACCTCGTCCGCATCGAGGGCAATTGGTACTGGCCGCCCGTCAGCGTGGCCGACGGAGTGCTCTCACCCAGCCCGACCGCCTACACGTGTCCGTGGAAGGGACCCGCGCGCTATCACCATGTGACCGCCGCGGGGGAGACCCTCCACGACGGGGCGTGGGCCTACCCCGACCTGCGCCCCGGCGCCGTCGAGCGCGTCGGCACCGACTTCGCCGGATACATCGCCTTCGACCGGAGCATCGAGATCTCCTGACGCCGACGTCGGCCGCGTTCGCGGTCGTACCCCGGCTCACCGGCATGCACGACGCGCGCGACGCGACCGACGACAGAGAGCGACGATGGCCGAGACCACTCCCGCCGCATCCGGCGACGTACCCGGCGGAATCCACTTCCGCGACGTCACCAAGGTCTTCCCCGACGGCACACGCGCCGTGGGGGAGTTCACCTTGCACATCCCCCCGCACCGGACGACCGTCCTGGTGGGGTCGTCGGGCTCGGGCAAGACCACGCTGTTGCGCATGATCAACCGCATGGTCGAGCCGTCCTCCGGCGCGATCACGATCGACGGCGAAGACATCGCCGAACGCGACCCGGTCGCCCTCCGGCGCAGCATCGGCTATGTCATGCAGAACTCGGGCCTGCTGCCGCATTTCACCGTCCTGGACAACATCACCACCGTCCCGGTCCTGCGCGGGACATCCCGCCGTGACGCCCGGTCCCGCGCACTCGAGCTCATGGACACCGTCGGGCTGGACCGGGCGATGGCCAAGCGGTACCCCAGTCAGCTCTCGGGCGGGCAGCAGCAGCGTGTCGGCGTCGCCCGAGGCCTGGCCGCCGATCCGAACATCCTGCTCATGGACGAGCCCTTCGGCGCGGTCGATCCGATCGTCCGCGCCGAGCTGCAGGAGGAGCTGCTGCGACTGCAGCGTGAGATCGGCAAGACCATCGTGTTCGTCACCCACGACATCGACGAGGCCTTCCTCCTCGGCGACCAGGTCGTCATCCTCGAAAAGGGTGCCGAGGTCGCGCAGATCGGCACGCCGAACGAGATCACCGAGAATCCCGCCGCCGCGTTCGTGGAGAGTTTCATCGGCGCCGACAAGGGCAAGCGCGCCCTCCACCTCAAGCACACCGACCACGGCACCGTCGTCGTCGACGGCGACGGTCGCGCCCAGGGCTCGCTCGTCGAGGGGGGCGGATGACGTGACCTGGGTCCTCGACAACCTCGACCTCATCGCCGAACTGACCCTCATCCACCTGCGGCAGAGCATCATCCCGATCCTGCTGGGGTTCGTGTTGTCCGTCCCACTCGGGTGGGTCGCGTGGCGCTACAAGCTCGTGCGCAGCAGCATCATCACCATCACCGGTCTGCTCTACACGATCCCGTCGCTCGCCCTGCTCATCCTGCTCCCCTCGCTGTTCGGCTACAACCTGTTCAGCGACACGAACCTCATCGTCGCCCTGACCATCTATGCGATCGCGTTGCTCGTGCGATCGGTCGCCGACGGACTCGACTCGGTGGACCCCGGGGTCCGGCAGGCCTCGACCGCGGTCGGGTACGGGGCGTTCCGGCGTTTCTTCGCCGTCGAGCTCCCGCTGGCCGGACCTGTCATCCTCTCGGGACTCCGGGTCGCCGCGGTCAGCACGATCTCGCTCGCGACGGTGGGGATCCTGGTGGGGGTGACCAACCTCGGCTACCTCTTCACGAACGGCTATCAGCGCGAGATCATCGCGGAGATCTTCGCCGGCGTGGTCGCGGTGATGATCATCGCCCTCGTCGTCGACGGACTCCTGGTGCTCGCCGGCCGCGCGCTGATGCCCTGGGCGCGGACCGGGTCGGGTGAGCGCGCGGTGCGGGTGGGCGTACAGGAGGCGGCCGCATGAACCTCTTCGTCGATGCCATCGCATGGATCTTCTCCGGTGAGCCCGGGGCGGGCCTGGCGCCGATCGGCGTCGCGATCCTGGAGCACCTCTGGTTCACGTTCTTCTCGGTCGCCGTCGCGGCCGCCGTGGCGATCCCCATCGGATGGCTGATCGGCCATACCGGCAAGGGGCGCGAGGTCGCGGTGACCGTTTCGGGGGCGGCACGCGCGATCCCGTCGTTCGGACTCATCCTGCTGCTCGTCCTCGTGTTCGGTGTGCTGCACAAGGCGGAGGCGGCGATCGCCTCGTTCGTGATCCTCGCCATCCCCTCGGTACTGGCGGGCGCCTACGCCGGCCTCGAGGCGGTCGACCGGAGGGTGATCGACGCCGGTCGCGCGACGGGCATGACCGGGTGGCAGATCCTCGGCAAGATCGAAGCGCCGCTGGGACTGCCGCTTCTGGTCGCGGGTCTGCGTGCCGGAACCCTCCAGGTGGTGGCGACCGTCACCATCGCGGCGTACATCGGCCTCGGCGGACTCGGGCAGTACATCATCACGGGCATCGCGTTGCGGCGCATCGAGATGGTGCTCGGGGGCGCCCTGCTGGTCGCGGCGCTCGCACTCATCCTCGACGGGATGTTCGCCCTGGTGCAGCACGCCGTCGTCCCGCGCGGCATCAAAGTCGCCTCCGGCGCTCGCGCAGCACGCCGGAAGCGCGCGGCCCCGGCCGCGTGAGGCACCCGCGCCGCTCCGCAACCCGACATCCGTTCCCACCACCGCAGGCACATCTTCACCACAGCAGAAGGAGACAGCAATGTTCACAGCACGCAGGTCCACTCTTGCGGCAGGGGCCGCTCTGACGGCGTCGGCCGCCCTGGTTCTGGCGGGTTGCTCGTCGACCGACCCGCTCGACGACAGCGCAGACGCGGGCGGCGACACCACCGAATCCAGCACGATCGTCGTCGGCTCGCAGGCCTACTACTCGAACGAGATCATCGCGGAGATCTACGCGCAGGCTCTCGAGGACGCCGGCTTCGACGTGGAGCGACAGTTCAGCATCGGCCAGCGCGACGCCTACATCCCCGCCCTGGAGGACGGCTCGGTCGACCTGTTCCCGGAGTACTCGGGGAACCTGCTGCAGTTCTTCGACCCCGAGACCGAGGCGCGCACGGCCGAGGACGTCTACGCCGCGTTGCCGGATGCCCTCCCGGAGACGCTGACCGTGCTCGACCAGTCCAGTGCGAGCGATCAGGACTCCTATACGGTCACGGCCGCCTTCGCCGAGGCGAACGGCCTGACGACCATCGCCGACCTCGCGGGCGTCGACGAGACGCTCACCCTGGGCGGCCCGCCCGAGCTCGCCGAGCGTCCCTACGGTCCCGAAGGCCTCGAGGAGACGTACGGCGTCACGGTGGAGTTCTCCGCCACCGGTGACACGACCGTGCAGGACCTCGTCGCCGGCACCGTGAACGTCGCGAACGTCTACACCGCCGACCCGCGCATCCAGACCCAGGACCTCGTCGTTCTGGAGGATCCGGAGGGCCTGTTCCTGGCGTCGAACGTCGTCCCGGTGGTCAACGTCGAGATCGCCGACGAGATCGCCGAGACGATCGACGCCGTCAGCGCCGCCCTCACCCCCCAGGCGCTCGTGGCCATGAACGTGCAGAGCACCGAGGATCAGATGTCCGCCTCCGACATCGCCGCCCAGTGGCTCTCGGAGAACGGCCTCAGCTGACCCGTACGACATCAAGGGGCCCCACCGTCACGGACGGCGGGGCCCCTTGGTCGTCTGCTCCTGCGCCGAGCCGCCCCGTTCGCCACGGGAGGGACGGGGCGGCTCGGTGCGAAAGGGGTGGCTCGGTGGGGCAGTTCAGCGGAGGAAGGCGCTCCAGAAGCCCTTCTTCGCGGGCGTCTCGTGACCGGCGCACCGCTGGGCGCGGGGGACGCCGGCGAGCGCTTGCTCGACGTGCTGGCCGCAGCCGGCCCAGGTCGCTTTGCCGCAGGTCTTGCAGGTGACTTGTCTACACATGTCGTGCTCCTTTCCGGAGGTTCGGGATCAGGCGAGCGTGAGGAAGAGTTTTTCGAGCTCGTCGACGGTCAGGCCCTCGGTGGCTTCGGCGCCGTCGGGGTCGACGACGCAGTCGCGCATCGCGGTGGACACGATCGCGAAGCCCGCCCGGTCCAGCGCGCTCGTGACGGCGGCCAGCTGGGTGACGACGTCGCGGCAACTGGCGTCGGATTCGACCGCGGTGATGACCGCGTTGAGCTGACCCTGTGCACGCCGCAGACGGTTCACGATCTTCTTGCGGGCCGCGGCCTGCTCTTCGGCGGTACCGGTGATCATCATGCGAGGACTCCTTCGGTGACAAGGACGCGGTCGACGTCGGCGCCGAACCACTGTCGGAGGGTGCGGGTCCCGCCCGACAACGACGTGGAGTCGAAGCCGTGGGCGACGAGTACGCGGTGGGCGATGTTGGAGCGCACACCCGCCGCGCACAGCACGCGCACGGGCCGTCCGGCGGCCGCCTCGCGGACCTCGTCGATGCGCTCGCGCAACTCGGTGTGAGGGATGTTGAGGGCGCCGGGCAGATGACCGGTGGCGAACTCCTCGGGCGAGCGCACGTCGAGCACCAGCGCGTCGGCGCCGTCGGTGGCGTCCGCGGCGTGCCACAGGCGGAGGCGGCCGTTGACGAGATTCTCGGCGACCATGCCCAGCATGTTCACGGCGTCCTTGGCCGAGCCGTAGGGCGGCGAGTAGCTCAGATCCAGGTCGATGAGATCCGGCGCGCGGAGCCCGCCGCGCATCGCGGTCGCGATCACGTCGATCCTCTTGTCGACGCCCTCGACACCCGCAGCCTGGGCTCCGAGGATCCGCCCGTCGGTCGGGTCGATGTGGGCGAGCAGGTGTACCGGCGCTGCGCCGGGGAAGTAACCCGCGTGCTGGTTCGGGTGGAGATGGACCGTTTCGTACGCGATCCCCGCCTCGTCCAGGCTGCGCCGGTTCGCGCCGGTCATGGCGACGGTGAGGGCCCCGACGCGCACGATCGCGGTGCCGAGGGCCGGCGGGACCCGGCGGGCGGTGATGTCGCCGCCGAGGATGTCGTCGGCGATGAGTCGCCCGGCGCGGTTGGCCGGGCCCGCCAGAGCGACCGGACGCGCGGCGCCGGTGACCGCGTCGACGCTGACGGTGGCGTCGCCGGCGGCCCACACATCGGGGAGGGAGGTCCGTCCGCGGTCGTCCACGATCATGGCCCCTCGCAGCGTTTCCACACCGGCCTCCGCGGCGAAGGCCGTGTCGGGGCGCACGCCCACGGACAGCACGACGAGGTCTGCGGCGATGACCGTCCCGTCGGCGAGGTGGACGTGGTCGACCTCGCTCCCGGAGTCGATCGATTCCGCCGCGACGCCGGCGTGCATCGTGATGCCGAGCGCGGTGAGTTCGTCATGGACGAGGGAGGCCAGCTCGCGTTCGAGCGGGGGGAGGGCGTGCGGGGCGAGTTCGACGACATCCACCGACAGGCCCGCTTCCCGCAGCGCCTCGGCGGCTTCGACGCCGATGAAGCCGGCGCCGAGCACCACCGCGCGGCGCGCCCCCGACGTGACCTGCTCGCGCAACGCGACGGCATCGCCGACGGTGCGGAGGGTGCGTACTCGCGCAGAGTCGAGGCCGGGTAGCGGCGGGCGCAGCGCGGCCGCGCCGGGCGTGAGGACGAGTGCGTCGTAGGTCATCTCGACCATGCCGTCCGGGGTGGCGGCGGTGATCGTCTTCGTCTCGTGGTCGATCCCGGTGACGTCGTGGTGGAGGCGCACGTCGAGATCGAGTGCGGCGCGGAGCGAGTCCGGCGTGTGCAGGAGCAGGTCGTCGGCCTCGGCGATCTCACCGCTCAGGTGGTAGGGCAGGCCGCAATTGGCGAAGGACACCTCCGAGCCGCGCTCGAGGACGATGATCTCGGCCGACTCGTCCAGGCGGCGGGCCCGCGCGGCCGCGCTCATGCCCGCGGCGACGCCTCCGACGACGATGATGCGCATGGTGCTCCTTTCGATACCCTGTGGGGTATGTAACACAGACAACGGTAACATACCCCAGGGGGTATCGTGTGCACCGTCGGGAAGGGTCATGCCGAGGACCGCGTAGCCTGGAAGGTCTATGGCGCATCTGCTCGGGGCCGAGGCCCTCCACCTGGAATTCCCCACCCGCGTGGTCTTCGACTCCGTCTCGCTCGGGGTCGACGAGGGCGATCGCATCGGCATCGTCGGGCGCAACGGCGATGGGAAATCCAGTCTGATGGCGATGCTCGCCGGTCGACTCGAGCCCGATTCGGGCCGGGTCACCGTGCGCGGCGGGGTGCGGGTGGGCGTGCTCGACCAGGCGGACACGCTCGATGACACCCTCACGATCGCCGAGGCCGTGGTCGGCGATCGTCCGGAGCACGAGTGGGCGGGTGACGCGCGTGTGCGCGACGTGATCGCCGGGCTGCTGGGCGCTCTGCCCTGGGAGGCTCCGGTGCGCGATCTCTCCGGCGGGCAGCGTCGCCGTGTCGCGCTGGCACGGCTCCTGTGCGAAGACCGAGACGTCCTGTTCCTGGACGAGCCGACCAACCATCTGGACGTCGAGGCGATCGCGTGGCTGGCCGACCACGTCAAGCGACGGTGGGCGCCCGGATCCGGCGCACTCCTGGTGGTCACCCACGATCGGTGGTTCCTCGACGAGGTGTGCACCAAGACATGGGAGGTGCACGACCGCGTCGTCGAACCGTTCGAGGGTGGCTACGCCGCCTACATCCTCCAGCGCGTGGAACGCGACCGTCAGGCGGCGGCCATCGAGCAACGCCGACGCAACCTCGCCCGCAAGGAACTCGCCTGGTTGCGGCGCGGAGCACCCGCGCGCACCTCCAAGCCGAAGTTCCGCATCGACGCGGCGAACGCGCTGATCGAGGATGTGCCCGAGATCCGGGACGGGGTGTCGCTGAGATCACTGGCCGTCTCCCGCCTCGGCAAGGACGTGGTGGACCTGCTGGATGCCTCGGTGACCTACCCCGACGCGCTCACGGGCCGGGAGCGCACCGTGCTGCATCCGGTGGAGTGGCGCATCGCGCCGGGGGAGCGGACCGGGATCCTCGGCGTCAACGGGGCGGGGAAGTCCACGCTCCTCGGTTTGGTCTCCGGAGAGGTCGAGGCCACCTCGGGGCGGGTCAAGCGCGGGAAGACGGTGCAGGTGGCCACTCTCACCCAACGCCTGGACGAACTCGAGGAACACCTCGACGAACCGGTCCGGGTCGTCGTGGGCGGGCTCCGCACCACGTACACCTTCGGGGCGGGCTCCAAGGCCCAGGAACTCACGCCGGGGCAGCTGCTGGAACGGATGGGGTTCGCGAGCGCCCAACTGTCCACACCGGTGAAGGATCTCTCGGGCGGGCAGAAGCGGCGGTTGCAGCTGTTGCTGATCCTCCTCGAGCAGCCCAACGTGTTGATCCTCGATGAGCCGACCAACGATCTCGACACCGATATGCTCGCGGCGATGGAAGACCTCCTGGACACGTGGCCGGGGACCCTCCTGGTCGTCTCGCATGATCGTTACTTCCTCGAGCGCGTGACCGACCAGCAGTACGCCATTCTCGGCGGATACCTGCGGCACCTTCCGGGAGGGGTCGACGAGTACCTCCGCCTGCGCGCACTCGAGGAGCGCGAGGGGGCCGGACCGGGGACGACCTCGTCGGAACCGACCGCGACGGGTCTGTCGGGGGCAGAACGTCGATCCGCCCAGAAGGAGATGGCCTCGCTGGAGAGGCGCCTCGAGAAACTGGAACGCGCGATCGACTCCGCTCGTGCCGCGCTGGCCGACCACGACCAGTCGGACTACGTCGGACTCGGTGAGGAGATGGCCAAGATCACGGCCATGGAAGGCGAGCGGGACGAGATCGAGCAGCAGTGGTTCGCGCTCACGGAGCGGGTGGGCTGACGGGGGCGACGTCGAAGCCCAGGCTCAGCTTGCGCAACAGCGCGGCGAGGCGGTCGCGGTCGGTGCGGGAGAGCGCCTCCAGCAGGAGCGCCTCCGCATCCACGAGGCGGGTGATGGCGGCGTCGACCCGGGTCCTGCCGTCGTCGGTGAGGGTCACCAGCACGCTGCGGCCGTCGGCGGGGTCGGCTTCGCGCCGCACGAGACGGCGTCCGACGAGGCGGTCGATACGGTTGGTCATCGTGCCGCTGGAGACCAGGGTCTGCGTGAGCAGCTGCTTCGGGCTGAGCTGGAACGGTTCGCCCGCGCGCCGTAGTGCGGACAGCACATCCCACTCCCACGGCTCCAGCTCGCTGCGCTGGAACGCCTCGCGTCGTGCGCGGTCCAGGTGCCGCGAGAGTCGATCGACACGGGAGAGCACCTCGAGGGGGGAGAAATCGAGGTCGGGTCGCTGCACGCCCCAGGCGCCGACGATGCGGTCCACTTCGTCGGAGGGGATGCTCATCCCTTCATTATCGCGCGTTCCCCGTGTGGCCCCGGTGCTGTGTCATCCGTCGTCGCGCATCGTGGAGGGACGCGCGGTGCTCCCCCGCACGATCAGCTCGTACGGCGAGTCCTCCCGGCGCTGGATGAGGGGACGGTCGGTGCCGAGCTGGTCGAGGATGGCGGCGGCGGCGTGTTCACCCTGGCGGGCGGGGAACTGGTCCACTGTGGTCAGTTGGAAGAAGCCCCCGAGTTCGTGGCCGTCGATTCCGACGACCGACATGTCTTCGGGCACGCGGAAGCCGAGGTCGCGCGCGGCCAGGATGGCGCCGATGGCCATCTCGTCCGACGCGGCGAAGATCGCGGTGGGACGCGCGCCGGGTCGTCCGAGGAGCTGCTTGGCGGCCTGGTAGCCACCCTCGACGGTGAAATCGGCGGGTTCATAGTGGGTCGGCGGCGGAGAGATCCCGGCATCGGCCAGGGCCTGCAAGAATCCCTGCCACCGACGAGTGGGGATGTGGAAATCCAGATCGAAATCGGGGTCGGCGCCGATATGCGCGAGGCGCTCGTGGCCGAGCGTGAGGAGGTGTTCCGTGGCCAGGCGGGCGAGCTGGACGTCGTCGACGGAGAGGGTGGGGATCCGCGGATTGGGTCCGCCGACGGCGATGACCGGGATCCCGAGGGAGAGCAGCCCGTCGGTCTCACGTTCGTCGAGCTCGATCGAGACCGCGATGATGCCGTCGACGCGGCGGCGACGGAGGAACCCGTCGAGGATGTCGCGTCGGTGCGCGGTGTCTCCGGCGACGTGGTACAGCGTGATGTCGTAGCCTTCGCGGGACAGCGCCGCGGCGATGCCGCCGAGGATCACCGTGAAGAACCACCTGTCGAGGAAAGGCACGATCACCCCGATCGTACGGGTGCGCCCCGATGCCAGATTCGACGCGGACGCCGACACGGAATAGCCGAGCGACTTCACCGCGGCCTCGACGCGGGCTCGCGTCGAGGCCGAGACGTTGTTCTTGCCGCTGAGCGTTCGCGAGACCGTTGCCGTGGACACTCCCGCCTCGCGCGCGACATCGTCGATACTGACCATCTCGTCGACTATCCCATGCTCGTGTGGTGTGGGGCACGCACTGTTCCCCGGCGGTGTGTGGTTTCCACGCGCCTCAGGGGTGGGTGCGCACGTTGTGGGGTCAGGCGTCGGCGAGCCAGATGGTGGTGTCGGGGGGGAGGGTGTTGTGGGTGAGGGGGCCGGATTGGGCGATGAGGGTGCCGGGGGGGAGGGGGATCGGGGTGGTGCCGGTGTTGGCGAGGATGGTGAGGTCGTGGTTGCGGAACGCGATGATGTCGTCGGGGTGGCCGGGGAGCCAGGTGAGGGTGCCGGTGCCGAGGTGGCGTTGGCGTCGTTCGGCGAGGAGGGTGCGGTAGAGCCAGAGGGTGGAGTCGGGGTTGTTTTCCTGGGTGTCGCGGGCGTGGGGGGCGAATTCGTCGGGTTGGGGGAGCCAGGTGTTGCCGGTGGGGCTGAAGCCGTAGGCGGGTGCGTGGGTGGTCCAGGGGAGGGGGACGCGGCAGCCGTCGCGGCCGTAGCGTTCTCCGTTGGTGCGGAACCAGGTGGGGTCTTGGCGGGCGTGGTCGGGGAGGTTGATGGCTTCGGGGAGGCCGAGTTCTTCGCCTTGGTAGAGGTAGGCGGAGCCGGGGAGGGCGAGCATGAGGGTGGTTGCGGCGCGGGCGCGGGCGAGGCCGATGACGGGGTCGGGTTTGCCGGGGCTGTCGGGTCCGATGCCGGCGCCTTGGGGGTTCTCGGTGGTGAGGGCGAGGCGGGAGGCGTGGCGGACGACGTCGTGGTTGGACAGGACCCAGGTGGCGGGGGCTCCGACGCTGCCGAAGGCGCGGAGGGAGTCGGTGATCACTTCGCGGAGGGCGGGGGCGTTCCAGGGGGTTTCGAGGTAGGGGAAGTTGAATGCTTGGTGCATTTCGTCGGGGCGGACCCATTGGGCGGTGATGTCGGGGCTGGGCATCCATGCTTCGGCGCACAGGGCCCGGTCGCCGTCGTATTCGTCGAGGACGGTGCGCCAGTCCCGCCAGATCTCGTGGACGCCTGGTTGGCCCCAGTAGGGCACGTCGGCTTGTTCGCCTCCCATGGAACCGGTCTCGGCCGGTGGGGTGTAGTCGGGGAGTCCGTCGGCTTTGACCAGGCCGTGGGCGACGTCGACGCGGAATCCGTCGACGCCACGGTCGAGCCAGAACCGCAACACCCCGCGGAACATCTCCTGTACTTCGGGGTTGGACCAGTCGAAGTCGGGTTGTGATGCGTCGAACAGGTGCAGGTACCACTGTCCGGGGGTGCCGTCGGGTTCGGTGACCCGGGTCCACGCGGGGCCACCGAACACGGACTCCCAGTTGTTCGGCGGGATCTCACCGTGCTCGCCCTTGCCGTCTCGGAACATGTACCGGGCACGCTCGGCACTGCCCGCAGCCGCGGTCAGGGCCTGCTGGAACCACGGGTGCTGGTCCGAGGAATGATTCGGCACGAGATCGACGATGATCCGGATACCGCGCGCATGCGCACCGGCGAGCATCTCATCGAAATCGGCCAGGGTGCCGAAGATCGGATCCACATCGCAGTAATCCGCGACGTCGTACCCGGCGTCCTTCTGCGGCGAGACCTGGAACGGACTCAACCACAACGCATCCACCCCCAACGAGGCCAGATCATCCAGATGCGCCGTCACCCCACGCAGATCCCCCACACCATCACCCGACGAATCCGCAAA
>NZTV01000103.1 GCA_002703245.1 Microbacterium sp.
GATGCCCTGCTCGAACAGGTCGGCGTACTCGCCGGTCGCGGCGTTCAGACCGTGACCGAGGGGCAGCTCGGCGACCTTGTTCGCCACGACGCCCGGCTCGAGACCGGCGTTGAGGGCAATCTGCTTGAGCGGGGCCTCGATGGCGACCTTGACGATGTTCGCACCGGTCGCCTCGTCTCCGACGAGCTCGAGACCGCCGAAGGCGCCCTTGCCGGCCTGGATGAGGGCCACGCCACCACCGGCGACGACACCCTCTTCGACGGCGGCCTTCGCGTTACGCACGGCGTCTTCGATACGGTGCTTGCGCTCCTTCAGCTCGACCTCGGTGGCCGCACCCGCCTTGATGACGGCGACGCCGCCGGCGAGCTTGGCGAGGCGCTCCTGGAGCTTCTCGCGGTCGTAGTCACTGTCGGTGTTGTCGATCTCGCGGCGGATCTGGGTCACGCGACCCTCGATCTGCTCCGCCTCGCCGGCACCCTCGACGATCGTGGTCTCGTCCTTGGTGATGATCACCTTGCGAGCACGGCCGAGCAGGTCGAGCGTGGTGTTCTCCAGCTTCAGGCCGACCTCTTCGGTGATGACCTGACCACCGGTGAGGATCGCGATGTCCTGCAGCTGAGCCTTGCGGCGGTCGCCGAAGCCGGGGGCCTTGACGGCGGCCGACTTGAAGATGCCGCGGATCTTGTTCAGCACCAGGGTCGCGAGCGCTTCGCCCTCGACGTCCTCGGCGATGATCAGCAGTTCCTTGCCGTCCTGGATCACCTTGTCGACGATCGGCAGCAGGTCCTTGATGTTCGAGATCTTCTGGTTCGCGATGAGGATGTAGGGGTCCTCGAACACGACCTCCTGGCGCTCCGGGTCGGTGACGAAGTAGGGGTTGATGTACCCCTTGTCGAAACGCATACCCTCGGTGAGCTCGAGCTCGGTGCCGAAGGTCTGCGACTCCTCGACGGTCACGACACCTTCCTTGCCGACCTTGTCGATCGCCTCGGCGATGAGCTCGCCGATCTCGGCGTCGGCGGCGGAGATCGATGCGGTCGCGGCGATCTGCTCCTTCGACTCGACCTCCTTGGCGTCGGTCAGCAGCTGGTCGGTGATCGCCTTGACGGCCTTCTCGATCCCGCGCTTGAGCGAGATCGGGTCGGCGCCGGCGGCGACGTTGCGCAGCCCCTCGCGGACGAGGGCCTGGGCGAGGACCGTGGCGGTGGTGGTGCCGTCACCGGCGACGTCATCGGTCTTCTTGGCGACCTCCTTGACGAGCTCCGCACCGATCTTCTCGTACGGGTCGTCCAGCTCGATCTCCTTGGCGATCGAGACACCGTCGTTCGTGATGGTGGGAGCGCCCCACTTCTTCTCGAGCACGACGTTGCGCCCACGCGGGCCCAGGGTCACCTTGACGGCGTCGGCCAGCGTGTTGAGGCCGCGCTCGAGACCGCGGCGGGCCTCCTCATCGAAAGCGATCATCTTTGCCATGTGTGTGTCGTCCCTCCCGGACGTTGGCTTTCGGTCTATTAGCACTCATACAAGACGAGTGCTAATCCATTCTGGCACTCGACCCCGGGGAGTGCAAGCCGCTGTCCGGAAGCAGGCGGAAGGGCGGGGCGCCACCGGCACCCCGCCCTTCACGACGCGCGTCGCCCGTGAGGCGACCTCGCGTCAGACGACGACGCGGACGGACTCCGCCTGCGGGCCCTTCTGGCCCGAGGCGACGGTGAATTCGACCGCCTGGCCTTCCTCGAGGACGCGGAAACCGCTCATCTCGATGTTGGAGTAGTGGACGAACACATCCTGCCCGTCCGTCACGGTGATGAAGCCGTAACCCTTCTCGGCGTTGAACCACTTGACGGTGCCCTGGGCCATGCGAATCTCCTGTAATGCGGTGGGACAGGCTCATCGTAGGCAGACAGGAATTCACGGAACGGCCATCACAGCAACTGTTGACACCGGTGAATAGAAACGTTTACCGGCCTGAAACAACCGGCGCGGATCAGGGCGCGGGGGTCTCTTCGGGGGCGTCGGCGGTGCGGTCCAGGCCGATGACGACCGTCAGCTGTGACGACTGGCTCTCGTCGACATCCTCGGTGGCCGTGTCGTCCACCGGCTGGTAGAAGTCGCTCTGTTCGATGCGGGCTCCACCCAGCAGGTCGGCGATTCCCGCCGCGGCGGCCTCGTCGTCGGGGAACGCGTAGTAGACCGTCGTCTCGGCGAAATCGGTGGTGCCGGCCTCACTGGCGTTGACCTGGTCGGATGACCACCCGGCGGTGACGAGGATGTCCTTGACCTGCGTGGCGAGGCCCGATTCCGGTGTGGCGTTGAGCACCAGCACGTCATAGGAGGTGTCGATCACCGGCTCCACCGTCGCCGTGGGCGTGGGTGTGGGTTCGGCGTCGGGGACGAGCGAGACGCGACCGCTCATGACCAGCGTGGCGAAGATTCCGACCACGATGAGCAGGAGCGTGGCCACGGCCGCCCACAGGAAGACCACCCAACCGCGCATGTGCGGGTTCTCGGCCCGGTGGGCGCCGACTCGTCCGCTGTCCGTGGGGAGGTCGTCGAAGCGATCCCGCGGGTAGGTCGATTTCGGCACCCCACGATGCTACCCGCACGCGGATGCAGCCCGTGCTCGAGACGCCGCCTCGTGCGCGCGGATGCCAGTGCGAGCCGTTCAGCCCGGCGTCGGCTCTGAGGCGCGCGGGTCCTTCCTCTCGTCCCGGCGGCGCCGCAGCCGCTTGACGAGCATGGGGTCGTATTCCTGGGCCTCGACCGTGTCGATGAGACGATCCAGCACCTGGTAATAGCGGGCCGGGGCCAGCCCGAGCTCGGCGCGGATCGCCTCCTCCTTGGCGCCGATGTGTCGGCGCCATTCGGCCTCGAAGTCCAGGAGGGTGCGATCTCGATCCGACAGGGCCATGCCTCCACGCTAACCGCAGCCCATCCGTCACCCGGGAAACCACTCCACCGACCCACCGAGCGGATCGGCGTAGGCGAGCGGCCGCCCGTCGCGGTGGAGCACGAACCTCCCCGGTCCGGGGGCGACCGGACTCGTCCACCGGTCGTGCACGCCGGCCGGGTCCAGGGAGATCCACCACGCCCCCGTCTCGACGATGGCGTCGATCAACCGTTCGCGCACGGGGCGCGCGAGGTGCGGGAGCAGACCGAGCGTCGACACAACGGGGGTCAGGCCGTCGGGTACGGCTTCGACCAGACGGCGGACGACGGCGGGGTCGCCGGCGTCGGCGGGTGCCACGTCGACGCCGAACGCGCCCGCCACGTTCAAAGACGCCTCGATGCGGCGCGCGCGCTGGTCCTCTCCGGGCCACACCAGGGCGAGCAGGAACGCGCGGTCGTCGGGGTCGGCGGGATCCAGCGGAGAAAGGTCGACCCCCGCGCGCCACGCGATCGCCGGCATGCGCAACGGAGCGTCGCCGGTCACGCGGGCCTCCAACAGCACCGGCGAGAGTCCCGTGACGGGATCAAGTGCCACCATGTCGTCGCCGCACCGGTAGCGGTACGAATAGCGGTCCGGAACGAGGCAGAGCCCGGCGCTGGCGCCGAGTTCGATGAGCCCGACCGGGCCCGGCACCTCGGCGAGTGCCGGAAGGAGTGCCGCGCATCGCAACGGCTCATTGGTCTGCAGGGACCGCTGCGCCGCCTCGGCCACGACGGCGTCGGCGTGTGCGACCAGCCATTTCCGCCACCGGTCGAAGGTCCCCTCGGGCGCTCCGAGCATCCGCGTGAGCGCGAACACCAGGGGTGGCTGACCTCTCGTGGCCGGGATGCGCGCGAGCACCCGCTGCACGCGCTCGTCTGCTGCCACTCCGGCGGCCCACTCCGCGTACAACGCCGACCGCGCCGGCGCCTCGTCGCGCGCGAACCGCGCATACCTCTCGCCCACCTCCCGCCACCGGTCCATGACTCCATCCTCCCGCGCGCGACGTCATCTGCGTCACAGACGGCGCCGACCGCGCCGCGCTGAGGTTGAATGGAGGAGAAGGAGGTCTCCATGGACTATTCCGTCGACAAGACCGATGCGCAGTGGCGTGAGCAGCTGACCCCCGAGCAGTACCAGGTGCTGCGCGAGGCCGGCACCGAGCGGCCCTGGACCGGCGAACTCCTCGACGAGGAACGTGCCGGCCTGTACACATGCGCCGCGTGCAGCGCCGAGCTGTTCAAGAGCGGCACGAAGTTCGACTCCCACTGCGGATGGCCGAGCTTCTACGAATCCATCCGGCCGGAAGCGGTCGAGCTGATCGAGGACGACAGCCACGGCATGGTGCGCACCGAAGTGCGATGCGCGTCCTGCGGCTCCCACCTCGGGCACGTGTTCCCGGACGGCTTCGGCACGCCGACCGGCGACCGCTACTGCATGAACTCGCTCTCGCTGAACTTCACCCCCGAAGGCGACGCGTGACAGATGTCCGGAAGGCGATGCGCGACCGGCGCTCGCTGTCCAAAGTCACCGACGACGCCCCCGATCGGGACGAGGTGCTCGACTGTGTCGCCGCGGCGGGCCGGGTGGCCGACCACTCCTCGCTCGAGCCATGGCGCATCATCGAGATCCGGGGCGCCGCCCGCGAGCGGCTGGGACGCGCGCTCAACAAGGCCGAAGGGCGCAAGGGCGTGTCGTCCAAGGCGCTGCGCGCGCCGCTCGTGCTCGCGGTGGTGACCTGCCGCCGCAAGAGCAAGGTGCCCCGCTGGGAGCAGGAGGCGGTCGCATCCGGCGTCGCCCATATGCTCAGCCTCGCCCTCGACGACGCCGGGTGGGGGGTCTTCTGGCGTACCGGGAGCGCCACGCGCACCAAGGCCGTCGCGAAGGCCCACGGCCTGGCGAAGAACGAGGAGCTGCTCGGATGGCTCTACGTCGGGGGCAAGCCGACCCAGGCTCGCCCGCCCCGCCCGAAGCGGATCGATCCGGAACGTTTCGTCTCGCCGATGCCCGGCGGCACACGCGCGCGCTGACCCTCACCGACGGCGCCGGGCGCGCGGGAACACGGCGATCACCGCCCCCACCAGCGCGATCGCGGAGACCACGATCCCGATGACGGTGCCCGGGCTGGCCACCGTGGGCCACAGTGCGTCCAGCACCACGGATGTCGTCAGTTGCCCGACGACCGCCCCCAGACCCATCAGCAGCACGCCGGTGTGTTGCACAACCGCGGCGCCGATGAAGATGTAGGCGACACCCAGCGCGCCGCCGAGGTACAGCCACGGCTCGGTCGGGAACGCCTCCGGCGGCCCGACCAGGAGCACGTGCACTGCCGCGGCGGCCAGCAGCACCAGTGTGCCGCCGGCGAAGTTGACCGCCGTCGCGGTGAGGGCCGACCCCACACGTTGACGCAGGCGTCCGTTCGTGGCCTGCTGCCAGGCGATCCCGGCACCCACGAGGAACGGCAGCACGAGCATCCACCAGGGCACGCCGCGCACCGACTCCCCGGTGACCGACAGCAGCACCGCGCCGACCGCGATCGAGGCGCCGAGGACGCGCGACATCGTCACGGCCACCACACCGGCCGGACCGTAGCCGGCACGATCGAGCACGAGCCCGTTGACCGCCTGGCCCGCCACCATGCCGACGGTGAACAGCGACACCCCGATGACGGCGACCGTGAGGCTCTGTGTGGCGACGCTGAAGGCTCCGGCGAACCCGCCGATGAGCATCCACCACGGCACCGTCCGTGCGCGCAGCCCGGTGGTCAACGTCGTGAGGCCACGCCGTCCGGCGGGAAGGGCGAGACTGACCGCCACGAGGATGAGCAGGCCCGAGCCGAACGACACGGCGGCCGCGACGAAGCCGTCCTGCAACCGTTCGCCGAGCGACCCGTTGACGCGCGCTTGGATCGCGGTGAGCACACCGATCATGACGGCGCCGACCATCGCGAGCGGACGGTCGGCGATCATCCCCCCATCTTGCCCCGCGCGCGGCGCGGGGCAAGAACCCGTAACCGCCCGATGACAACGTCGGGGTCGACGCCGAGGGCGCCCGACGGGCACCGTACGTGGAGCCGACTACGGGACTCGAACCCGTAACCGCCCGATTACAAGTCGGGTGCGCTACCAATTGCGCCAAGTCGGCAAGGCGACCAGTCTACCCAGCCGCCACCCGGGTCACGGCGTCGGCGTCGGCGTGGGCGTAGGCGTAGGCGCGGCCTCGTAGTACGCGTCGCTGGAGACGGTGAGCACGAACTGTGCGAACTCCGCACCGTCGTCGAGCGCCCCGACGTACGGGGTGCCGTTGACGAGGACCATGGGCGTCCCGGTGAGGGAGATGTCGTCGGTGTCCGGGATGCCATCCAGTGCACGGTCGGTAGCCGACTTGGCCCATGCCGCGAACTTCTCCTCGACGATGCAGTCACGCACCGTCTGCGGGTCGTCCGCGCCGGAGGCCTGCGCGAGGTCGGCGAGCTCGATGTCGGAGTAGCCTTCGGTGTCGAGCTCGGGCTGCTGCTTCAGGAGCGTGTCGTTGAACTTGAAGAAGTCGTCGGGCGAGTGGTGCGCCATGCACGCTGCGGCGCTCGCGGCGCGCAGCGAGTACTTCGTGCCGTTGGACTTGGCGGTGAGCATCGCGACCGGGTAGTAGCTGAGGGTCGCGGCGTCTTCACTGACCCACTTCTGCAGTTGCTGCACGTTGGCGACCTGGAAATCCTTCGCGCCGCTGGAAAGGTAGTCGACGTAGATCCGGATGTCGACCACGCCCGGCTCGGGGGTCTCGGTCTCCACCGGCTCCGCCTCGGCGGTCATCGCGGCGGCGGATGAGTCGTCGCCGCCGTCGGCGTCCGTGTCCTCCTCCTCGGCCGCCTCCTCGTCATCCGCCGTCGTCGGCTCGGCGCCGACGGATCCGACACCCGTGACGTTCGTCACGACGAATCCGTCCTCGCTGACGTTGGCCGGCTGCGCCATGGGGCGCGAGGCGTTGCTGGAGACGGTCCAGGTGATCACGACGGCCACCGCGGCGACGACGGCGACGATGACCGTGGCCAGCGAGACCCGCTGGATCAGGCGCGTACGCGACTGCCGCTGCTGCACCTGCTTCGCCTTGGCGCGCACGGCGTCCCGGCGGTCTTCGGGGGTGGGTGCGGGAGCGGGTGTCTCGGGAGTCGATTCGTCGTGTGACATGGAACCTCGTGGAAGAGCTTGGGGCCGTATCCTCCGGCGTGCCGCTCGGGGAGCGCGGCTTGGACGATGCTAGCCACCGTCCCTGGGAAATGACCAGACACGTCGCTCACAGCCCCGCGTGGCATACTGGTCACGCGCCCGATGGTGGGCGCGCGGGAACACCCCCGCTTCCATTCACTACGGATCGTCCGGCACGTACCTGCCGGTGAAGGAGAAAGACCATGGCGTCCGTCACGTTCGACAACGCAACCCGCTTGTAC
>NZTV01000104.1 GCA_002703245.1 Microbacterium sp.
CGGCCTCGACGCCACCGAAGGCCTCTGGCTCAGAACCGGATGGGCAGGTCGCGCATGACACGCCCGACCCCATCCACACGTTTAGGCCGATAACCCTTACCTCGGTCTTGCCCCAAAGCAGTGACCAGAACATGAAGTCCCGGACCGCGAGACGCGTTCCGGGACTTCTCCTGCTCCCCCACTTGGACTCGAACCAAGAACCTACCGGTTAACAGCCGATTGCTCTGCCAATTGAGCTATGGAGGAATATGTCCGCTGAGCGGGCAACCAGATGATCCTAACAGGATTCCCGCCGCGGGTAGAAATCACGCCCTGCCGTCTGCCACCAGCCGGTGATCGGCGTCACCGCTGGGCGTCCACAGGAGGTCGTCGGTGCCGTGTCCGGCCGCGATGGCGTGGCCCGCCCGCATCACGATGACGTCGGCGTCCAGCCCGCGCACCACGTCGCGGTCGTTCGTGCCGACGAGAATCGCCATGCCGTAGTCGTCGCGACGGCGCAGCATCGCATCGAGGGCGGCGGCGCGTACCTCCACGTCGAGGTTCGCGAACGGCTCATCGGCCACCAACAACTTCGGCTCGAGGATCAACGCCTGCGCGAACGCGACGCGCTGGCGCATGCCCGCGCTGAGTTCGTACGGGTACTTCGCCGCCGCCCCCAACGGCAGCTGCATCTCATCGAGCAGCGCCGCCACGCGTACCGCGAGACCGCGCGCGTTGACGTTCTTGTCCCGACTGGTGATCGGGTGTCCGATCAGCTCCGACACGGTGAACCTCGACGCGAGTTTCGCACCGGCGGACTGCGGCAGGTATCCGGTGAGATAGGTCAAGCGCCGCAACGCCCGTCGCGGACGCCGCACGCGGATGCCGTGCACGCGTGCGTCACCGCCGACGACGGCCAGGCCGGACTCGGAGGCACCGGCGAGAACGGCCAGGAGGCTCGACTTGCCCGCCCCGGTGGGGCCCATGACCGTGAGCGCATGGGCGTACGGCACGGTGAAGGACATCCCGTCCACCACACGTTCGCTCGGCGCACCACGCCCGGCACGCGAGATGGACAGATCGTCTGCACGGATCGCCACGTCTGCCTCTTCGATGCGCGCCGCCATGGCAACATCCTGCCGTGTCCGGGTCGCGATGACCAGCCGGGAGGGTCAGTCCTCCGCGTCGATGCGCTGCCGCTCCACGTCCAACTCGCGCAGACGCAACCGGATGCGCCGGCCTTGCTCGCTGTCTGCGGGTACACGCTGGATCGCCCCCAACAGCTCCGTCTTCTCGGTCTGGAGCCCCCGCCGCACGAGGCGGCGCGCCAGATCGGTGGTCGACGCCTCCGCGATCTCCACGGTCGATGCCGGGAACGGCATGGTCAGAAGCTCCGATGCCAGCGACCGATACGGCTCACGCACCGCGTCGATGGCCTCCACCGCCCAGCCCGGCCGTGACACGTCGGCGGCTTCGGCGACCACCTGGCGTACCGCCTCGAGGCCCGGCGTGCGGAAGGGCTGGTCCACCGCACGGCGCAGCAGGGCCGTGTCGAGCCGATGACCGAATTGCAAGAACCCCATCAACGCGTCGCGTTCGAGCGCCGCGTCGGGCGTGCGGGGCAGATGCGCGATCGTCACCCGCTGCACCGGAGCGGGCTCCTCCGCGGCGGGGGCCGCGGTCATCCGACGCCGCTCATCAGGGTCCCGGCGACCCGCGCGCTCCACCTCCCGGCGCACATCCTCGGTGTCCATCCCCAGGCGGCGCGCCAGCACCCGCACATACTCGGGCTGGATGAGCGGATCACGAAGATCGGCGACGACCGGGGCGGCCGAACGCAACGCACCGATGCGCCCTTCGACGGATGCCAGATCGTAGGTGGCGATGCGCTGGTCCAGGACGAACTCCACCATCGGAGCCTTCGACTCGATGAGTCCGCGCACCGCCCCGTCGCCGCGCTGTAGGCGCAGGTCACACGGGTCGAGCCCGTCCGGTCCGGTGGCCACATAGGTCTGCGCATGGAAGCGCTTGGCGTCCGCGAAAGCCCGGAGCGCGGCTTTCTGCCCCGCGGCGTCGGGATCGAAGGTGAAGACCACCTCCCCCGCCTGAGAATCGTCGCCCATCACCCGTCGCAGCACCGAGATGTGATCGGCGCCGAACGCCGTTCCGCACGTCGCGATCGCGGTGGTGACTCCGGCGAGATGACATGCCATCACGTCGGTGTAGCCCTCGACGACCACCACACGGTGCTGACGCGAGACATCCCGCTTCGCGAGGTCCAGCCCGTAGAGGACCTGAGCCTTCCGGTAGATGGGCGTCTCCGGCGTGTTGAGGTACTTGGGACCGTTGTCGTCGTCGAACAACCGCCGTGCCCCGAAGCCGATCGTCTGGCCGGTCACGTCGCGGATGGGCCAGACGAGACGACCACGGAACCGGTCGTAGACCCCGCGCTGCCCCTGCGAGACCAGCCCCGCCGCCAGCAGCTCCTCGCGGCTGAACCCGCGCTTGGAGAGCGCGTCCAGCATCCCCGACCAGCCTCTCGGCGCGAATCCCACGCCGAAATGGGCGGCGGCTCCCGCGTCGAACCCCCGCTCACCGAGGAAGCGGCGTCCCGCGTCGGCCTCGCCGGTGGCCAGTTGTGCGCGGAAGTACTCCGCAGCCGCCGCGTTGGCCTCGTACAATCGCGCACGCCCGCTGTTCTGCGGCGCCGCACCGCCGTCCTCGTAGTGCAGCGCGTAGCCGATGCGGCCCGCGAGACGCTCGACCGCTTCGGTGAAGCTGAGGTGGTCCATGCGGCGCAGGAAGGTGTACACGTCCCCGGACTCACCACAACCGAAGCAGTGGTAGAACCCCACCTGCGGTCGCACGTTGAAACTCGGACTGCGTTCGTCGTGGAAGGGGCACAGACCCTTCATCGATCCGACCCCGGCGGGCTTCAGAGCCACCCGCTCCCCGATGATGTCGGCGATGTCGGTCCGCGCTTTGACCTCGTCGACGTCCGCCTGCCGGATGCGTCCCGCCATCAGACCTCGACCTCTTCGCGGGTGGACGGCACACCCGATGGGCGAGGCTCACTGTAGCGCGGGGCCCACACGCCCAGCGATGCCGCGTCGACCTCTCCGACGAGGCGGCCGTGCCAGTCGATCGCGACCTGATCGGTGAGGCTGGCGACCTGGTCGACGACGACCCGGCGTCGGGCGTCGTCGTCTTCCGCCGCGGCGAAGTCGTCGGCGAACTGCGGGTCCAGCGCTCCCGGCGACTCCCACAGCGCGGTCGCGAGACGCTTCAACACACGACGCTGCTCCTTGTAGAGCTCCTTACGCCCCTCGATGGAGACCACCGTCGCCCCGATGATGCCCTTGAGCACGGCCATCTCCGCCTCCACGATGCGCGGAACCACCACGTGTGCGCGGTAGCGGGTCAGGAGCGGACCCTCGTACGTCTCACGGGTGGCGCCGGTCGCGGCGCGGGCGAACCGTCCGATCAGATCCGAGGTGAGGTTCTTCAGCCGCGCCAAGTCGGCTCGCGATGCGGTGAACCCGTCGATCCACTCGGGCAGACGCAGGAGGCGGTAGAGGGCGTCGGCCAGTTCGTCGCGTGTGAAGTCGTAGCCCACCCAGGACTGGATCGCCGTCAGGAGGGTCTCGTGCTCGGCGGGGTCCGACAGCCGTCGCGGGTCCAGATATCCGTTGACCACGGCGTCCTCGAAGTCGTGTACCGAGTAGGCGATGTCATCGGAGAGGTCCATCACCTCGGCCTCGATGCAACGCACCCGCCCGGGCGCACCCGCGCGCATCCAGTGGAACACCGGCTCGTCGTCCGGGTAGACCCCGAATTTCAGCCGCCCTCCGGGGTCGGGGAGCGGATGTTCCGCCGTCCACGGGTACTTGCACGTCGCGTCGAGACTGGCCCGCGTGAGGTTCAGGCCGTGACTGTCCCCGTCGGGGCCGAGCACCTTGGGCTCCAGGCGGGTGAGGATCCGCAACGTCTGTGCATTGCCTTCGAACCCTCCGAACGGTTCGGCCCAGTCGTTGAGGGCACGCTCGCCGTTGTGTCCGAACGGCGGGTGCCCGAGATCATGGCTCAAACACGCGGTGTCGACGACATCGGGAGACAGGTTCAGGGCGGTCGCCAGCTCGCGCCCCACCTGCGCCACTTCGAGGGAGTGGGTCAGGCGGTTGCGCGCGAAATCCGCCGGAGAGGCGGGACTGAGCACCTGCGTCTTCGCCGCGAGCCGCCGCAGCGCCGCCGAATGCAGCACACGTGCCCGGTCGCGGGCGAACCCGTCCCGCTGGGACCGGTGCCGCTCGCCGACGAACCGGGCGGAGTCATCGCCGTCATACCCCGCGGGGCGCTCTGAACGCATCGCGTCGTCGTCAGCCGCCACTGTGGTCCGATTCCGCTTCGGCCAGCGCATCGGTCGCGTCCGCAGCCAGCTCCCTGGTCTCCAGCCATCCCTCGGGTAGTGCCGGGCGCTTGGGGCTTCCGGCGCGACCGCGCTGACCCTCCGCCGCGGCTCCGGGGTAGGGGGCGTCCAGATCGAGTTCCCCGACGAGATCGTCGATCTCCGCCAGCGTCGACACGGTCGCGAACCGGGCACGCAGGTCCCCGCCGACGGGGTACCCCTTGAAATACCATGCGACGTGCTTGCGGATGTCGCGGCACCCGCGACCCTCGTCGTCGAAGAACTCCACGAGTAGTTCGGCGTGCCGACGGAACGCCCGCGCGACGAAGGCGAGGGTCGCGTCCACGGGCGCGGCCGCGGTGCCTGGACCCCCGAGTGTCCGGGCGAGGTCGCCGAACAACCACGGGCGACCGAGGCAGCCGCGTCCGACCACGACACCGTCACAGCCGGTCTCGGTCATCATCCGCGCCGCGTCGTCGGCCGACCAGATGTCCCCGTTGCCCAGGACCGGCACGTCGGTGACGGCTTCCTTCAACGCGGCGATCGCCGACCAGTCGGCGGTCCCGGAGTAGAACTGCGAGGCGGTGCGCGCGTGCAGGGCGACCGCGGCGACGCCGGCATCCTCGGCGATGCGCCCCGCATCGAGGAAGGTGAGGTGGTCGGCGTCGATGCCCTTGCGCATCTTCACCGTCAAGGGCACATGCTCGGCGGCACGCGCGGCACGCGTGACGATGTCGCGGAACAAGCCGGTCTTCCACGGCAGCGCGGCCCCTCCACCCTTACGCGTGACCTTGGGTACGGGGCACCCGAAGTTCAGGTCGATGTGGTCGGCCCGGTCCTCGTCGACGAGCAGGCGGACCGCGCTCTCGACCGTGGCCGGATCGACGCCGTAGAGCTGGATCGAGCGCGGTGTCTCGGACTCGTGGTGGGTGATCAGACGCATCGTGGTCGCGTTGCGCTCGACCAGCGCACGCGAGGTGATCATCTCGCTCACATAGAGACCCGCACCGTACTCGCGGCACAGCCGACGGAAGGCGGTGTTGGTGATGCCGGCCATCGGGGCGAGCACGACGGGCGCATCCAGGGCGATCGGCCCGATGCGCAGTGCGGCCGCGGGCGCGGCGACGGCGGTGTTCATCGAGACCATTCTCCCAGACTCGGGCCCCTCCTGCGGCGACGGCAATACCCTGGGGATATGGACGACCTCTCCCCCGTGCGGGACATCCCCTTCGCCACCGCCGACGGCCGAGAGGCGACCCTCGCCTCGTACGGCGACGGAGTCGTCCTCGTGGTCAATGTGGCCTCCAAATGCGGCCTGACTCCGCAGTACGGGCAACTCGAGCAGCTACAGCGGTCCTACGGCGACCGAGGGCTGACGGTGGTCGGGTTCCCCTGCAACCAGTTCTTCGGCCAGGAACCGGGGTCGATGGAGGAGATCCTGGACTACTGTGCGACCACGTGGGGGGTGAGTTTCCCGGTCCACGCGAAGATCCGCGTCAACGGGCGCGGCACGGCCCCCTTGTACGCGGCCTTGAAGAAGACCCGCGACGCCCACGGCAAGGCCGGGGCGGTGAAGTGGAACTTCGAGAAGTTCGTCATCACCCCCACCGGCGAGGTCCACCGCTTCCGACCGACGACCGCCCCCGACGACCCGGCGATCGTGGAGGTCATCGAGCGGAACCTGCCGCGCTGATCGCTCAGGCGGGCGGGCCCACCGGCTCCGCCTCGCCGGCCGCGCGTTCCTGCGTGACCTGCGCGAGGATCTGCGCGAAGGCCTCGGGAGGTTGCGCTCCGCTGACCCCGTACGCCCCGTCGATCACGAAGAACGGTACACCCGTGACGCCGTACGCGGCCGCCTGGGCCTGATCCGCCCGCACGGCCTCGAGGTAGGTCTCCCGCCCCAGCGCGCCCCGCACCTCGTCGGCGTCGAACCCGACCTCGGCTGCGAGCGCGGCCAGCTCGTCGTCCCGGCCCAGGTGGCGGCCCTCGGTGAAGTAGGCCGACATCAGCCGTTCCGACATCTCGTGTTGCCGGCCGCGCTCCTTGGCGAAGTGCAGCAGCTGGTGCGCCTTCACCGTGTTCGTGTGGTGCAGCAGATCGAATCGGTACTCCAACCCGGCGTCCGCGGCCACACCGGTGACCCGGTCGAGCATCTGCTGAGCCGCGGCGGCGTCGACACCTTTGTGCGCGGCGAGGTACTCCGCTTCGCCCCCCTCGAAGTCGACCGGGGTCTCCGGCGCGAGTTCGAACGAGCGGAACGTCACGTGCACCTCGGGGGCGTCCTCGCCTCGGGCCGCGATGGCCTTCTCGAGGTTGCGCTTTCCGATGTAGCACCAGGGGCAGGCGATGTCCGACCAGACGTCGATCGCGATGGCATCCGTCATGCCGTGTGCAACATCCGCACGCGGCGGTCGTATTCCCGCGGAGCGATCATTCCGAGGTGTCGGGCGTGTCGACCGCTGCCCCGAACCGGCGCTCACGACCGAGGTACGCGTCGATGGCGCGCCAGAGGTCCGTGCGCCCGAAGTCGGGCCACAACGTGTCGAGGAACACGAACTCCGCGTACGCGCTCTCCCACAGCAGGAAGTTGGAGGTGCGCTGTTCGCCGCTGGAGCGCACGAACAAATCGACGTCGGGCATCTCGGGCTGATAGAGCCGCCGCGCGATGAGCTTCTCGGACACGGCACCGGGACGAAGGCGACCGGCGGCGACGTCGTCGGCGATCGAACGCATCGCGTCGACGAGCTCGACACGACCGCCGTAGTTCACGCACATCGTCAGCGTCAGCACGTCGTTGTCGGCCGTCAGCCGCTCCGCATATTGGAGTTCCTTGATCACCGACGACCACAGCCGGGGCTTCCTGCCGGCCCACCGCACCCGCACGCCCCACTCGTTGAGCTGATCGCGACGGCGGTGCAATACGTCTCGGTTGAACCCCATGAGGAACCGCACCTCGTCGGGCGATCGCGACCAGTTCTCGGTGGAGAACGCGTACACCGACAGGTGCCTGACCCCGGCCTGGATCGCCCCCGCCACCACATCCAGCAGCGCCGCCTCACCGGCCTTGTGGCCCTCGACGCGGGTGAGACCGCGCCGGTTGGCCCATCGACCGTTGCCGTCCATCACGATGGCCACGTGCCCGGGCACCGCGCCGGCGGGGTACGCCGGCGGGTACTGGCCGGTCCAGTCGACCGGGCGGTACGGCACGGCGTCACGGTGGGTGTACGGCTTGGGGCTCACGGGCGCCTCTCGACATGGGACAGGGAACGGATGCCGCGCTCCAGTTGCCACTGGGCGTAGGCGGCGATGAGGCCGGAGGCCGCCGCGGTGGCGGCGGGCGCGGCGGCGTCGACGGCGGTCCAGTCGCCGCGGATGAGCGCCGTCAGGTGCGACACCGCGTCGGGGTGCACACGTGCGGCGCCGGTGGGCGCGCACGCGGCGCAGACCATTCCGCCCGCCTGCGCGACGAACGACGAATGCGGCCCCGGCGCGCCGCATCGTGCGCAGTCCTCGAGACCGGGTGCCCATCCCGACAGGGCCATCGCCCGCAACAGGTACGAGTCGAGGATGTGGCGCGCGGCGTGCTCGCCGCGCGCGAGCGCGCGCAGACCGCCGACCAGCAGCAGGTACTGCTGCGGCGTGGCCTCGGCCTCGTTCAGACGGTCGGCCGCCTCCACCATCGCGCTCGCGGAGGTGTAACTGTCGTAGTCGACGACGATGTCCGCACCGTAGGAACCCAGCGACTCCGCCTGCTGGACGATGTCGAGGGAACGCCCCTCGTAGAGCTGCACGTCGGCCACCATGAACGGCTCCAGCCGCGACCCGAAACGCGACGAGGTGCGACGCACCCCCTTGGCCACCGCGCGCACCTTGCCGTGGCGGCGACTGAGCAGCGTGACGATGCGGTCCGCCTCACCCAGTTTCTGGGTGCGCAGGACCACGACTTCGTCGCGATAGGTGGGCACCTCTCGATTATCCCGCGCTCGGACCGGGAAGGAGGCAGGACCGGCTCACCACACCGTATAGAGCAAATGCTGCACCAGAAGGGCCCAGATCAGCTGCGCCGCGAGCAGCCGACTCCGCCACGCCACCGGCACGTACGCGAAGGCGAGGGTGACCCAGGGGACGAACGGAAGCCAGATGCGCTCCACCTCGGCCTTGCTCATCCCCGACAGGTCTGCGAGCAGGACCATCACCGCCCCGGCGGCGATCAACCACAACGCCACCCGGTCGCGCCGTGCGCGTTCCGAGACCGCAGCCGCCCCCAGTGCTCCACCGAGCACGGGACCGGCACAGATCGCGAACGCCGCGAGATTCCCCCACACCCAATACGCGTACGGACGGCGCGAGGCGATCCCGTCCGCGTACCGTTCAGCCAGGACCGGGTACGCCTCCCACACCGCGAATCCACCCGACGCGAAGACGAGGACAACCCCGGCGGCGGCGGCGACCGCGACCGGCAGCGCAAGCCACCGGCCGGTCCGTGCCAGGACGGCGAGGGCCACCACGCCCAAGAGCAGCATCCCGTACGACATCATCACCGTGGCGCCGAGGATCACGCCCGCCACCGCCGCCCAGCCGACCGACCCGAGCACGCGAGGTCGCGTCGCAGCGGCGGCAAGTGCCGCCACACCCCACGCGCCCACCGTCGCGATGACCGCATCCGCGGAGACGGACAGGAAGACGGCGGCGGGGGTGAAAACGAGGAAGGGTGCGGCGCGACGGGCGACGGATTCGACTCCGAGCAGTCGCAGGGTCGTCAGCACAGCGGCGGGGAGCGTCGCCGCGATGAGGGTGACCACGACCCCGGCGGTCGCGTCGGCGCCCAGGCCCATGCGCACGAGCGCGACGAAGAAGAGCAGCATGCCCGGGGGATGGCCGGCCACATGGGTGACCCAGTTGTCGTCGGCGGCCAAGGGGATGCGGGAGATGTAGGTCGTCAGCAACATGCCGATGTCATCGACCTCACGTGCGGTGCGCAGGTACTCGTACGGGTTGCCCAAGACCCGCGAGATCCCGGTGGGCCCGTCGACGAGCGCGAGGGCGAGCATCCACGCCGTGGCCGCACCGAACGTCGCCGGGAGCAACGCCGCCCACGACAACGAGCCCGCCAGACGATCGGCGTATCGCCACGCCAGGATCGCCAGAAGGACCGCGACCGCCGTGGCGAGCCCCACGTGGGGCACCCACAGGCCATGCAGTGGCGCCACGGCGCGGTCGTCGGCCGATCGGGCCGCCCGTGTGGCCACATCCCACCCGGTTGCCAGCGGGACGGTGACGGCGACGACGATGAGGACGAGGGCCGCACCGATGCCGATCACGGTCGCCCGGCCACCGGTGCGCGCGCCGGTGTCGTCGGAGGGCATGGTCCGAGACTAGGCAATCCGCGGCCCGGATCGTCGCCGGATCGCTGGCGTCTCCGCTTCGTAAGGTGCATCACCCGTGCGGCGTGCTTGGCTGGGGGCATGGCCGGATTGACCGCGGCGGCATCGGCGCGTGTGGAACGCTTCGTCGACGCCGCGCGCGAGCGCACCTCCACTCCCCCACGGCGCACCCGCACGACGGTCGTGCTCGGGCGGGCCCTCGGGGTACTCGTGGTGGTGTGCTTCCTGACGGGGATGTACAGTCACCTCCTCCAGAACCCGGTCGGCTGGCTCCCCCTCTTCCCGCGCCCCGTCTGGCTCTACCAGGTCACCCAGGGCACGCATGTGCTCGCCGGCCTGGTGATGGTGCCGGTCCTGCTGGGAAAGCTCTGGGCCGTCTACCCACGCCTGTTCACCTGGCCGCCCGTGACCGGCCCTGTCGCGGTCCTCGAGCGCGGTTCCATCGCACTATTGGTCGGATCCGCCCTCGTGGAGGTCGCGATCGGCGTCATGAACATCGCCCAGTGGTACGCGTTCGACTTCTCCTTCCGGCGCGTCCACTTCGTACTGGCCTGGGTGTTGGTCGGCAGCGTCATCCTCCACATCGCCGTCAAACTCCCGCTGATCATCGCGTTCTGGCGGCCCGTCCCCGCCGATCCCGCAGCCACCGAGCACCCACCGGTCCGGACCTGGCCCGAACATCCAGACCCCGATCCGGGTCGCCGGCCGACCGAGGCTGAGGCCATCTCACGACGAGGCGCCCTGATCGCCGTCACCGCATCGGCTGGGGCGATCCTCCTGGGCACCGCAGGGCAGACGGTGGCCCCCCTGGCGCCATTGGCCGTCCTCTCCCCCCGCCGTCCGGGCATCGGGCCGCAGGGCCTGCCGGTGAACCGCACCGCGGCCGAGGCGGGGGTGCGGCAGCGCGATGTCGACGATGACTGGACGTTACGCATCGCCGGCGCCACGTCGGCCCTCGCGCTGTCCCGAAGCGAGCTGGCGGCACTGCCGCAGACCACCGCAGACCTGCCCATCGCGTGTGTCGAGGGATGGAGCCAGACCGCGACCTGGACGGGGGTCCCGCTGCGCGAGGTCCTCGAGCTGGCCGGCGGCACCGCCGGCGCGGGCGTGCGGGTCACGAGCCTGCAGGTACGTGGGGCGTTCTCGCGGACGGTCATGCCCCAGGTGTACGTCGACGATCCCCTCACCCTGATCGCTCTGAAGCTGGGTGGCGAGGAACTGGACATCGACCACGGCTACCCGGCGCGCATCATCGCCCCCGGGCGCCCCGGGGTCATGCAGACCAAATGGCTCAGCAGCATCGAGGTGTTGCGGTGAGGGCCACGACCGCGCCGGGCGTGGAAAACGCACGCATCGTGATCGGCGCGAGCGGGGTCGCCGTGCTGGGCTACGCCGCATTCTTGGGTCTGACCACCGTGGCGCCCGCACAGTATCCCGCGGTCCTGTGGTGGCTGATCGGGGCGATCGTGGTGCACGACGGGGTGCTGGCACCGTTGGTGGTCGCGTTCGGTGTGCTCGGCCGAGGGACCTCCGAGCGGATCGGACCCCGCGCGGCCGCCGTGGCCCGCGCCTGGCTGGTCGCGGCGGCATGCTGCTCGCTCGTGCTGGTGCCCGGCCTCGTCGTGCGTGCCACCGGCGCACGCAACCCGACCATCCACGCAGTGGACTACCCGCTGGTGCTCGTGGGCCTGTGGGTGGCGGCCGTCTGTGTCGCGGCCGCCGCGGTGCTGATCGGCCGGCGAGGAGCGACCGCCCGGACGAAGTGACGCTCGCCGCTTCGCATGTGGGCCGGGCCGGACAACCCGGCAGCCCGCGCCGCCCGCATCACGGTGCGCCAACCGACCCGCGCCCACGGGAAGGCCTCGCTCTCCAAACCCGCCGCGTCGACGACCGTGAACAGCGACCTCTCGTCCAGGTCCTCATCCGGGTCCGCCTCGATGACCAGGGCCCCACCGGGAGCGAGGAGGTCCCGGCACCTCTCCAGCAGCGCGCGCGGGTCGCCGCCGATACCGACGTTCCCGTCCATGAGAAGGACTGTCCGCCACCGCCCCTCGAGCGGGAGTCGATCGAAGATCGAGCGTTCCAGCGCGGGGGTGCCGTGTGCGCGTGCGCGGCGCACCGCGGCCGGCGACACGTCGATGCCCATGGCTGCGGAGGCCCGCTCCGCAGCGGCACGGACCATGCGGCCGGGGCCGCATCCCACATCCAGCAAGGGGCCCTCGCACCGGCCGAGGGCAGCCACGTCGTCACCGTCGGCAGACCCGCCCAACGCGACGAAGTCCCACTCCTCGACGATCGTGCCGCTACTGAGCCGGCGCAGGCGCAGCACGCCGTCGCTGCCCTCCTCGAGCATCCGCGTGTACGGATCGGCTCCCCCCGCGGCGAAGCGGGCCGTGTCGGTGTCACCCCACACGAGGCACCTCCTGCCGGATGCGGTGCCAGACCGACGCGAACCGCCCGTCGGGCGCGTCCACGGCGACCGCGCCCGCGTCTTCGACGTGGTCGACATCGCGCAGTGTCTCCAGATCGCGCACCCTCAGCCCCGCATCGACTAGACGACGGCGTTGCTCACGTCCGGTCTCCGGTGCCGACATGGTCACACCGCGGATGAGTCCGCCGTCGGGCTCCCGCATCGCCAGCGCCCAATAGCCCCCGTCCGCCGCGGGACCGAACCACGCGTCGACCGAATCCGGCCAGGACAACACCGGGCCGGCGACCGCTTCGGCAGTCAGCTGAGGTGTGTCCATACCGATCAGCAGCAGCGAGCCCGTCACCGCGTCGAAGAGGTGTCCGAGCCGGACATCGAGCGCTCCTTCGGGCTGTTCCATCACCTCGACGCCGACGGCGCTCGGGGGTGCCTGTCCCGAGAAGAACAGGATGCGCCGCCCCGCGGGCAGGGCGCGCACGAGATCCAAGGTGTCGTCCAGGCTCGCCTGCGCGAGTCGGGCGGCCTCCACCGGGGAAAGCTGCGGTGTCAGACGTGTCTTGACCCGACCCGGGACACATTCCTTGGCGACCACCGCGACGGTCACGCGCATCATGACACCTCCCGCAGCACCCGCGACATGTCCGTGATCGCGGTGGCGGTGCCTCGCACCGTGCCGGTCACCTTCGACACCCCCACGCGAGGCCGATACCGCACCGGCGCCTCTGCGATGCGCCACCCGGCCGCGGCGGCACGCAGCACGGTCTCGAGGGGGTACCCGCTGCGGCGATCGCGGATGCCCAGATCCAGCAGGGGCTCCCGGCGTGCCGCACGCAACGGGCCCAGGTCTCGGAGGGGCACCCGGGCGGCGGCGGAGATGCGACGCGCGAGATACCGATTGGCCAACCGGGCGTGCCATGGCCATGCCCCGCGCGCTTGGGCGACGCGGAAGCCGAGCATCAGGTCCACCTCCCCGGATGCGACCGGGTCGACGATCGCGGGCAGCTCGGACAGGTCGAACGACGCGTCCGCATCCGCGAAGGCGACGATCGGAGCCTCTGCGGCGGTCAGACCGGCGTGCACCGCAGCACCGTAGCCGCGCCGCGACTCGCGGACGACCCGGGCGCCGGCTGCCCCGGCGATGTGCGCCGAGCCGTCCGTCGACCCGTTGTCGACGACGATCGCACGATATCCGGGCGGAAGGGATGCGAGCACCTGCGGCAGCGCCCCCGCCTCGTTGAGGCACGGCAGCACGACATCGACCCGGAACATGCTCCGACGCTAGCCCGTGCGGCGGCGTCGCGGGCCGCGACGAGGCATTACGAACTGCGGACGCCCGCCGCGACTTCCCGCGCCGCCGGACCGGTGCGAGTACGTGCGCCGTAGGGTGATCTCGTGAGCACGTCGCCCCATCGCAACGGCGACCTCGACGGTCGACGGATCCTCGTCGTCGACGACGACCCGACCGTCGCCGAGGTCGCGGGGACCTATCTGACCGCAGCCGGGTTCGTCGTCGACCGCGCCGCGGACGGCGCCGAGGCCCTCCGACAGCTCCACGCCCTCGCGCCGGACCTCGTCGTCTTGGACGTCATGCTTCCCGACGTCGACGGCATCGAGACCTGTCGTCGCATCCGTGAGGCGGGCGACACCGCCGTGCTGATGCTGACGGCCCGCACGTCGCAGGATGACCGGATCGACGGTCTCGAAGCCGGCGCCGACGACTACCTCACCAAACCCTTCTCCCCTCGCGAGTTGGTGTTGCGCGTCCGATCGGTGCTTCGCCGTACGACGGCCACCGCCCCGTCGGATGCGCCCGTCGTGTGCGGGGGCTACCGGATCGACCCGGCGGCGCGGATCGCGACCTACAACGGCGTGGAGCTGAACCTCACCGCGCGCGAATTCGATCTACTGGAATACCTCGCGCGGCGCCCGGGACAGGCGTTCGACCGCACACGGCTGTTGCAGGCGGTCTGGGGGTGGTCATTCGGCGACCTCTCCACGGTCACCGTGCACGTACGACGTCTCCGCGAGAAGATCGAGCCCGACTCCTCCCGCCCCAGCCATCTGGTCACTGTATGGGGGGTCGGCTACCGATTCGATCCGACCGGCACACCGCCGGCGGAAGGGAGCGCCCCGTGACCCTCCACGATCTCGGATCCGTGATCGCGATCACCCTCGCCATCAGCGTGGTCACCGGTGTCGTCGGCGTCGGGGTCCTGCTCCTGCTGCGCCGTACGCCGCTGTACGTCCAGCTGGCCACCGCACTGTCGGTCGGCGTGGTCTCGGTCGTGGCGAGCATGATCGCCGTCGCCAACCTCATGTACCTCTCCCCGCACGACCTCGTCGTGGCGATCGCCGTGGCGATCGCGGCGGGGATGAGTTCCCTGCTCGTGGCCGCGACACTGTGCGTGTGGGTCGCGTCGAACATGAGGGTCCTCTCGCAGGCTGCGACGCGGATCGGCAAGGGCGAGGTGGTGGTCCCCTCCACCCGCGCCGGGAGCGCGGAGTTCGCCCGCGTCGAGGAGGCGCTGGCACACACCAGCGAACAGCTACGGCTTTCGCGCGAGCGGGAAGCCCGCGTAGAGGCGTCCCGCCGGGAGCTCGTCGCCTGGATCTCGCACGACCTGCGCACTCCCCTCGCCGGTATCCGTGCGATGGCCGAGGCACTCGAAGACGACATGGTCGACGATCCGGGTCGGTACCACCGGCAGATGCGCGCACAAGTGGAGCTGCTGGCATCGATGGTGGACGACCTTTTCGACCTGTCACGGATCGACGCCGGCGCCCTGCGCCTGCGTTTCGAGGACGTCTCGCTCCTGGACGTCGTCAGCGACGCCGTCGCCGACGTGCGTCCCGCCGCCGGGGAGCGGGAGATCACCGTGGACAGCGCGCTGCCCCGCGACCTGGCGGTGCGCGTGGATCCGGGCGAGCTGTCCCGTGCCATCGGCAACCTGCTCATGAACGCCGTCCAGCACACTCCCCCGACCGCCCCGATCACGGTGCGCGTGGAACGTGTCGAAGATCGACCCACCGTTTCGGTGATCGATCAGGGCCCCGGCATCGACGCGGACGACCTGCCGAGACTGTTCGAGCCCGGCTGGCGCGGATCTGCTGCGCGGACACCGCATGCCGGCAGCGGGTCGCCCCCCGGGGCCGGCCTGGGGCTGGCGATCGTGCGGGGCATCGTCTCCGCGCACGACGGAGACGTCGTCGCCACCAATGTCACCGGTGGATGCCGTTTCGACATCCGCCTGCCCTCGACGTCGGCGCGAGCCCTGACCTGACCTCAGGCGCGCAAGGGCGCCGTGGCGAACTGGCGCAGTCCCGTCTGCGGCGGCACCGCCGCGCGCCACCCCAGTTCCTCCCGGGCACGCGTGGCCGACGCGGTGATGTGCCGCACATCCCCACGACGGTACTCGCCGGTGACCACGGGTGCGTCTCCGCCCGCCGCCTCGCTGAGGATTCCGGCGACCTCGCCGATGGACACCACGTGCCCGCTCGCGACGTTGAACGGTCGCGCGGTCGCCTCTCCGACCGTGCCGGTCCAGCCCAGGGCGGCGATGTTCGCCGCGGCCACGTCGTCGACGTGCACGAAGTCCCGACGCTGGGCGCCGTCCTCGAAAACCCTCGGCGCCTCGCCGCGTTCCAGGGCCGACCGGAACAGCGAAGCGACCCCCGCGTACGGGGTGTTCCGCGGCATCCCCGGCCCGTACACGTTGTGATACCGCAGCGCTGCGACGGCGCCGCCGGTCTCCCGGGCCCAGTTCGCGGCGAGGTGCTCCTGAGCGAGCTTGGTGGTGGCGTAGACGTTCCGGGGGTCCGCGGCGGTGTCCTCCCCGACCAGCCCCGGCGTCAGGAGGCATCCGCTGACGGGGTCCCGCGGGTCGAAGACCCCGGCTTCGAGATCGGCCACGCGCCGCGCCGCCGGTCGAATCGTCGGACCGTCGCCTCCGACCGTGTAGACACCTTCGCCGTAGACGACCATCGACGACGCCAGCACGAGGCGTCGCACATCGGCGCGTCGCATCGCCGCGAGCAACTCGGCGGTGGCGAGCACGTTCGATCCGACATAGTCCGGCGCATCGGCGAAGTCCGCTCCGAGTCCGACCTTCGCCGCTTGATGGGAGACGGCGTCGACCCGTTCCAGCGCACGGTCGAGGGTCTGCGGATCGCGCACGTCACCACGGATGACCTCGGCGCCGTCCGGAAGGGTGGGCGCGGCGCCGTGCACATCATCGCGGAACGAGTCCAGGACACGCACCTCTGCCCCGTCTCGGAGGGCGGCCTCGACGACACGCGAGCCGATGAAGCCCGCTCCGCCGGTGACCAGCAGCCGCATCAGTCGCGTCCGAGGAGCGGTCTGGCCAGGACATCCCCGCGCGCCCGCTCGTCGAGCAGCACACGGCCGGCATAGTCGTGGGGCACCGCGGCGATCGTGCGCTCGATGGACGCCACGACCTCCGGGAGCGCGCCGGCGAACCGCGCGTATACCACTTCGGCACTGACGCTCTCATCCCCCTCGGCCACGCCGGCGTCCATGTCGGTGACCACGCACACGGTCACCGTGCCGATCCCGAGCTCCGCGGCCAGTGCCACCTCGGGCAGCAGCGTCATGTTCACCAGGTGGGCGCCGTCGCGCCGCAGGCTGCGCGACTCCGCGCGGGTCGAAAAACGGGGACCTTCGATGACGGCGACGGTCGCGCCCCGATGCGCCGTCGGCGCGGCTTCGGCCGCGGCCAGACGCAATACCGGGCAGAACGGATCCGCCAGGGGAAGGTGGCGCACCGGCTCCCCGGGTACCGCCCCGTCGAAGAAGCTGTCGGCGCGGTACCGGGTCCGATCGAGCAGCTGATCCGGGATCACCAGGGCCGGCGGCGGGAGGTCCGGGTCCAGCGACCCCACCGCGGCGGAGGAGACGATCCCGCGGACTCCGAGCGACGCCAGCGCCCAGGCGTTGGCGCGCGCCGGGATCGAGCCCGGCGGCAACGCGTGTCCCCGACCGTGCCGGGGAAGGAACGCGACACGACGACCCGCGATCTCCCCCACCGCCACCGGTTCGCTCGTCGGGCCGTACGGGGTGTCGATCTCGAGGCGTTCCTCGAGCGCGTCGAACGCCTGCTCCAGTCCGGTCCCGCCGATGACGGCGAGGGGGATCGCGTCGGTCATCCGGTCAGACCGCGGCGAGTTCCGGGGTGCGGGAACGGGTTCGGATCGCGCGGTTCACGGCCGAGACGATCGCCTTCAGCGAGGCGGTCGAGATGTCACCGTCGATGCCCACGCCCCACAGCCTCTCGTCGTCGACCTGCAGTTCGACGTAGGCCGCGGCCTGAGCGTCGCCGCCGGAGCTCAAGGCGTGCTCGACGTAGTCGTACAGCGTCACGTGGATCCCCTCGGCGCGCAGAACCTCGAGGAACGCTGCGACCGGGCCGTTGCCGGTGCCGCGGGCCTCCACCTCATCGTCGCCGTCGCGCAGCCGAACGTCGAGGATGACGTCGCCGGTCATGTCGCTCTCGGTGCGTGTGGACAGCAACTCGAAGCGGCCCCACCGCGCCTCGGCGTCGTCGGCGGGCAGGTACTCGTCGGTGAAGACGTTCCAGATCTGATCGCTGGTTACCTCGCCGCCTTCCGCGTCGGTCTTGGCCTGGACGACCCCGGAGAACTCGATCTGCAGCTTGCGCGGCAGGTCGAGGGCGTGGTCGGTCTTCAGCAGGTACGCCACCCCGCCCTTGCCGGACTGCGAGTTCACGCGGATGACCGCCTCGTAGGAACGACCCAGATCCATCGGATCGATGGGCAGGTACGGCACCGCCCAGTCGATCTCCTCGACGTCGACGCCCTCGTCGGCGGCACGCGCCGCCATGGCATCGAACCCCTTCTTGATGGCGTCCTGGTGCGAGCCGCTGAACGCGGTGAAGACCAGATCGCCGGCCCACGGGCTGCGATCGTGGACGGGCAGTTGGTTGCAGTACTCGGCGGTGCGCTTGATCTGGTCGATGTCGCTGAAGTCGATCTGCGGATCGATGCCCTGCGTGAGCAGGTTGACACCGAGCGCCACCAGGTCGACGTTGCCGGTGCGCTCGCCGTTGCCGAACAGGCATCCTTCGATGCGGTCGGCGCCGGCCATGTAGCCCAGTTCCGCGGCGGCGATCGCGGTTCCCCGGTCGTTGTGCGGGTGCAGCGACAGGATCACGTTCTCGCGCTGGGACAGATTCCTACTCATCCACTCGATCGAGTCGGCATAGACGTTCGGTGTCGTCATCTCCACGGTGGCGGGCAGGTTGATGATCACCTTGCGCTCGGGGGTCGGCTCGAGCACTTCGATGACCTGGTTGCACACGTCCACCGCGAACTCCAGCTCCGTGCCGGTGTAGCTCTCGGGCGAGTACTCGTAGAAGACCTTCGTCTCCGGGATCGTGCTCTCCAGACGTCGACACAACCGCGCACCCTCGAGCGCGATGTCGATCACACCCTGCCTGTCCGTGCGGAAGACCACCTCGCGCTGCAGCACGCTCGTGGAGTTGTACAGGTGCACGATCGCCTGCTTCGCGCCGCGGATCGACTCGTAGGTGCGCGCGATGAGGTGCTCTCGCGCCTGGGTCAGCACCTGGATGGTCACATCATCCGGGATGAGGTCCTCTTCGATCAGTTGCCGCACGAAATCGAAGTCGGTCTGGCTCGCCGACGGGAACCCGACCTCGATCTCCTTGTACCCCATCTTCACCAGCAGCTCGAACATGAGGCGCTTGCGTTCGGGGCTCATCGGGTCGATGAGTGCCTGGTTGCCGTCGCGCAGGTCCACCGCGCACCAGCGCGGCGCCTGGGTGATGCGCCGGGAGGGCCAGGTGCGGTCGGGCAGATCGACGACGATCTGCTCGTGGAAGGGGCGGTACTTATGCACCGGCATCCCGGAGGGCTTCTGGGTGTTCTTCATGGTCGCGTCTTCTCTACGTCGGGGAGGGGGCTGCTGCCCAGGGCCATGACGAGGCTCCGCGACGAGGACGGCCCTTAGATCGAGGCCTCGTCGCGGCGGCTAAGAATAAGAAGCCTGCCGAAGCGCATGCCCCCAGAGTACACCCGCCGGTCGGCGCGGGGCATCTCAGAAGCCCAGGCGCCCGAGCTGCTTGGGGTCGCGCTGCCACTCCTTGGCCACCTTCACGTGCAGGGACAGGTAGACACGGCTGCCGAGGAGGCGTTCGATCTGACCGCGCGCCGCCGCGCCCACGTCGCGCAGGCGCGCACCCTTGCGGCCGATGATGATCGCCTTCTGCGAGTCGCGTTCGACGACGATGTCGGCATACACGTCGGTCAGGTCGGAGTCCTCCCGCTCGGCGATGTCCTGGACGACGACGGCGATCGAGTGGGGCAACTCGTCTCGCACCCCCTCCAGTGCGCACTCCCGGATGATCTCCGCGATCCGATCCTCGATCGACTCGTCGGTGACCACCCCCTCGGGGTACAACGCCGGTCCCTCCGGCATGAGTCGGAGCAGTTCGTCCGAGAGGATCTCCAGCTGCTGTCCCGTCATCGCCGACAGCGGGATCACCGCATCCCAGTCCTCCCGCAGCGCATCGACCTCGAGGAGGCGGTCGGTGATCTGTGAGCGGTCCGCCACATCCGTCTTCGTGACGAGGGCGACCTTGCGCGCGCGGGGGTAGCCGTCCAGAGACTGGGCGATGCGACGGTCGCCGGGGCCGACCTTCTCGGTGGCCGGTACGCAGAACCCGATGACGTCGACATCCCCCAGGACCTGCTCGACGAGGTCGTTGAGACGCTCGCCCAGCAATGTCCTCGGGCGGTGGATGCCCGGCGTGTCGACGATCACCAGTTGGCCGTCGGGTCGATTGAGGATGCCCCGGATCGCGCGACGAGTCGTCTGCGGCTTGTCGCTGGTGATGGCGACCTTCTCGCCGACCAGTGCGTTGGTGAGGGTGGACTTGCCCACGTTCGGCCGTCCCACGAACGTGACGAATCCGGATCGTGTCGTCTCTGTCATCACTCGCCGCCTTTTCGGATGCCCCGGATCTCGCCGGTGGGGTTTTCGGGGAGGGGGACCTCCCCCGTTCTCGACGTCCCGCCTTCGTGCCGTGTCGGCTCGGCTCGTGCCACGAACACGGAGGAGATGCCCCGGCCTCGACCGCGCGAGGCCCCGCCGGTGATGACCAGCCCGGAGACTTCGGCGGTGGAGCCCGGCTGGGGCACGCGGCCGATGGCCTTCCCGAGCAGTCCACCGATCGAATCGACGTCGTCGTCCTCGAGATCGAGATCGAACAGCTCACCGACCTCGTCGAGGCCGAGACGGGCGCTCACGCGGAACCGTCCCTGCTCGAGCGGCGTGATCTCATCCGCGCGGGGGTCGTACTCGTCGGAGATGTCGCCGACGAGTTCTTCGATGATGTCCTCGAGGGTCACCAGACCCGACACGCCGCCGTACTCGTCCACGACCATGCAGACGTGGACGCTGTCGCGTTTCATCTGCTGCAACAGCGTTTCGGCCTTCATCGACTCGGGCACGAACACCGCGCGACGGGCGATGCGGGCCACCGGCGTGTCGCGCCAGCCGGACTCGTCGCGGAATCCGAACTGCACCAGGTCCTTCAGGTACAGCACCCCCACGACGTCGTCGGCGTCGTCGTCCATCAGGGGGATGCGGGAGACACCGCGGTCGAGGAAGATCGTCATGGCCTCGCGCGTCGTGGCATCCGCGTCGACGGTGACCATGTCGGTGCGCGGCACCATGAGTTCGCGGACGAAGCGGTCGGTGAAGTCGAACACCGAGTGGATCAGCTCACGGTCGTCCTCCTCGATGAGGTCACGCGAGGCCGCCTCATCCACCATGCTCAGCAGTTGCTCCTCCGAGGCGAAGGAGGCGCCGCGGCTCACCCCAGGCGTGACGCGGTTGCCGAGGAGCACGAGACCGTGCGCGAGCGGGCCGAGCATGATGCGCACCCCGCGCACGACCGGCGCGGCGCCGCGCAGCAGGCCCCGTGCGTGCTGGCGGCCGAAATTCCTCGGGCTGGCGCCCACGACCACGAACGAGATACCCGACATGAGCACCGCAGCCGCGAGCGTGGCCCAGAAGAGGTTCTCGAACAACAACGTGAAGGCGACGGTCACCAGCACCGCCGCGGTGGTGTCGACCACCACGCGGATGAAGACGACCGCCGTCGTGTGCGCGTCGGGGTCGGAGGCGATACGGCGGAGCGCCGTCGTGCTGCGTCCGTCCTCGCCGAGCTCCTCGAGGTCGGCGCGCGAGGTCACGCTCAAGGCGGCGTCGACGGCCGCCATCAGACCCCCGAACGCCAGGAGCAGGACGGCGGCGACCAGCAGGAGCGCCTCGGTCATGCGCGGCGGCGGCGTTCGGCCGCCTGGAACGAGGCGATGAGGTCGCGTTGCAGGCCGAACATCTCGCGCTCTTCGTCGGGCTCGGCGTGGTCGAAGCCCAACAGATGCAACAGGCCGTGCGTGGTGAGCATGACGATCTCGTCCATCGTCGAGTGCCGCGCGGCGGCGGCCTGGGTCTCGGCGACCTGGGGGCACAGTACGATGTCGCCAAGCAGACCCGCGGGTGTGGGGGCGTCCTCGGTGCCGGGGCGCAACTCGTCCATCGGGAAGCTGAGCACATCGGTCGGGCCCGGCTCATCCATCCACTGCACGTGGAGCGCCTCCATGGCGCCCTCGTCGACGAGCAGGATCGCCAGGTCGGCGTCGGGGCTCACGCGCAGCTCTGCGAGGTCGTGCTCCATGAGCCGAAGCAGCACCGTCTCGTCGACCTCGACGCCGGACTCATTGGTGATCTCGATGGTCATGAACGCCCTCGTTTCGGAAGATGATCCCGCGGACGACCGGGTCGATCCGCGGCTCGCCGCTCGGCTCGGTTGGCCAGCTCGCTGGCCTCATCACGTTCGCGTCGGGCCGCCAGCCGTTTCTCGTCGTACTCGCTGTAGGCGTCCACGATCCGGCCCACCAGGGTGTGGCGCACGACGTCCTCGCTGGTGAGGTGGGAGAAGTGGATGTCGTCGACGTCTCCGAGCACGCGTGTCACCAACCGCAGACCGGAGGCACCCTGGGGCAGGTCGATCTGCGTGATGTCCCCGGTGACGACCATCCGGGTGCCGAATCCGAGGCGGGTCAGGAACATCTTCATCTGCTCCGGTGTGGTGTTCTGCGCCTCGTCGAGCACGACGAAGGAGTCGTTCAGGGTGCGACCGCGCATGTAGGCCAGCGGGGCGACCTCGATCGTGCCCGTCGCCATCAGCTTCGGCACGATCTCGGGATCCATCATCTCGTTCAATGCGTCGTAGAGCGGGCGCAGATACGGATCGATCTTGTCCGTCAGCGTGCCGGGCAGGAACCCGAGCCGCTCGCCTGCCTCGACGGCGGGACGGGTGAGGATGATGCGGCTGACCTCCTTGCGGTGAAGCGCTTGTACGGCCTTGGCCATCGCGAGATACGTCTTGCCGGTTCCGGCCGGTCCGATCCCGAAGACGATCGTGTGCTCGTCGATGGCGTCCACGTACGCCTTCTGACCCACCGTCTTGGGCCGGATGACCTTGCCTCGCGACGAGAGGATCTGCTCGCCCAGCACCTCCGAGGGACGCATGCCGGCGTCGGAGCGCAGGATGCGGTTCGACGAGGCGACGTCGGTCGGGGCCATCTCGTGCCCGGCCTTGGTCATCGCCAGCAACTCGTCGACGAGCGTGCGCGCCGAGGCGACCGCACCGGCGCCTCCGGTGAGGGTGATCTCGTTCCCGCGCACGTGGACATCGACGTCGGGATGCTCGCGCTCGACCACGCGCAGGAGGCGATCCTGCGGTCCGAGCAGCTGCACCATCGCGACGCCGTCCGCGGACACGCGGTCGACGGTGGGTTCCTGGTCAGGCACCGAGGGTCTTCTCCTGCAATTGTCCGGCGAGCACGTGGGCGTGCACATGGAAGACGGTCTGTCCGGCGGCGGCACCGGTGTTGAACACGAGTCTGAACTCCCCGTCGGCGTGTTCGGCGGCCACCGCGCGTGCGAGCCCGACGACCTCCGCCAACAGTTCCGGGTCGCCTTCGGCGAGCTCGACCACGTCGCGATAGCGCTCGGTCTTGGGGATCACGAGGAGGTGGACCGGCGCCTGCGGCGCGATGTCACGGATCGCGAAGGCGTTCTCGGTCTCGGCGATGATCTCGGCGGGGATCTCGCCGCGGAGGATGCGGGTGAAAACAGACGGTTCCGTCATGGGTCGAGTCTATCGGCGCGGCAGGTCGGAGCGGCCCGCCCGCTCCGGCTCACCAGCGCCGCAACGCCGCATTGACCACGGCCAGGGCGGCCGGCCCCGCCGTGGAGGTCCGCAGCACCGTGTCGCCGAGGCGCACCGGGCGCGCACCCGCCGCCTGCAGCCGCTCGACCTCCTCGGCGGGCATGCCCCCTTCGGGGCCGACGACCACCACGACGTCGGCGTCGGCCGTCGGATCGAGTTCCACCGCCGTGAGGGCCTCCCCCGCATCCGGGACGAGCACGAGCATGCGGGATTTCGACGCACGCGCGGCCAGTTCGCCGGTGCCCACCGGCGCAACCACCGGCGGGATCCAGGCGCGGTGTGCCTGCTTGGCGGCCTCCCGGACGATGCTCGCCCAACGCGCCCGCCCCTTCTCACGCTTGGCGCCCTCCCACCGTGAGACGCTGCGCGCAGCCTGCCACGGGACGATCTCGTCCGCACCGATCTCGGTGCCCGCCTGCACGGCCAACTCATCCCGGTCGCCCTTGGCGAGCGCCTGGACGAGCACGAGGCGCGGCGTGGGTGCGGGAACCGTGCGGCGTGACTCGACGGTGACCGCCACGCGCTGCGGCGCCACGTCAGCCACGCGGCCGGTCAGCCAGACCCCGAGGCCGTCACCGACGGTGACCGCCTCCCCCGCCCGCACGCGACGCACCGCGGCGGCGTGGTGGGCCTCCCTGCCGAGCAGGACGACCTCGTCGCCCGCCAGTGCCGCGGGGTCGTCGACGACGAAGTGCAGAGGCACTGATCAGCCGTTCCGGAGGCGGTCCCGCAACTTGGCGAACAGTCCCTGGTGGAACTGCGCGAGCTGCGGCGAGGGGGCCTTCGTGCGCTTGGCGAAATCCTCGATGAGGGCGCGCTCCTTGTGGTCCAGACGCGTCGGGGTCACCACATGGACCCCCACGCGGAGGTCGCCGCGCTGGTTTCCTCGCAGCGGGGTGATGCCACGACCCTTGATGGTCAGCACGTCGCCGGCCTGCACGCCCGGGCGGATCTCCAGATCGACCGGCCCGTCGAGCGATTCGATCGTCGTGGTCGTGCCGAGGATCGCATCCGGCATCGACACCTCGAGCGTGGCCAGCAGGTCGTCGCCCTCCCGGCTGAAGGTCTCGTGGTCTTTGACGGTGACCTCCACATACAGGTCCCCGTTCGGCCCGCCGGCCTGACCGACCTCGCCCGAACCGGGCAGCTGCAACCGCAGACCGGTCTCGACGCCCGCCGGGATGTCGAGCGAGACCGTGCGGCGCGCGCGGACCCGGCCTTGTCCCTGACAGGTCGCGCACGGGTACGGGATGGTCGTCCCGTACCCCTGGCACACGCGGCACGGCGCATTGGTGAGGACGTTGCCGAGCAGGCTGCGCACCTGCTGCTGCACGTGACCGGAGCCGTGGCAGATGTCGCACGTGACCGGCTGCGTGTCCGGCTGGCAGCAGGACCCTTCGCACGTCTCGCACAGCACGGCCGTGTCGACGTCGATGTCGCGGTGCACGCCGAACACGACGTCGCCCAGCTCGAGGGTCACACGGACCAGCGCGTCCTGTCCGCGCTCACGACGCGACCGCGGACGGGGGCCGCGGGCCCCGCCACCGCCACCACCGGCGCCGAAGAACGTCTCGAAGATGTCGCCGAACGAGCCGAATCCGGCCGCGCCGCCGCCACCGAAGGGAGAATCCCCGCCCATGTCGTACCGCGCACGCTGGTCGGGGTCGCTCAGCACGTCGTAGGCGTGCGTCACGGATTTGAACCGCTCGGCGGCATCCGCCCCCGGGTTCACATCGGGGTGGAGCTCGCGCGCGAGCCGCCGATACGCCTTCTTGATCTCCTCGGGGCTCGCATCTCGCGAGACACCCAGAACTTCATAGTGGTCAGCCACGTTCGCCTCTCCCACCCGTGTCGCCACGGGATCGTCTGTCGTCGAACGCCTCAGCGGGCGTTCTCGTCCTCTTCGAGCAGTCGCGACAGGTAGCGCGCCACGGCGCGCACCGATGCGAGGTTGCTCGGGTAGTCCATTCGGGTCGGCCCCAGCACGCCGACGCGCGCACGGGCACCCGACGCGTCGTACTCGCCGGCGACGACCGACGCCTCCGCCAGGCCGAAGGGTTCGTTCTCGCGTCCGATGCTTGCCGCGAGTCCGTGCTCGTCGGCGACCATCTCACCCATGAGGCGCATCAGGGTCACCTGCTCCTCGATGGCCTCCAACAGCGGGTAGATGCTGCCGCGGAAGTCCGATTCACGCCGTGCCAGGTTGGCTGTCCCCGCCATCACCAGACGATCCTGCCGGAACTCCTCGAGCTCTTCGGCGACGACCATCGCGGTGACGTCGACGAGCGCATCGTGCGGCGCCCGCGCGTCTCCGGCCGCCGCGAGCCGGTCGGCGATGGCCTGTGCGCCGTCGCGGATCGGCCGACCGACGGTGAGGTCTGCGATCGCCGTGCGCATGCGGGCGATGTCTTCCTCGGCCGGGTCGTGGGGCAGGAACACGAGTCGCTGCGAGACGCGGCCGGTGTCGGTGACGAGAACCACCAACATGCGCCCCGCGTCGAGCCCGACCAGTTCCACATGGGAGACGTGGGCCTGGGCGAAAGACGGATATTGGACGATCGCCACCTGGCCGGTCAGCTGCGTGAGGGCGCGGACCGTGCGCACCATCAGGTCGTCGAGGTCGCCCGGGGCCTCCAGGAACGACGCGATCGCCGTGCGTTGCGCGGGCGAGAGGGGACGCACCTCGGCGAGGTGGTCGACGAAGACGCGGTACCCCTTGTCGGTGGGCACGCGCCCCGACGACGTGTGTGGCGCCTCGATCAGGTCCTCGTCCTCGAGCAGGGCCATGTCGTTGCGGATCGTGGCAGCCGACACGCCGAAGGCGTGACGCTCGACGATCGACTTGCTCCCGACCGGCTCGCGCGTCTCGACGAAGTCCTGCACGATCGCGCGGAGGACTTCCAGTCCGCGTGCGCTGACCATTGATCCTCCCGCGTACGTGTCCGGCGTGCACTGGCACTCGTCTCGAGTGAGTGCCAATTCTATCGTGCCCGACGGCGGTCGCGTTCCGGCCCGCCGCTCAGCCCGTGAGCGCGCGGACGACCGCGTCCGCGAGCAGCCGCCCGCGCATCGTGAGCACGACGGTGCCGGCGATGGCCCGCGCCCCGTCGATGAGGCCGTCGGCGATGAGCCCCGGCACGGCGGCGCGACCGTCGGCGGGTACCTCCGTCAGGGGCAACCCCTCGCGGATGCGGGAGCGCAACAGAACGGTCTCGAGCATGCGGGAGGTCTCGTCGGGACGCTCCCTGCCGGCGGCGGGTGACTCCCCGCGCGCCAACCGCGCCGCGTATGCGGCCGGATGCTTCACGTTCCACCAGCGCAGACCCGAGACGTGACTATGTGCCCCCGGGCCGAACCCCCACCAGTCCGTGCCCCGCCAGTAGGCAAGGTTGTGCCGGGACCGGTCGGCGTCACCGCGAGCCCAGTTGGACACCTCGTACCACTGGAGGCCGCCAGCGGTCAGGGTCGCCTCGGCACGTTCGTACATGTCGGCCTGCAGGTCGTCGTCCGGGGCGGGCACCTCCCCCCGCCGGATCTGCCGGGCGAGCTTCGTGCCGTCCTCGATGATCAGCGCGTAGGCCGAGACATGGTCGGGAGCAAGCGCCACGGCCGCGTCGAGCGAACGCGCCCAGTCCTCCAGGCTCTCCCCCGGTGCGCCGTAGATGAGATCCACACTCACCTTCAGCCCCGCCGCACGCGCCGCCGCGACCGCCGTCTCGACGTTCTCCGGACGATGGGTGCGATCGAGCGCGGCGAGCACGTGGGGAACCGCCGACTGCATACCGATCGACATGCGCGTGACACCGGCCGCCGCGAGCTCTTCGACCACGTCCGGGCTCACCGTGTCGGGATTGGCTTCCACCGTCACCTCGGCGTCGGCGTCGATCCCGAACGTCTCGCGCACCCCGTCGAGCATGCGAGCGAGGTCGCCCGCCGGGAGCAGCGTGGGGGTGCCTCCGCCGAAGAAGACCGTCGAGGCCGGACGAAGCCCCCCGCGCGCTGCGAGGACCCGCCCGGCGAGAGCGACCTCCTCGAGCAGCGTGTCGGCATAGGTGTCCTGGCGTGCGCCGCGCAGCTCGGTCGCGGTATAGGTGTTGAAGTCGCAGTATCCGCAGCGGACCCGACAGAACGGCACGTGCAGGTACGCGCCGAATGCGGTGCCGGGGTCGACGACGAGGTCGTCGGGGAGGGCGCCGTCCGCCGGGGCGGGATCACCGAGAGGAAGCGCGGCGCCCATCAGCGCCCCTGATCGACGCTCACGCGGGCGTCGTGTACAGCGGTGAGATCGCCCGCAGGTAGCGGGTGAACAGCTCGCGGCGGCGACGGCGTGTCAACGCGGGCCACAGACGGTACGGCAACGCGCGAGGCGCATCGAATGCGCGCACGGTGAACCACACCTCGTCGTTGTCGTACCACTCGATCATGAACGACTCCTCGCCGCTGACGACCGAGCCACCGAGTGTCCCCAGCGCGAAGCCGGTGCGACGCGGCTCCTCGATCGCGAAGATCACGCGCAGCTCGGCGTCGGCGCTCATCCCACCGACCCGGCCGGACACATGGACGGTCGTGCCCGCGGCGACGAACGGTGTGCCGTCGGCGTCGAACCGCTGGTCGGCCTGGGTCCGGCTCGGCGCGATCGGCGCCCCCTCGGCATCGAAGCTGACACCGGAGTACATCGGCCCGGGCGCCGGACGCACGTCACTGAGCGTGAGACCGGTGCCCCGCTGGGCCGCCCACGACAACAGCGCCTCACCCGCGCTGAGGAAGCGCGCCTCACCCGACCCGATCCGCCACGACTGCTCCGCGGGGATGCTGCGCTCCGGCGGGAAGTGCATGAGGTCGGGCGCCTGTGTGGCTCCGACGGCGGCGTAATCGACCGTGTCGTCCTTGAAGGTTCCGCGGCGCATATACCGAGCCTACCGATCCGCTCCCGGGCATCTGGCGAGAGCCGGATGCGTCCTACTTCTTCGCTTCCACGTCACCCGACAGCGCGGCGATGAACGCCTCCTGCGGGACCTCGACGCGACCGACCATCTTCATGCGCTTCTTGCCCTCCTTCTGCTTCTCCAGAAGCTTGCGCTTTCGGGAGATGTCGCCGCCGTAGCACTTGGCCAGGACGTCCTTGCGGATGGCGCGGATGTTCTCGCGGGCGATGATCCGGGCGCCGATGGCGGCCTGGATGGGCACCTCGAACTGCTGGCGCGGGATGAGCTTGCGCAGTCGCTCGGTCATCATCGTGCCGTAGCTGTACGCCTTCTCGCGATGGACGATCGAACTGAACGCATCCACCTTCTCCCCTTGGAGGAGGATATCGACCTTCACGAGGTCCGCCGTCTGCGAACCGGCCGGCTCGTAGTCCAGGCTCGCGTACCCCTGCGTCTTCGACTTCAGGTGGTCGAAGAAGTCGAACACGATCTCACCGAGGGGCATGTTGTAGCGCAGCTCGACACGATCCTCGCTGAGGTAGTCCATGCCGAGCAGGGATCCCCGGCGCGCCTGGCAGAGCTCCATCACGGTGCCGACATAGTCCTTCGGCAACAAGATGCCGACCTTCACGACCGGTTCGGAGACCTCGGCGACCCGGCCGTCGGGATACTCGCTCGGGTTGGTGACGCTGACCGTCTCGCCGGTGTCCGTCACCACGTCGTAGGTCACCGACGGGGCGGTGGTGATCAGGTCGAGCCCGAACTCGCGGGTCAGCCGCTCGGTGATGATCTCCAGGTGCAGCAGACCGAGGAACCCGCATCGGAACCCGAATCCGAGGGCGACGGAGGTCTCGGGCTCGTACTGCAAAGAGGCATCCGAGAGTTTGAGCTTGTCGAGCGCCTCGCGCAGGTCGGCGTAGTCGCTGCCGTCGATGGGATAGATACCCGAGAAGACCATGGGCTTCGGGTCGGTGTAGCCGGGCAGCGGGTCAGCGGCCGGCTTGCGCTGGTCGGTGATCGTGTCACCGACCTTCGACTGACGCACATCCTTCACACCCGTGATGAGGTAACCGACCTCGCCCACGCCGAGACCCTTCGTCGGGATCGGCTCCGGACTGGACACGCCGATCTCGAGGAGCTCATGGGTGGCGCGCGTGGACATCATCTGGATGCGCTGGCGCGGCTCGAGCTTGCCGTCGACCATGCGGACGTACGTGACCACACCGCGGTACGCGTCGTAGACCGAGTCGAAGATCATCGCGCGCGCCGGCGCGTCGGCGTCGCCGACCGGCGCCGGGATCGTCTCGACCAGGCGGTCCAGGAGCGCCTCGACCCCCATGCCCGTCTTGCCGCTGACCCGCAGCACATCCTCCGGCTCGCCGCCGATGAGACCGGCCAGCTCGGCTGCGAACTTGTCCGGGTCAGCGGCCGGCAGATCGATCTTGTTCAGGACCGGGATGATCTGGAGGTCGTTCTCGAGCGCCAGATACAGGTTCGCGAGGGTCTGAGCCTCGATCCCCTGCGCGGCGTCGACGAGCAGGATCGCCCCCTCGCACGCGGCGAGAGAGCGCGAGACCTCGTAGGTGAAGTCGACGTGGCCGGGCGTGTCGATCATGTTGAGGGCGAACGTGTGCTCGACACCGGCCTCGTCGGTGACCGCCCACGGCATCCGCACCGCCTGCGACTTGATCGTGATGCCGCGTTCGCGCTCGATGTCCATGCGGTCGAGGTACTGGGCGCGCATGTCGCGGTCGGCCACGACGCCGGTGATCTGGAGCATCCGATCGGCCAGGGTCGACTTGCCGTGGTCGATGTGGGCGATGATGCAGAAGTTCCGGATCGACTCCGGCGGGGTCGCGGAAGGCTGCAGGGGCGTGAGTGCGCGCGGTGACATGTCCCGACGATTCTACGGGGGAGCCGTCTGCCCCGCCGCCACCGCACACCCCCACACCTCACCCATGTCCCGAAATCGGCGCGCTCGCCGGCCGCTGAGCGCAGAGAAGGGGACACGATCGGACGCCACGCGGGGGTGAACCCGCGTTTAGGCTGGAGACATGGCGGTTCAGGTCGTGCTGGTGCACGGGATCCGCACGTCCGCGACGATGTGGCGCGCGCAGATGGAGCATCTCGACCGGCGCGGGTACGCGGTGACCGCGGTCGATCTTCCCGGCCACGGCTCGCGCATGCACGACGTGTTCACGCTCGACGAGGCGTTCGCCACGATCGACCGCGCCGTCCAAGCGGCGGCCGATCGGGGCCCGGTCCTGCTGGTGGGCCACTCGATGGGCGGGCTGCTGTCGATCGAGTACGCCGGCGCGGAAGACCCGCCGCCGGTCGCCGGATTCATCGCAGCCGCGTGCACGGCGATCCCACGCGGCGTGGGGCTGGCCACGTACCGCATGCTGGCCCGTGGTTTTGACGCCCTTCCCGACCGCGGGATGTGGCTGACCGACCGCGTGCTGGATGCGACGCTGCCCGATGAGACGCGATACGACTTCGCCGCCGGCGGCTACGCCTACGCCGCGCAGGACGTCGCGTTGCGCACCCTGTCCGTGCTGGATCTGCTCGGCGCCCTGGAGCGCATCGACGTGCCGATGTGGTTCGTCAACGGCCAGTACGACCAGCTCCGCGTGAACGAGCGGCTGTTCACGAAGATCGCCCCCCACGCCGAGCTGATCGTCGTCCCGAAGACCACTCACCTGGTCACCGCGATGCGTCCGCGCGTGTTCAACGCCCTCCTGGATCTGGCGATCGCGACCCTGGAGAACCCCGCGTCGGAGGAAGCCGCGCAAACCTGGTAAGATCGGTGTTTGGCTTGCGTGTGGGTTCCCACCCTCACGACCGCCGTGCGGCATCCCTCTCTTGCCTCTCGGCATTCCACCGATCACTCCGAACGAAAGATACGTCGACGTGGCGAACATCAAGTCGCAGATCAAGCGCAACAAGACCAACGAGAAGGCGCGCGAGCGCAACAAGGCCGTCAAGAGCGAGCTGAAGACCGCAGTGCGTCGCACCCACGAGGCCATCGCCTCGGGCGACAAGACCGCTGCGGAGAAGGCCCTCGGGTCGGCGACCAAGAAGCTCGACAAGGCCGTGAGCAAGGGCGTCATCCACAAGAACCAGGCGGCGAACCGCAAGTCGGCGATCGCCAAGCAGGTCGCATCGCTCTGAGCGATCCACCTCACCCGAGCAAGGCCCGTCCCGATTCCGGGGCGGGCCTTCCTCGTTCACGGAGGGGGCACGCCGTCGGCCGGGCACGAGCCACGACGCACCCACGCGAGCCGGAACCGCGTGGGTGCGGGCCGCGCGTCAGTCTCCGAACGGTGCGCGGGTGGCGATGACCGTCACGAGCCGCTCGACGGCGAACACGGCGTCCCGGGATGCCCCCTTGACCTCCGCATCGGCGCGCGCGGCCGCCTGGATCGCGCGTTGGAGGGCGGCTTCGTCCCACCCGGCAAGGTCGCGTCGGGCACGATCGACCTGCCAATCCTTCAGTCCGAGGCGAGCCGCCAACGCGCCGGAGGACTCGCGGACGCCGTACACGCGCGCCATCGTGCGCAGCTTCGACGCGATCGCCGCCACGAGCGGCACCGGATCGGCGCCGGAGGCGATCGCGTGCCGCAGGGACACCAGCGCCTCGCCGTAGCGCCCGGCGATCGCCGTGTCGGCGACGGTGAACGCGGACGTCTCCACACGACCGCCGTAGTAGCGCTGCACGGTCTGTTCCGTGATATCGCCGGCCACGTCGGAGATCAACTGCTGACACGCGGCGGCCAGCTCGGTCACATCGTCGGCGAACGCCGAGGTCAGCGCGCGGAGCGCGGCGGGCTGGATGCGGCGGCCGGCTGCGGAGAACTCCCCCGCCGCGAAGTCGTATCGGTCCGCATCGCGCTTGATCGCGGGACAGGCCACTTCGACTCCCCCGCCCTGTCCCGACCGGACGGCTTCGAGGAGCTTCTTGCCCCGCACGCTCGCGCCGGTGTGGCGCAGGATGACGGTGGCGCCCTCCTGGGGGGCCTGCACGTAAGCCAAGGCCTCACGGAGGAACGCGTCAGAGCACCGCTCGACTCCGCTCACGCGGACCAGCCGCGGCTCGCCGAACAGCGAAGGCGAGGTCATCGCCAGGAGGGTTCCCGCCTCGTAGGAGTCGGCCCGGATATCGGAGACCTCCAAGCTCGCGTCCTCGGCCCGCAAGTAGTCGCGGATGCCGGCGATCGCGCGTTCCGCGCACACCTCCTCCGGCCCGGACACGAGCACGAGCGGTGCCGGTTGCGGCGACCGCCAGGAATGTTGCGGAATGGCCGATTTGGACGCCGCCGGGGAACGACGGCGGGCGGGCGGCGACATGCCTCCAGCCTATCCGGCGGGTGCGACAGCGGCGGCGTGCTCGCGCCACACCGACAGGTCGTCGCCCTCCCGCCAGACCGCCACCAGCCCGTGCCGGTCGGTCCGCGCCACGACCCCGCCGTACCCGCCCACCAGAGCCAGGGTCTCTGCGCGCGGATGCCCGTAGCCGTTGTCGGCGCCGACCGTGACCAGGCCCACGCGCGCGGCGATCCGTTCGTAGAGCACCGCACTCTGGTCGGCGCTGCCATGGTGGGCGACCTTCACCACCTCGAAGCGGCCGGTCACGCGGGGAAGGAGTTGTCGTTGGGGCGCCTCGGAGAGATCCCCCAACAACAGCACGGAGGGGATCGCCCCACCGGAGAAGGCCGTCACGACGCTCGCGTCGTTCCCGGGTGCCACGGTCCGATCCGCGGGCGGCCAGAGCACCTCCCACGCGGCGGGTCCGAGCACACCCGCCGCCCCGGCGGCGACCTCGTGGACCTCCGCACCACCGTGCTCGAGCGCCGCGAGGATCGCCGCGTCCTCCGCCGAGCCGACGGGACCGTGGATGACCGTCGCCGTCCGCCCTGCGACCGCGTCCGCCGCGCCGGCGTGATCGTGATCGAAGTGGGTGAGCACGAGGAGGTCGACGCGGTCGACACCGGTGCGCTCCAGACACCTCCCCAGTGCGACGGAGTCCGGTCCCGTGTCGATGAGCGCGACCTGGTCTCCCGCCCGCACGAGGACCGCGTCCCCTTGACCCACGTCGCACGCGAGGATCTGCCAGCCCGCCGGGATCGTCATCGGTCCGAGGACGCCCCCGAGTGCCGCGGTCCCGGTCACGACACCGAGGAGGACGGCGACGAGGGCGCGGGACACGCCGCGCACGCGCCGCGGGAGCGGAGCGTCGCCGCGTAGCCCGATCGACAGGCCGACGGCGATCGAAGCCGCCGCCAGGAGCACCGCCCCGCCGGGGCCACCGATCCAGGGCAGCTGATCGCCGGGAAGCGCACCCACCGTCGCGGCCGTCGCGGCGATCCACGCCGCCGGCAACCACGCGAGGGCAGCCAACCCCGAGGCCAGGACGGGCAGGGGCCCGGCCAGGCACGCGGCCAACCCGAGGACGGTGACCGCAGGTGCCGCCGGCGCGGCCAGGACGTTGGCAGCGACGCCGTAGATCGGGACGACGGGGGTGATCAGGATCAGCAGCGGCCCGCACGCCAGTTGCGCCGCGAGCGGGACGGCCACGACGAGGGCGAGGGGCGCCGGGACGATCCGGGCGAGCCCGGCCGCCAACGGTCGTGCGAACAGCAGCAGCGACGCGGTGGCCGCCGCTGACAGGGCGAACCCGAGGGAGCCGGCCAGCCAGGGGTCCAGCGCGAGGGCCCCGGCCACCGCCGCCGACAGCACGGCGATCCCCTGGGCGGTGCGGCCCAGAAGCAGCGCGAACATCGCGACCGCGGCCATTCCGGCCGCGCGCACCACGCTCGGCTCGGGCGTGACCAGCAGGACGAATCCGGCGAGCGAGACCATGGCCACGGCGATCCGCACGCCTCGACCGGCTCCGGCGGCCGCCACGAGCCCGAAGGCGATGCCGACCACCAACGCGCAGTTGGCGCCGGACACGGCCGTCAAGTGCGACAGTGATGCCTGCTTCATCGCCTCGTCCAGCGGTTCGGGCACGAGGAGGGTGTCACCGACGGCCAATCCGGGCACCAGCGACGCTCCGTCCGTCGGCAGGCCCGCGACCGTCTCCAACAGGCCACGGCGCAGGTCGCTGGAGACCCGCAGGATTCCCTCGGGCGGGGCGAGCACGTCGACGCCGCCCGAGGCGTGCAGGCGCGCCACCGCACGCTCCCCCGGCGCCGTCGGCTCCGGCATCCCGACCGCGCGGACGGTGGCTCCCGCATCGAGATCGACGAAGGATGCGACGTCGGCGGGTGCGACGATGATCTGGACGGGGACGGCGAGCGGCTCGGCGGCGCCGGCGACGCTGACCGTGACGGCGTCGAACGCGACACGATCGGACCCCCACCGTTCGATCTTCCCCGCGACGATGGCGGTCAGCTCTCCCCCGCCGCGTCCCTCGCGGAGGTCGAGGAAACGCTCGCGGGACTCGGATGCCGCCCACACCCCCGATGCCGCCACCAGCGCCGCCAGCGCGGCGATCACCGCCACCGCACCGAAGCGCCGCGCATCCGCCCGTCGCCGCAGCGCCGGGTACGCCACGGCGACGACCGCGACCGCGACGGCGCTCGCGGCGACCACCGCGGGTGCCGACTCCGGCCGTGTCGTCACCAGGCCGGCGACGATCCACGTGAGCACGGCCGCCGGAAGGAGCGTCCACGCCCGCCGCATCAGACCACGACCAGATCACGCAGCCCCGCGAGCACCTTCTCGCCGATGCCCGCGACCGCGAGAAGGTCTTCGACGCTGCCGAATCGTCCGTTCTGCTCTCGCCACGCGACGATCCGCGCGCCCAACGCCGGTCCGATGCCCGGCAGCGTCTCGAGGGTCGCCACGTCCGCGGTGTTGAGGTCCACCGGCCCGCCGCCCACGCCCGCGGACGTGGGCGGCGAAGGGGACTCGCCGACCTCCGGGACGTGGAGTTGCTCGCCGTCGCCGAGAGGCCGCGCCAGGTTCACCGCCGCGGAGTCCCCGTCTCCTGTCAGCCCGCCGGCCGCCGCGATCGCGTCCATCACCCGCGCATCCGGCTCGAGCACGTACAGCCCGGGTTTCGCAACGGCTCCCGAAACATGGATGTACAGTCCGGAAGCGGCGGGTGCAGCCGTGGCGGCGGGTTCGACGGGGACCGGTTCGACCGGGGTCGCCGCCCCACGGATCAACCCGACGGCGACGGTCACCGCGAGGGCGCCGAGCACCAGCACGACAAGACCGCCCACGCCCCACCGACGGGCGGTCGGGGTCTCGGGCGTGCGCGTCACGAGCTCACGCTACGGGCGGCGCGAGACCGGCCCCGTACCCGGCGGCACACCGGTGGAGGACTCGCCGCAGACGCCGCCTGGGGAGGATCAGTTCGCGCTGAAGCTGACGACCTTCGGCGCGCGGACGATGGCTCGTGTGATGGTCTTGTCGCCGAGCGCGCGGACGACACGGGCGTCCTCGCGGGCGAGCTTCTCGAGGGCGTCGGGCTCGATGCGAGCCGGCACCTCGAGGGTCGCTCGCACCTTGCCGTTGATCTGCACCACCGCCGTCACCGACTCCTCGACGAGGAGGGTCGGATCCGCGTGCCGCCACGGGACGAGGCCGACGAACGGCTCGTACCCGAGCGTCTCCCACATCTCCTCGGCGGTGTGCGGGGCGAACAGGTCGAGGATCATCGCCGTCGCCTCCGCCGCTTCGCGCACGGCCGGGTCTGCAGCGCCGGCGCCGGTGTCGATCACCTTCCGGGTCGCGTTGACCAGCTCCATGAGCCGGGCGACCACGACGTTGAACTTGGTCTGCTCGACCAGGGTCGGGGCGTCCGCGAGCAGACGGTGGGTGATGCGCCGTAGTCCCACGTCGCCGTCTTTCCACACGACGTCGGGGGCGCTGGTGACATCGTGCGCGACCCGCCACGCCCGCGACAGGAACTTCTGGGCGCCGGTGGTCGACACGTCGTTCCAGTCCTTGTCGTCCTCCACCGGCGCGGCGAAGGCGAGCGCGACCCGCAGCGCATCGGCACCGTGCGCGTCCAGTTCGTCTTGGAAGACGACGAGGTTGCCCTTGCTCTTGGACATCTTCGTTCCGCCCAGGATGATCATGCCCTGGTTGATGAGGCTCGAGAACGGCTCGGTGAAATCGACCAGGCCCATGTCGTACAGCACTTTGGTGATGAAACGCGCGTACAGCAGGTGGAGGATGGCGTGCTCGACGCCACCGATGTAGAAGTCCACCGGTGCCCACTTCATCGCCTCGGCGGGCGAGAACGCCTCGTTCGGGTCACCGGGCGAGAGGAACCGCAGGAAGTACCACGAGCTGTCGACGAAGGTGTCCATCGTGTCGGGGTCCCGCCGCGCGGGTCGACCGGTCTCCGGGTCGACCGTCTCCACCCAGTCGGTGGCCGCCCCCAGCGGAGAGGTGCCCTTCGGGGCGAGGTCCAGCCCCGCCGCATCCGGGAGGGTCAACGGCAGCTGGTCCTCGGGGACCGGCACGATGCGTCCGTCATCGGTGTGGATCATCGGGATGGGCGTGCCCCAGAACCGCTGGCGCGAGATGAGCCAGTCGCGCAGACGGTAGGACTTCGATGCACGCCCCGCGCCCTTGGCCTCGAGTTCCTCGATCATGCGGGCGATCGCGTTGCGCTTGGACAGGCCGTCCAGCGAGCCGGAATTGATCATCCGCCCCTCACCGGCCAGCGCCACGCCGGTGCGCGCCGGGTCGAGATCGTCCAGCGACGGGTCGTCGGCGAGCGGGTCGACGGGGTTGCCCTCCTCGTCGAGGTCGATCACCGGGATGGCGCCGGTGATGGGCGCGGTGGTGTCGACGACGACCTTGACCGGCAGGTCGAACGCGCGGGCGAAGTCCAGGTCGCGCTGGTCGTGGGCGGGAACGGCCATGACGGCGCCGTGTCCGTAGTCGGCCAGGACGTAGTCCGCCGCCCACACCGGCAACCGCTCACCGTTTGCGGGGTTGATCGCGTAGCGCTCCAGGAACACACCGGTCTTGGGGCGGTCGGTCGACTGCCGCTCGATCTCGGTCTGGCGTCCCACCGACTCCAGGTATTCCGTGAACCTCTCCTGCACCTGCTCGGAGGCCCCGGCGGCCAGCTCGGCGGCCAGGTCACTCTCGGGCGCGACCACGAAGAAGGTGGCGCCGTGGAGTGTGTCGGGGCGCGTGGAGAACACCGTCACCTTCTCGTCGCGTCCCTCGATCTCGAAGTCGATATCGGCGCCGACCGAGCGGCCGATCCAGTTACGCTGCATCCGGATGACCTTCTGCGGCCAGCGTCCCTCGAGCTGGTTGAGGTCGTCCAGCAGGCGGTCGGCGTAGTCGGTGATCTTGAAGTACCACTGCTCGAGCTTCTTCTTCACCACGACGGCGCCGCTGCGCTCGGAGGTGCCGTCGGGCAGCACCTGCTCGTTGGCGAGCACGGTCTGGTCGACCGGATCCCAGTTCACCGAAGCGTCCTTGCGGTAGGCGAGCCCCCGCTCGTGCAGACGCTGGAACAGCCACTGGTTCCACTGGTAGTAGTCGGGGTCGCTCGTGTGCAGGACCCGGTTCCAGTCGAAGGACACCCCGTAGGAACGGAAGCCCGTCTTCTGCTGGGCGATGTTGTCGTAGGTCCACTCGCGCGGGTCCGCCCCCCGCTTGATCGCCGCGTTCTCGGCGGGAAGGCCGAAGGAGTCCCATCCGATCGGGTTGAGCACGTTGTACCCACGATGACGCCAGAAGCGGGCCACGATGTCGGAGTACAGGTAGTTCTCGGCGTGACCCATGTGCAGATCGCCCGACGGGTACGGGAACATCGCCAGCACGTACTTGCGAGGACGGGTGTCCTCGGGGCCGCCCGCCTTGAACGGATCGGCCTGTTCCCAACGCTGCTGCCACTTGCGCTCGACGGCGTGCGCGTCGAAGCCGCCTCCGTCGTGGGAGGCGGCGCTGTCGGGGGTGGAGTTCTGTGACACGTGGGGAACCAATCGAGGAGTACCGGGGCGCGCGGAAGGCGTCTTTCAGGTTACCGGAGTCTCACGCGCGCCCCGCCCGCCGCCATGCCTCCGGGAGTTCGGCACCCACGGCGGCCAACGGCGCACGCGCCTTGACCGCGACCTCGGCCACCTCGGCTTCGGGGACGGACCTCCAGGTGATCCCGCCGCCCGCCCCGACCACCGCACGATGCGGCTCCACGAGCACCGAGCGGATGACCATCGCGAGGTCGGCCGCCCCGTTCTCACCGACCCATCCGAAGCAGCCCGCGAAGACCCCGCGGGGACCCCGTTCGAGCCCGTGGAGGATGGTCATCGCCGACACCTTCGGCGCCCCGGTCATGCTCCCCGCGGGGAATGTCGCGGCCAGGACGTCGGTGGTGGACGCCCCGACGCGGAGCCGTCCGGTGACCGTGCTCACCAGCTGGTGCACCGCCGGGTAGGACTCGACGGCGAGCAGGCGCGGAACGCGTACCGAGCCCGGTTGGCATACGCGCGAGAGGTCGTTGCGCATCAGATCGACGATCATCACGTTCTCCGCGCGCTCCTTCCCGCTGGCACGCAGTTCGTCGGCGGCGGCCCGGTCCGCCACGGGATCGCCGTGGCGCGGGCGGGTTCCCTTGATCGGGTGGGTGGTGACCCGTCCCCGGTCGATCTCGAGGAAGCGCTCGGGGCTCGCGCTGGCCAACGCGACCTCGCCGGCACGGATGAGGCCCGCGTGGTGCGAACCGGTCGCCGCCCGTAGCCGCCGGAAGACCGCGACGGCGTCCGCCCGCGTGGCGACCTCGAAGCGCGTGGTCAGGCACAGCTGGTAAGCCTCGCCTTCCCGGATCGCCCGCCGACACGCGGCGATCGCCCGCACGTAGGCGTCGGGCCGGTGCCGGGCGACCGCCTCGAGTCGCGGCGCCGGCGCGACCGGGGGCGCGACGGCCACCCGCGCGACCGCCGCCATGACGGCGTCGATCCGTGTCGGCGCGGCGATGAGCACGACGGCCTCTCGGGCGTGGTCGAAGCCGATGCACCAGTCCACGCGCATCCCCCGTCCGCCCGGTGCCTCGACGTGGGCGGGGACTCCGGCGCCCCGGGCGGCGGAGTCGTAGTCCATCCATCCGACCCATCCGCCGACGGTCGGACCGGATGCGGAGCCTGCCCCCGGGTCGATGTGCACCCGTGGCGGAGCGTCGTGGTCGCGCCCCGGCAGGCCGACCCCGACCCATGACCACCCCTGGACGGCGTCGACCCCCGCGTCGAGCCAGAACGAGTTCTCCGCGTCGCCGCACAACGCGACGTAGACGTCCTCCGGGTCGACCCACTCGGGGCATTCGACGCGGACCGACGGGGATTTCACACCTCCAGGCTAGGCCGCGCACGTAATCTCGATGGGGTGAACGACCTGCTCACCTGGATCCTCGACGCCGTGCAGTCGGTCGATCCGGTGTTGCGCACCGCCCTCGCGGGGCTGGCGATCATGTTGGAGACGAGTGTCCTCATCGGCTTGATCGTCCCCGGCGACACCATCGTGATCGTCGCCGGCACCGCGGTCTCCACCGTGTGGGAGGGCGTGATCCTGGGGGTCGTCGTCGTGATCGGAGCCCTCATCGGCGAGAGCATCGGCTTCGCTCTGGGACGCTTCCTCGGCCCCCGCATCCGCCACTCACGTGTGGGCCGTCGGATCGGCGAGGCCAACTGGGTGCGATCGGAGCGCTATCTGGAACGGCGTGGCGGACCGGCGATCTTCCTGTCCCGGTTCCTGCCCGTCCTGCACTCCCTCGTGCCACTGACGGTCGGGATGAGCGGCTATCGCTACACCCGCTTCCTGGCCTGGACCACTCCCGCGTGCATCGTGTGGTCGGCGCTGTACGTGTCGGTGTCCTCCGCGGCGGCCGGCACGTATCGGGAGCTCGCCGATCAGCTCCACTACGCCGGGTACATCTTCGTGGGCGTCATCGTGGTCTTCCTCGTCCTCGTGGTGGTGACCAAGAAGATCATCGAACGCGCGGAGCGGAAGCATCTCGTCGACGACGGCACATCCACGACGGCCGTCCACCGCCCCTCCGCCGTGGAAGACTGAGAGGCATGGTCGCCCCCACCGAGGAACCCGCACGCCCGAAAGTGCTGTGGCTGGCCCGGTGGGAACGCCGTTTCCACGCCTGGCGCGAGCGTCGGGCACGCAAGCGCGGACTGACCCCGACCGTCACACCGTTCCCGGGATACGGAAGCACCGAATGGGTGCGCGTCCTCGGACGGGTGCTGATCGTGCCGCCGCCGTCGTCGCGCAACGGCGGGGAGTACGGCGGCGTGCGCGGTTGGCGAAGCTTCGTCGCCGTCCCGATCGGGTTCGCGCAAGTGACCGTGACCATCGCCGGTGTCGCCCACGATGTCGTCGCCGACCGCGGCGGGGTCATCGACACCGTGTTGCCGGCGGGGTTGGAACCGGGCTGGCAGACGTTCACCATGTCCGTCGAAGGCGGCGCACCCGTCGAGACGCGCGCGTTCATCGTCGCCCCCGACGTCCGCTTCGGCATCGTCTCGGACGTCGACGACACCGTGATGGTCACCGCGTTGCCCCGTCCCCTTCTGGCGGCGTGGAATTCCTTCGTGGTCGACGAGCACGCTCGCCAACCCGTGGCCGGCATGGCGGTGCTTCTGGAGACCCTGGTGCGCGATCGTCCCGGTACCCCCGTGATCTACCTGTCGACCGGGGCCTGGAACATCGCGCCGACCCTGACACGGTTCCTCCGACGTCACCTCTATCCGGCGGGCGCGACGCTGCTGACCGACTGGGGGCCCACGCACGACCGCTGGTTCCGCAGCGGGCAGCTGCACAAAGAGGCCAACCTCCGCAGACTCGCGGCAGAGTTCCCGGACATCACCTGGCTCCTGGTCGGTGATGACGGCCAGCACGACGACGAGATCTACACCACCTTCGCCAGCGAGCATCCCGACAACGTCGCCGCCGTCGCCATCCGACGGTTGTCCCCCGCCGAGGCGGTCCTCGCGGGGGGGCGCACCGCCGTGAACGACCACACGGCCGCGTCCGTGCCCTGGGTCACCGCCTCGCACGGCGAAGGCCTGCTGCGGCGGCTGCGGGAAGAAGGTGTGGTCGACGCCTGAACCGTGCCGACTTCCGCACGTAGGCTGGTGACCATGTGCGGAAGGTTCGTCGTCGCCAACGTGGGCTCCGAGCTGGTCGGTGTGTTGCGCGTCGATGTGGAGGGCGAGGACCTGCCCGCCCCGTCCTACAACGTCGCCCCCACCGATCCGGCCGCCGTCGTGCTCGATTCCGTGAAGACCGAGCCGCCGACGCGCCGTCTCGCCCGTGCACGGTGGGGCCTGGTCCCCGGTTGGGCCAAGGACCCCTCGATCGGTGCCCGCGCGTTCAACGCGCGGTCCGAAGAGCTCGAGGACAAGCCCATGTTCCGCAACGCCCTCCACAAGCGTCGCGCGGTCGTGCCCGTTTCGGGGTACTACGAGTGGCAGAAGACGGCCGAGGGGAAGATCCCCCACTACATCCATCCTGCCGACGACGCCCCGCTGTTCTTCGCCGGCCTGTACGAGTGGTGGCGCGATCCCCGCAAAGCCGACGACGATCCGGGCCGGTGGATGCTCAGCTTCACCATCCTCACCCGCGACGCATTCGGACCCCTCGGCTCGATCCACGACCGGATGCCCGTGTTCGTCGACCCGGATCACGCGGACGCGTGGCTCGACCCGACGACCGAGAACGTCCGCGACGTGCTCGACGCCGCCGTCGACGCCGCTCCCGCGGTCGCCGGGACGTTGGAGGCACGCCCCGTGTCGACCGCGGTGGGCAACGTCCGCAACAATCGGCCCGATCTGATCGATCCGGTCCCGTCGTGACCACCCGCACCGTCCTCCGGGCCGAACAGTGGCGCGAGCACGTGGCCCGGCACGTCGCGCTCGCCGACGAGCTGACCGCGGCGCGCCGGGCGCGGGCGGCCCGCCGCCGCACCCATCCGGTCGAAGACTTCCTGTTCACGTACTACTCGTACAAGCCGTCCGTCCTGCGCCGATGGCACCCCGGCGCAGGCGTCGTGCTCGAGGGCGCGGCGTCGACCCGACGCGCCGAGTGGCGCGGATACGTACCGACCGAACCGGCGGGCGCATTGGTCGTCGATGCCGAGGCATACCGTGCCACACGGGGCACGATGCTCGCGAACGTCGTCCGGATCCTGGAGTCCACCGCCTCCCGCGCCCCCGCGTTCGGTTGCTTCGGGATGCACGAGTGGGCGATGGTCTACCGGACACCGCGACCCCGACACGACCTCCCCCTGCGTCTCGGCGCGTCCGGTACCGACGCGGTCGTGGAAGGCCACGACCTGCGCTGTACGCACTTCGACGCGTTCCGCTTCTTCACGCCGGATGCCGCACCACGCAATCGCGAGGTGCTCTCGCGCGACGATCAGGCCGAGCGCGAGCAGCCGGGCTGTCTGCACGCCGGCATGGATCTCTACAAGTGGGCTGTCAAAGGCGGCCCACTCGTTCCCGGCGACCTGTTGCTGGACACGTTCCGCCATGCCCGGGCCATCCGCACGCTCGACATGCAGGCCTCGCCCTACGATCTCCGGGACTGGGGATACCCGCCCGTCGCGGTCGAGACCGCCGAGGGGAAAGCGGAGTACATCAGACGCCAGCGGGCGTTCGCCGAGACCGGCGCGGCTCTCCGGGAGCGCCTGATCGCCGCGCTCACGTCCTGAGCGGGCGTCTCATCGCACCGCCGCGCACTCCGGACAGGGGATGAGGGCCGTGTCCGCCGACGCCAACCGCAGGGCGGTCACGCGCTCGGCCGCCTCGGTCAGGCGGTCGACGGGAAGCGTGCCGTCGTCGACGGCGGCGACGATCCCGTCGACCATCCGCTCGGCGCTGCCCGCGTCGCTGTATAACACGGTGAGCACGAGATCATTGCCCGCCACCAGCGCGGCCACGCCGTTCGCGACGGGGTCCGCGTACGTCGGGATACCGGAGGCCTGGAGCATCCCGAGGTCGTCGGTGACCGCGACCCCGTCGAAGCCGAGCTCCTCTCGCGCGATGCGGTGCCACTCCGGCGAGAGGGACGCCGGCGCGTCGTCGACTGCCGTGTAGGTGAGGTGTCCGAACATCAACAGCGGAGCTCCGGCGTCGATGCCCGCCACGAACGGGGGCGCCTGGGTTGTCGCCCACTCGTCGTACGGCATGTCGGTCGTCGGGATGCCGGCGTGCGAATCTCCCGGGGCGGCGCCGTGCCCCGGGAAGTGCTTCAACGTCGACGCGGAGAGTCCGTGCTCTCCGCGGACGGCGGCCGCCACGTGGTCGGCCGCCGTCGCCGGGTCGGCGCCGAGCGCGCGGCGGTAGATGAACATCCCCCGGTCCGCGGTCACATCGGCGACGATGCCGAAGTTCACGTTGAGGCCGCCGCGGTCCACCAGCGACGCACGCCCCGCGAAGGCGTCCGCCACGTCGGGAGCCGAGGCCTCCTTCAGCACGGGGGCTGCGGGGAAGTCGTCCCAGGGGAGCCGTGACACGTCACCGCCCTCCTGATCGATCGCCAGCAGGGGCGGAAGTGCCTCGTCGGCCGTCAGAGCGGCGGCCACCTCACGGAGCGCCGCCTCGTCGGCGGGCACGTTGGCGCCCATGAGGATGAACCCGCCGATCGAGTCTGTCTGCATGTACTCCCGCAACGCCGCGGTGTCCGTGGTCGGAAGATGACCCATCACCACGCTCGCCGCACGCTCGCGGAGCGTCATCGTCTCGACGAGCGCGGCCGCCGCGTCCTGCAGGTCTCGCTCCCCCGCGGCCACAACGGTCACTGGAGCCCCATCCGGGCCCGAGGACACGTTCCCCCGCGCCGATGCCGTCGCGGCCGACGTGACGCCGACGACCAGTGCGGCACTCAGCACGGTCGAGACGGCGGTACGGAGGAGACGGGACACGTGACCACCGTACGCGAGGGCACCATCGGCGAACGGGAAAAGCCCCCGGTCTCCCGGGGGCTTTCTGTGTGGACCTGAGGGGACTCGAACCCCTGACCCCCTGCATGCCATGCAGGTGCGCTACCAGCTGCGCCACAGGCCC
>NZTV01000105.1 GCA_002703245.1 Microbacterium sp.
CACCCACCGCTGATGCCGACCCGTTCATCCGCGAGACCCGGGCGCACCGCCGAGACCGGGGTGCGTGCGGCCGGGTCTCGGACGCACGGCAGGGTATGGATGCGCGTCGCGTCAGAGCGGGTCGGGAACCGGACGCGGGTCGGTGAAGTCACCGGCGTCCTTGCGCATCCGCGCGATGATGCTCGCCAGCGCCTCGGCGTCGGCGTCGTCGAGCCCGACGTCCTCGAAGACCTCCGAGTTCAATGCGCCGGTGGCCCGCTCCACCAGGTCCCTGCCCGCGTCGGTGATCACCAGCATCGCCGCCCGCCGATCGGCCGGATGCGGTTCGCGCGCGGCGAGGCCCGCGCGGACCAGACGGTCCACGGTGTTGGTGACGCTGGTCGGGTGCACCTGCAGACGCGCGATGGCGCTGGCCATCGGCATCCGTCCCTCGCGCGTGAACGCGAGCAGGCGCAGCATCTCGTAGCGCGCGAACGACAGCCCGAACGGTTTGAGGGCCGCATCGATGCGCGCCATGAGGATCTGCTGCGCACGGATCACCGAGGTGACCACGGACATGCCGGCTGCGGCATCCGTCCAGCCGTGGGTCACCCACTGGCGTTTCGCCTCCGCGAGCGGGTCGATCGGCAGGGGGCGCTGTCGGGCCATCCTCCACCTCCGGGTCGTCTCCACCACGGTAGCCCAGCGGGCCTGCCCCACCCCCGCACACGCTTAGAATCGACACGTCGAAGGAGCGCACCCTGATGAAGATCGTCGTCCTGGTCAAGGAAGTCCCGGATACCTACGGAGACCGCACACTCGATCTCGAGACCGGCCTGGCGCAGCGCGATGTCGGCGACCGCGTCCTCGACGAGATCGGGGAGCGTGCGCTGGAGGCGGCGCTGTCGCACGCCGACGCGGCGGGCGACGTCGAGGTCGTGCTGCTGTCGATGGCACCCGAAGCGGCGACGACGTCGCTGCGGCGGGGGTTGGCGATGGGTGCCGCGTCGGCCGTGCAGATCGTCGATGAAGGCCTCGTCGGTGCCGACCTCGGCCTCACCGCACAGGTGCTCGCCGCGGCCCTCCAGCGCATCGGGTTCGACCTCGCCATCACCGGGAACCTCTCGACCGACGGTACCGGCGGCGTGCTTCCGGCGATGATCGCCGAATTGCTCGACGTGCCCGCCGCCACGGCGCTCACGAGCGTGAAGATCGGTGACGGGGATGTGTCCGGTGTGCGCGCCAGTGACGCCGGCACCATGGAGTTGTCGGCTCCCCTTCCCGCGGTCATCTCGGTCACCGAGGCGCTCCCCGACGCCCGCATGGCCAACTTCAAGGGCATCATGGCCGCCAAGAAGAAGCCGTTCGAGAAGCTGTCGCTCAATGACCTCGGCATCGACCCGCTCGACCCCGAGTGGTCGCGGTCGATCATGATCGGCGTCAGCGAGAAGCCGCCGCGCGAGGCGGGCGTGAAGATCGTCGACGACGGCGATGCCGGCGAGAAGCTCGCCGACTTCCTCATCGAGAACCGACTGGCATAGGAGCGACATGGCTGAGTACGCGAAGGATGCGGTGCTGGTGCTTCTCGAGGCGACACCCTCGGGCGAGCTGACGAAGTCCGCCTCCGGGCTGATCGGTGCGGCGGCACAGGTGGGTACCCCGGTCGCGCTCGTCGTCGGCCAGGAGAAGCTGGCGCACGACGCGGCGGCGCTCGGCGCGGGAACCGTGCTGGTCGCCCCCGCCGGTGACGGGCTCACGGTGCCGGTGGTCGACGCGCTGTCCGCTGCCATCGACCGCGTCGAGCCCGATGCGGTGCTTCTCGCGCACTCGATCGAGGGGCGTGAAGCGGCCGGGCGTCTGGCGGCCCGGCGCCGGTCGGGTCTGTGCGTCGACGCGGTCGGTGTCTCGCGCGACGAGCTGGGCGTGGTCGCGCAGCACTCCGTGTACGGCGGTGCGTACAACGTCGACGCATCGGTGACGTGGGGTGCGCCGATCATCACGGTGCGCCAGGGATCCATCGACGCCCGCGCCGAGGCGATCTCCGACCCCGTGGTCGAGACGCTCGAGGTGACCCCGTCGGGACGCAAGGCGGCACACGTCGGTGCGGTCGCGGAGGCGGAGGTGTCGTCGTCACGGCCCGAGCTGCGTGGCGCGGCGAAGGTCGTCTCGGGAGGCCGCGGGCTGGGATCCGAGGAGAAGTTCGAGCTCGTCGAGCACCTCGCCGATGCCCTCGGCGCCGCGGTGGGGGCATCCCGCGCGGCCGTCGATGCCGGTTACGTGCCCGCTTCGTTCCAGGTCGGCCAGACCGGTGTCTCGGTGTCGCCGCAGCTGTATGTCGCATTGGGTATCTCGGGTGCGATCCAGCACAAGGCCGGCATGCAGACCGCCAAGACGATCGTCGCGATCAACAAGGACGGCGACGCGCCGATCTTCGACATCGCCGACTTCGGTGTGGTGGGTGACCTGTTCACCGTCGTGCCACAGCTGATCGCGGCGCTCGAGGCCAAGAAGAAGTAGCGCGATGGCGACCTTCCCGCGCACCCTGCGACGGGGCCTCCCGCGCCACCCGCGGGGTGAGGCCTGGCCCCCCGCCGGCACCGCGCTGCCTTCTACTGTGGAGCCCGAATCCGGTCCCGCCGACCCCGCCACCTCGGCTCCGCAGTCGGGTTTCGTGGGTGTTTCGGGTGTGGATGCGTCGAATGTGACTGCGGAGCGGAGTGCGGGTTCGGAGGGTTTAGGTCCGCAGTCGGGTTTTGTGGGTGTTTCGGGGGTGGATACGTCGAAGGTGACTGCGGAGCGGAGTGCGGGGTCCGGTGTGGCGCCGACACTGCGCCGCGGCCTGCCGCGCGTGAAGGGTGGCGACGCGTGGCCGCCCGCGTCCGCCGCACCGGTCGCATCCGCGGGTTCGGCTGCATTGGTCGCATCCGCGTCCGCCGCACCGGTCGCATCCGCGGGTTCGGCGGGATCGGTCGCGTCCGCGGACCCTGTCGCGTCCGGCGGGCCGCCTGCCACCGGTGCGGATGGATCGGCGGATGCGGTGACGACACCTGCCTCGCCCACATCGGCGTCCTCCGCCGAGGCGCTGGCCGCCGTCGGCGCGACACCTCCGATCGACACCGCTGCCACCACGGCCCCCGTCGTGACGTCGGTCCCTCCGCCCAGCGGCTCGGCGCCGATGCGCCGCGGGCTGCCGCGGGTCCACGGCGGCGAGCCGTGGCCGCCCGCGTCCGCCTCCGTCGCGGGATCGACGGGCGCGACAGCCTCCGCTCCCCTGATCACGGCGGCGGAACCGGTCGCGACGACGGCCCCGCCCGCGACTCCCGTCACGAGCGGTACCCCCTCGGGCACCTCCGCGTCGGCACCCACCGCGACGGGAACACCCGCGACGGGCTCCGCCCCCGCGGCGCCCTCACCCGGCTCGCGTGCCGCCGAGATCACGGTGCGGCGCGGACTGCCGCGCACCAGGGGCGGCGACCCGTGGCCTCCGGCCGACGTCGTGCCGGCACGTGCGGTCACGACCGAGCCCCCCGTATCGCTCACCGCCCCCGACCTCACCGCGTCCGCGTCGCCGACCGCACAGACAGCCCCCGCCCCGGCCGGTGCCACACCGGCACCCGGAGACGCACCGGCCGCGCCAATCCCGGCCCCGGCGGACGCCGTGGCGGCGCGTGTGGATCTGAGTCGGCCGCTCCCGTTCACACGCACCGTGTGGCCGGGGCGCGCGCCCCGCACCACCCCCGCCGCCGCCGTCGAACCGCGCAGGATCGGTCCCTTCACCCGCGCGCAATGGGCCGGCGCGGTCGTCGTCGGGGGTATCGGCATCCTCTACGGCGCCGCCATGCTCGTGCTGGCGATGCGCTGGTTCGCCAGCACCGAACCGATGCAGGCTTTCCTCACCGCCTTCCCCGGCGAGTACCACCTGCCCGAGGGGGCACCGGTCGGGCTTCCCGCATGGCTCGGATGGCAGCACTTCTTCAACGTCTTCCTCATGGTGTTGATCATCCGTACCGGGTTGCGGGTGCGCACCGAGAAGCGCCCGACGGCGTTCTGGGCGCCACGCACCGACCGCAAGCGCAAGATCAGTCTGAACCTGTGGTTCCACCAGTCCCTCGACATCCTGTGGATCGTCAACGGACTCGTGTTCGTAGTCCTGCTGTGGGTCAGCGGGCAGTGGATGCGGATCGTTCCGACCTCGTGGGAGGTCTTCCCGAACGCCCTCTCGGCGGGCATCCAGTACCTCACGCTGGACTGGCCCACCGAGAACGGTTGGGTCAACTACAACAGCCTGCAGCAGCTGGCCTACTTCGCCACGGTCTTCCTCGCCGCACCTCTCGCGATCCTCACGGGCGTGCGGATGTCGGGGGTGTGGCCGAAGAACAACAAGGCCCTCAACAAGGCTTATCCGGTCGAGTGGGCGCGTGCCGTGCACTTCCCGGTCATGCTCTCCTTCGTGCTGTTCATCTTCGTCCACGTCGTGTTGGTGTTCTCCACGGGGGCCCTGCGCAACCTCAACCACATGTACGCCGCGCAGGGGTCGGTCGAACCGAACGCGTACGCGGACAATTGGACGGGGTTCTGGATCTTCGTCGCATCGCTCGTGGTGATCGCCGGCGCCTGGGTCGCGGCGCGCCCGCTCGTGCTCGCCCCGATCGCCCGGTTGTTCGGTTCGGTGTCGGGCCGCTGACCGGGGGATAACCCCCGTCCGGTTCTCCGGATCGCACCGGCGCGGTGGCACGCCGCCCGGTCGTACCGTTGTCGACATGACCACTCCCGACTCCCCACCCGGACGCCGACCGGCCTCCCCGGCGATGATCGCCGGGTCGCTGGCGCAACTGGCCGCCCTCGGCGTGATCGGCCCTGCCGTGTTCACCGTGCTGTTCACCCTGCTCGGCGTCGGACTCGCTCTGGTGCCCATCATCGGCATCGGGCTGCTGGTCCTGTACGTGCTCGTCTACGCCATGTACGCCACCGCGTGGCTCGAGTACGCCCGCGTCGACGGACTCTACGGCCTCGAGCTCCCCCCGGTGCGGGTGCGACGTTCGGCCCGGCCCGGCTTCGGCGGGTTCCTGCGGATGGTGTGGGCCCAGTTCACCGACCCCATCGTGTGGCGCGGCATCGCCAGCATCGCCGTATCGACCGTGCTCGGCCTCCTCGTCATCCCTCTGCTGACCGCGGTCATCACCGGATTCGCCGGGGCCTTCGCCCCGCTGTACTCCGCAGACTCGGTGCGTCTGTTCGGGATCGGCCTCGAGGTCGGGGCCGCCGTGGCGGTGCCGGTCGGCATCGTCGGGGCGCTCGCCGCGTCGGCCGCGCTCGTCGGGATCGCGATCCTGCACGGTGTGCTCGGCCGCGCCATCCTCGTGCCGTCACGGGATGCGCAGCTCGCCCACGAAGCCCGCCTGTCGCAAGAGCAGCGTGCGGGCGCGGTCCGGTCGGCCGAGGTGGAGCGCACGCGCATCGAACGCGACCTCCATGACGGTGTCCAGCCGCGTCTGGTGTCGGTCGGGATGACGCTGGGCCTTGCCCAGCAGAAGGTCGAGGACGACCCGCAGGCCGCGAAGGCGCTCATCGCCGAAGCGCACACCTCGACGAAGGCGGCGATCACCGAACTCCGCCAGCTCGCCCGCGGCATCCACACCTCCGTACTCGACGATCGCGGACTCGACGCCGCACTGTCCGCGCTCGCGGCGCGCTCGCCCGTGCCCGTGACCCTCGACGTCCGCACACCCGGCCGCTGCGGTCCCGACGCGGAAGCGGCGGTCTACTTCGTGATCGCCGAGTCGCTCACCAACGCCGCCAAGCACTCCCGCGGCACCGAGGCGCGGGTGCTGGTGCGGATGCGTGAAGAGGGCACCCTGTGGGCCCGTGTCGAAGACAACGGTGTGGGTGGGGCACGCACGATCGCCGGCGGCGGCCTCGACGGCATCGCCAACCGCGTGCTGGGGGTCGGAGGCACCTTCCGTCTCGACAGCCCCGTCGGGGGACCGACGACCGTGGAGGTGACGGTGCCATGCGCATCCTGATCTGTGAGGACTCCGCCCTCCTGCGCGAAGGGCTGGTGCGGCTGCTGGCCGACGCCGGCCACGAGGTGGTCGCCGCGCTCCCCGACGCGACCGGCATCGACGACACGGTCGCGACGAGCTCGCCGGATCTGTGCATCCTGGATGTCCGGCTTCCTCCGACCCGCACCGACGAGGGCATCCGCGCCGCGCTCCGCCTCCGCGCCGCCGACCCCCGCCTCCCCGTGCTCGTGCTCTCGCAGTACGTCGAGGAGCGGTACGCCAGCGACCTCATCGCGGGGAAGGGGGGCGCGCTCGGCTACCTCCTCAAGGACCGCGTCGCCGACGTGGGCGAGTTCGTCGAGAGCGTCGAGCGGATCGGTGCCGGCGACACCATCCTCGACCCCGAGGTCGTCGCACAGTTGTTGTCCCGTCGGGCACTCGATGCGCGGATGAGCCGGCTGACCGACCGTGAGGCCAGCGTGCTCGCGTTGATCGCGGAGGGGAAGTCGAACCACGCGATCGCCAAGACGCTGTTCGTGAGCGAGGGCAGCGTCGAAAAGCACATCACCGCCGTGTTCCAGAAGCTCGACCTCGAACAGGACGAGTCGGGCAACCGCCGTGTCCTGGCCGTGCTCGCCCACCTCGAGCACGGCGGCCCCGCCACCGGCGCCACCCAGACAGGAGATCCGTCATGACCGACACGCTCACACCGCCGCAGCCGCCCGCCCCGCCGACGGGACCGCCGCCCGGGTCGCGCACACGCGGATCATCGACCGTCATCGCGATCCTCACGATCGCGTTCGGCGCGGTGGTCCTCCTCGGCGCACTGGCGGCCACGTCCTTCCGCGCCGTCGGAACCGCGATGCTCGACGACGCCACGCACACCGCCGGCGCCGTGGGGGTGCGTACCCTCGACGTCGACATCACGGCCGCCGAACTGCGGGTCGAGTTCACCGACGTCGACGACGCGCGCCTGGAGGTCTCGCAGGGTGCGGCAGCGGACCAATGGCGACTCGTCCGCGACGGAGACCGGCTCACCGTCGCCACCCCCGCGGAGTTCTTCGGCATCTCGTGGATGTTCGGCGGCAACGGCAGCGCCGTCCTGCTCCTTCCCGAACGGCTCGAGCGGGTCGGGATGGACGCGAACCTCGACCTGTCCGCCGGGCGCATCCTGGCCGACGCGGCCTGGGGGGAGGTCGACCTGTCGGTCAGCGCGGGCGAGATCGATCTCGGTGGCAGCGCCGACAGCCTGGTGGTCGACGTGAGCGCCGGTACGGTCGACGCGGACGTGACCGACGTGGCTGACGCCCACTTCGACGTCAGCGCCGGCGAAATCGTCGCCCGGCTCGGCGGTGAGGCGCCCGACGATGTCGAGGTCTCGGTCAGCGCCGGAGCCCTGCGCCTGGTCGTGCCGGACGAGGTGTACGCCGTCGACATCGACGTGTCGGCCGGCGATGTGACCAATCGCCTGCAGACATCCCCCGACTCGCCCCACCGCATCACCGGCGACGTCTCCGCGGGCGACCTCCGCCTGACCCCCGGCGCCTGACCCCGCGGCGGCTGACCCCGGTCGCGGAGGGGCGGGCAGGGTCAGTGCGGGGCGATGCGGCCGGCGGCGAAGCCGTCGGCGTAGGCCTCGTCGGCGCCCCGCCGGAACATGTCCCGCTCGGCGGGCCGCACGATCGAGCGCGCGCCGGGAAGGTCGAGCGCGCCGACGAGGTCTGCCCGCCCGCGTGCGACGGCCACCGGCATCCGGGACGACTTGCCCTTGACGAGGTCGGCGGCGGCGGCGATCTCGTCGGCCACGCACGGCTGCGTCACCACGAGGGGGCGACCCTCGGCGTCGGTCTGACCGCGCAGGTCTTCGAACACGTGGACCCCGGCCGCCCCGATCGCCTGGTCGATCTGGCCTTCCCGCCACGCGCGGCCGAGGGTGTCGGTGATCAGCACACCGATGCGCGCGCCGGTGCGCTGCCGCAGTCCGGCCGCGATCGAACGTGCGGAGGCATCCGGGTCCTCCGGCAGGAGGAGCACCGTGCCGTCGGGGGTGTTGGAGGCGTCGACGCCGGCGGCGGCGGCGACGATCCCGAGCGGGTTCTCCACGATGCGGGTGACGTGCCCCGCCGGGCTCGTGCGCGACGCGACCAGGCGGACCGTCTGCGCGGTGATCGCCTCTTCCCGGTCGTCGGAGCGGAGGAGGCGTCCTTCGGCTTTCGAGACGATCTTCGAGGTGACCACCACGATGTCGCCGTCGACGAGGGGCTCACCGCGGTCGACGGCGTCCCCGATCAGGGCGACCAGGTCGTCACCGGGTGAGACCTCGGGGATGCCCTCGAGGGCCCAGACCTGCAGCACGGGTCAGCGGACGAAGCGCACTTCGGTCAGCGTCTCGCCCAGGAAGGGCTCGGTGTGGGTGGCGCCGTCGAGCGAGAAACCGTTTCGGGTGTAGAAGCGGTGGGCGCGCGGGTTGTCTTCGGCGACCCACAGGTACAGCGGCTCGTCGGCGGGCACGACGGCGTCGAAGAGCTTCTGCCCGATGCCGGTGCCGTGCCACGCGTCGAGCAGGTAGATGAAGTACAGCTCGCGGTTGCGCACCGGATCCTTGTCGCGGGCGGGCCCGGAACCGGCGAAGCCGACGATCTGACCGTCGACGAGCGCCGCGAACATCCTGAAGTCCTCGCCCTGTACGGCCCAGTGGGTCCACAGTTCGGCGAGGCGACGCGGCGACACCTTCTCGAGCGCGGCCTTGCTGATGAGGTGGTCGTACGTCTCGTGCCAACAGGTCGCGTGCACACGGCCGAGGTCGACCGCGTCCACGTCGCGGACTGGACGGACGACGATGTCGGTCTGCAGTTCGGGTTCCATGTCAGGACTCTACGCTCGGCCGGTTCGGGCCGGAAATCCGCGGGTGAACGCGGAGCGACGGGGCGGAGAACGAGGGCGGGAGACACGGGCGATTGTGAGTCCCGCACAACCGAATCGCGCCTTCTGTCGTGAATCGCTACGATCGCGCACGTGAATGTGTGGTGGCGCACCCTGCTGACGATCCTGCTCGCGCGACGGCGGCTGAGACGTGAGGGGACGATGCCGCCGACCGAGGTCGGGCGGATTCGGCTGACGACGCTGCCGACGGACATCGACATCCTCCAGCACATGAACAACGGTCGGTATCTGTCGCTGTTCGACCTCGGGCGGTGGGACCTGTTGACCCGCACCGGCCTCCTCGGCGCGATGCGGCGACACGGGTGGTACGCGGTGGTCTCCTCCGAGACGGTGACCTTCCGCAAGTCGCTGAACCTGTGGCAGCGCTTCGAGGTCGAGTCGCGCCTCATCGGTCACGACGACCGCGCCGTCTACCTGGAGCATCGGGCGGTGGTCGACGGGGAAATCTACGCCCGGGCGATCATCCGGGCCCGCATGCTCAAACGCAGCGGCGGCACCCTTCCGCACGAGGAACTGTTCGGCGCCGTCGGTCGGCCCGAGGGCATCCCGGATGTGGAGGAGTGGGTGCACGACTGGGCCTCGGCCTCCGCACTTCCCTCCACCCGTCGCGAAGCCCCGAGCATCTGGGCCTGAACCGCCCGAATCGGTCCTCGGCTGCGGGCGCGCGCGGACGTAGGCTTCGCGTATGTCCCAGCCTTCACACGCGACGTCACGAGCGTCGTCAGACCGTCTCGCCGACCGTGCCGTCGCGCTGGCCGAGCGCTGGACCCGGGAATCCGCGCAGGCCGATGTGGACCCCGCCGCGGAGCGTCTCGCGGGTGTCCTCAAAGACGCCAACGGACTGCCCTTCACGATGGGGTTCGTCGATGGGGTGATGCGCCCCGAGAGCCTCGGCGCGGCGGCGTCGCGCTTACATCGCATCGCGCCACTGGTGCCCGAGTTCCTGCCCTGGTACCTGCGCGGCGCCGTTCGGGTGGGCGGTGCGGTCGCCCCGGTGCTTCCCGCGCCGGTCGTGCCGATCGCGCGTCGTGTGCTGCGCGAGATGGTGGGGCACCTCGTGGTCGATGCGCGCCCCGACAAGCTCGGGCCGGCGATCGCACGCCTGCGGGCGTCCGGTGCGCGGTTGAACCTGAACCTGCTGGGTGAAGCGGTGCTCGGGGAGGGGGAGGCCAAGCGGCGCCTCGACGGCATCCACGACCTCATCCGGCGTCCCGACGTGGACTACGTCTCGGTGAAGGTGTCCGCGATCGCCAGCCACATCTCCATGTGGGCCTTCGACGAGGTCGTCGACACGGTCGTCGAACGTCTCCTTCCGCTGTATCTGGATGCCGCATCCGCCCGGTCGTCGGAGGGTGCGTCCGCGCAGCCAGACACCTTCATCAACCTCGATATGGAGGAGTACCGGGATCTCGACCTGACGATCGCGGTCTTCACCCGCATCCTCGAAGATCCCCGACTGAAGGATCTCGAAGCGGGCATCGTGCTGCAGGCCTACCTGCCCGATGCGCTGCCGGCGTTGCAGCAACTCACCGCATGGGCACGGCGCCGCGTCGCCGCGGGCGGGGCGCGCATCAAGGTCCGGCTGGTCAAGGGCGCGAACCTGGCGATGGAACGTGTCGACGCGGTCATCCACGGGTGGGAGACGGCAACCTACGACGTCAAGGTCGACTCCGATGCGAACTACGTGCGCTGCCTCGACCATGCGCTGCGCCCGGAGAACACCGCCGCGGTGCGCCTGGGCGTGGCCGGCCACAACCTCTTCCACATCGCGTACGCGTGGCTGCTCGCCGGCGAGCGCGGCGTCGCCGACGACCTGGAGATGGAGATGCTCCTGGGGATGGCGCAGGGCCAGGTCGCGGCGGTCGCGCGGGAGGTTGGACATGTGCTGTTGTACGTGCCGGTGGTGCGGCCGGACGAGTTCGACGTCGCGATCAGCTATCTCGTGCGCCGGCTGGAGGAGAACGCGTCGAGCGAGAACTTCTTGTCCGCCGCCTTCGAGATCGCGGACGACCCCGAGCTGTTCGCCCGGGAGCGCGACCGCTTCCTCGCTTCGGTCGAGCGATCCGCCGACCCGACGCTACCGCTCGGGCCGAACCGCCGCCAGGACCGTACCGTCGAACCCGGCACCGCGGAGCCCGCGTCGGGGACGCGCGCCGAAACCCCCGCCGTGCTGCGTGAGCCGGAACCGGACGACCCGCCCGCGGATGCCGAATCCGGCCTCACGCAGGCCGTACTCGGCATCGCCCGGTCCTCGGGTGAGGAGGGTGATCAGGGGGCCGCGCCGTTCGCGTCGTTCGGCGACCCGGTGCGATTCGGTGGCGAGGCCTTCGTCGACACCGCCGTGTTCTCCGAGCGGGAGCGCCGCACCCTGGCTCCCGCGGTCGGGGCGCCCGGCTTCTCCAACACGGCCGACTCCGACCCCGCGCTGGCGGCGAACCGGTCCTGGTCGGCGCAGATCCTCGCCCGTGTGGCCGGGTCGTCGGCGGGGACCGAGACGGTCGCGGCATCCCGCGTGGACGACGCCGACGAGCTCGAGGACATCGTGCGGCGGGTGCGGGATGCGGCACGTGCGTGGGGTGCGCGCCCGGCAGCCGAACGGGCGGCCGTGCTGCAGGCGGCCGCCCGCACGCTCGAGGCGCGACGGGGCGAGCTCATCGAGGTGGCAGCATCCGAGACGGGCAAGGTGTTCGCCGAAGCCGACGTCGAGGTGAGCGAGGCGGTCGATTTCGCCGCGTACTACGCCGCGAACGCCCGCGAACTCGACCGGGTCAGCGGGGCCCTGTTCCTTCCCTCCAGCCTCACCGTCGTCGCACCGCCGTGGAATTTCCCCGTCGCCATCCCCGCCGGCGGGGTGTTGGCGTCGCTGGCGGCCGGATCGGGGGTCGTGTTCAAGCCGGCGCCGCAGGCCCGTCGCTGCGCGGCGGTGGTCGCCGAGGCCCTGTGGTCGGCCGGCGTCCCCCGCGACGTGCTCGCCTACGTCGACATCGATGAGGGCGCGCTCGGTCGTCGGCTCATCGCGCATCCCGATGTGGATCGCGTCATCCTCACCGGTTCGTGGGACACCGCGGCGCTGTTCCGGTCCTGGCGGGCCGGCCTTCCCCTGCTGGCGGAGACGAGTGGCAAGAACGCCATGGTCGTCATGCCCTCCGCCGATCTCGACCTGGCCGCATCCGACCTCGTCAAGAGCGCCTTCGGCCACGCCGGGCAGAAGTGCTCCGCGGCGTCGCTGGCGATCCTCGTCGGCCCGGTGGGGCGTTCGCAGCGGTTCGCCCGTCAGCTGGTCGACGCGGTGCGTTCGTTGCGGGTCGCGCCCCCGACTGATCCGCTGGCCGAGGTGGGGCCGCTCGTGGAGCCGCCGTCGGGCAAGCTCGAGTGGGCGTTGACCACGCTCGACGACGGCGAGCAGTGGCTGGTCGAACCCACTCTCCTGGACGCCGGCCCGGCGTACGCCGGTCGCCTGTGGACGCCCGGCGTACGGGTGGGCGTGCAGCCGGGCTCGCGCGTGCACCTCGAGGAGTTCTTCGGGCCGGTGCTCGGCATCATGCACGCCTCCTCGCTCGGGGAGGCCATCGAGCTGCAGAACGCCGTCGCCTACGGGCTCACCGCGGGCCTGTACACGCAGAGTCCCGACGACCTGGCGGTGTGGCTGGAGAGCGTGCAGGCCGGAAACCTCTACGTCAATCGCGGCATCACCGGCGCTATCGTGCAACGGCAGCCGTTCGGGGGGTGGAAGCGGTCATCCGTCGGACCGGGCACGAAGGCGGGCGGCCCGAACTACCTGATCGGTCTCGGTTCGTGGCGGCCGACCCCGGGTGGTGCGGGGTCGCAGACCCTGCACCTGAAGGGCCTCGACTCCCGCATCACGGCTGTCATCGAGTCGGCGCAGCCGTCGCTGTCGTACGACGCGTTCGAGTGGTTGCGTCGGGGGGCGTTGTCCGACGCGGTGGCATGGAGTCGCGAGTTCGGTCAGGTGCGCGACGTGTCGGGGCTGGGCGTCGAGCGGAACCTGTTCCGGTACCGACCGGTCGACGTGGCCGTGCGCGCGGCGGGCGATGCCACATGGCAGGCGTTGTTGCGCGTGATCGTCGCGGGCATCCGCTCGGGGGCGAAGATCACCGTCAGCGCCCCGGTGGGGCTGCCGGCGGCGGTGCGGCGGACGCTCGACGAGCACGGCGTCACGGTGTTCGTCGAGTCCGACCCGGAGTGGGTGCAGCGGATGACACTGGCGGATCGGCCGTCCCGTGCCCGTCTGGTCGGGACACGTGACTCGCTGCCGCCGTTGCGTCGCGCGCTCGCCGAGGGCGTCGGCGGCGACCCGGATCTGGCCGTCTACGATTCCGAGGTCACCACGGCCGGTCGGATCGAGCTGCTGCCGTTCCTGCACGAGCAGTCCATCACCATCACCGCCCACCGGTTCGGCAACCCCGATCCGTGGTCGGAATCGGTCATCTGAGTTTTCGGGGCCCGCCTCGGCCGCACACGACGGGGCGCTCGGGTCGGGGACGGGTGCCCTCGCCTGCCGGGCCGGCTGGACGGACCTCATGCGGGGCGTCGACCCACCGCATCCGAACGTCGATGTCGGAGAATCGCCGCGATGTCGGAGGATCAGCGCTGCATCTTCCGACATCGGCCTCATTCTCCGACGGTGGGCGGTTTCGAAACCCGCGCGGCCAGGCGGCGGGGCGTGCTGGAATGAGGGCATGAGCGAGCGCAACTGGGCCGGCAACGTCACCTATCGGGCCCGGGAGATCCTGCGGCCCGCGTCGGTCGAGGAGCTCGCCGTGATCCTCGCCCGTGAACCGCGTGTGCGGGTGCTCGGCAGCCGCCACTCGTTCACCGGCATCGCCGACACCGACGGAGTCCTCGTCTCGCTCGCCGCCATGCCGGGCGAGGTCGAGGTGGATGCGGCGGCGGGCCTGGTCCGGGTGCCTGCCGGGTGGCGCCACGGCGAGCTGGTTCCGGCGCTGGATGCGGCCGGACTCGCCCTCGCGAACCTCGCCTCCCTGCCGCACATCTCGGTCGCCGGTGCCGTCCAGACCGGTACGCACGGATCGGGTGATCGCATCGGCGCACTGGGGACGCAGGTCGCGGCCGTCGAGCTCGTCACCGCCTCCGGGGAGGCGCTCGTGCTGCGCCGGGGTGACGACGACTTCGCCGGTGCCGTGGTGGGATTGGGCGCGCTGGGTGTCGTGACCCACCTCACGCTCGAGGTCGAGCCGACCTACCAGGTCGCGCAGACGGTGTACGAGGGCGCACGGTGGGACGACGTGCTCGCCCGCTTCGACGCGGTGACCGGCGCCGGAGACAGTGTGAGCATGTTCACGACGTGGCAGGACGCCGACACGATCGGGCAGGTATGGGTCAAGGCGCGACCCGGGCGGGCCGACCACGACGTCCTGCGCGCGCTGGGGGCGGTTCCCGCCGACGGGCCGCGGCATCCGCTGCCGGGGATCGATCCGACCCCGTGCACGGTGCAGGGCGGCGAACAGGGTCCGTGGTACGCGCGGCTGCCCCACTTCCGGTTGGAGTTCACCCCGTCGGCAGGCGACGAGCTGCAGAGCGAGTACCTCGTCGCCCGGGCGGATGCGCGTGAGGCCATCGAGGCGTTGCGAGGACTGGCGCCGCAGCTCGCGCCGGTGCTGCAGGTGTGCGAAGTGCGCACCATGGCCGCGGACGACCTGTGGATGAGTCCCGCGTACGGACGCGACACCGTGGCGCTGCACTTCACGTGGATGCTCGACCCGGATGCCGTCGGCGCCCTTCTGCCGCGCATCGAAGAAGCGCTACCGGAGTCGGCGCGCCCGCACTGGGGCAAGCTGTTCGCGATGGACTCCGCGACCTTGGCGCGGCGCTACCCGCGTTGGGACGACTTCACGGCGCTGCGCGACCGACTCGATCCCGACCGGCGCTTCACCAACGACTACCTCATCGCCCTCGGTCTCTGACCTTCCACCACGCCCCTCCGCCGTCAATCTCCGCCCACCCGGTCGCTCGGCTCCGGGCATCCCGATGTCGGACGATCCGCCCGATGTCGGAGGAATCGGCGCGGAGCGTCCGACATGCGCGTGGATCTCCGACCACGACGCGTGTCGAAGACGCCTGCCCGGGGTGGATCCACGGCGTGCCGTCGAGACCCGAGTGTAAAGAATTATTGACATTGGTCGCGAGGTGGGGCACGCTCGATATGTCAAACATTCTAGACATCATCCGGAGGTCCCCCATGGCGTACGCCGAACGCATCACCTGGGCGCAGCTCATCGCGAGTCTCGTCGGCGTGGTGGTCTACGTGATCCTCGTCGCCCCGCAGCTGGGGAGAGTGCCGGTCGCGGAGATCGCCTGGGCCTGGCCGATGGCGTGGACCGTCGTGGGGGCGATCGCGATCAGCATCGCCATTTCGGTCGGGTGGGGAATCCTGGCCGGCCGGCGCGACCCCGAAGAGCCCCACAGTGCCGATCAGCGCGACCGCGAGATCGAGTCGTTCGGAGACCGGGTCGGCGTTGCGTTCCTGGTGATCGGGGCGCTGGTCGCGCTCGTGCTGGCGATGTTCGAGGCCGACTTCTTCTGGATCGGCAATGCCCTCTTCTTCGGATTCTTCCTCTCGGCCTTCATCGGGGGAGTCGCGCGGCTGATCGCCTACCGGACGGGGCTGCCCGCATGGTGAAGCCCACGAAGGTCACCAACAGCATCCGCCCCCTCCGAGAGAGGGCCGGCCTCACCCAGGCCGAACTGGCCCGTCGTGTCGGCGTGACCCGACAGACCCTGCTCGCCATCGAGCAGGGCAAGTACTCACCGAGCCTCGAGCTCGCCTTCCAGATCTGCCGCGTGTTCGGGGTCGGCCTCGACGACGCCTTCCACTACCCGGAGGAATCATGAACGAACCCGAGACGATGTCCGCGTGGACGCAGAGCGGCTACGGCGAGGTGGATGCGGTCACCCGACAGCAGATTCGGACACCACGACCGGGCGCCGGGGAGGTGCTGTTGCGCGTGAGAGCAACGGCGCTCAACAACGGTGACGTGCGCATCATGCGCGGCGAGCCGTGGCTGGTGCGGCTCGCGTTCGGGATCCGGCGCCCGAAACAGCCGGTGCGGGGGATCGCCGTGGCCGGCACCGTCGCCGCGACCGGACCCGGGGTGGCAGCGCTCGCCGTCGGCGACGAGGTGGTCGGTGAGCTCGACGGGGGCGGCCTCGCCGACTACGTCGTGGCGAAGGCGGAGCGTCTCGTGCGGCGGCCCGAGGCGGTGTCGGTGATCGATGCGGCATCGCTACCGGTGGCCGCGGTGACGGCGTCACTCGCGCTGGACGCGGCAGGCGCGGACGGCCCCGGGCGGGTCCTCGTGATCGGCGCGTCGGGCGGGGTCGGATCGTTCGCCGTCATGCTCGCCGCCGCTCGCGGTGCCGAGGTGTGGGCACTGTGCGGGGAGCGCAATCAGGCGGTCGTCGAAGGGTGGGGCGCGTCGCGCACGTTCGACTACCGACGCGTGCAGCCCGGCTCCGCCGAGCTCGGCGGCGATTTCGACGCGGTGCTCGACATCGCCGGGACGTCTTCGCTGAGCGCTCTGCGCGCGCTCGTCCGCGACGGCGGGGTCGTGGTTCTCGTCTCCGGGGAAGGTGGCCGGCTCCTCGGGCCGATCCCGCGCATCCTCGGGGCCGCCGTCCGCTCGATCGGCGCGCGACGTCCGCTCCGTCCGCTGGCCGCCGGAGCGCATCCGGAGGTCATCGAGCGGATGCTCGCCCTCGTCGCCGAGGGAACCTTGCGGCCGCACATCGAGCGGACGGTGTCCATCGACGACGCCGACCGGGCACTGGCCCACCTCGCCTCCGGGCATGCGGTCGGCAAGACGGTGGTCGTCGCCTCCCCCTGACGCGCACGCTCACCTGCCGCGGCGGAGAAAGCAGCGCTTCGACCTGCGGCGCCCGGCGCGTGCAGCCTGCGCCGAACGGCTCCGCCCGGGCTTTCCCCGGTGCGCGCTCGAAGGTCGTGCCAGAATGGGATGCGGCGTGCCCGGGCCGCCGCTTCTCCTCGTGCGATCCACGGCGGGGACAGGACCGCCGGGCCTCTGGACAGCGTCCGCCGCCCCCTTCACTGAGGAGCG
>NZTV01000106.1 GCA_002703245.1 Microbacterium sp.
ACGAGACCTGGCTGCATCACTACAATCACCACAGACCCCACACCGGGATCGGCGGCCAAACGCCCTCAACCCGCGTTCACAACCTCACGGGGAATTACACCTAGACCACGCCGAGGGCGAGCATCGCGTCGGCGACCTTCGTGAACCCCGCGATATTGGCTCCGGCGGTGTAGTCGCCGGGCGAGCCGTACTCGTCGGCGGTCTCGAGGCATCGGTCGTGGATCGACGCCATGATCTCCGCGAGTCGCTCCTCGGTGTGCTCGAAGCCCCACGAGTCGCGCGAGGCGTTCTGCTGCATCTCGAGGGCGCTCGTGGCGACGCCGCCGGCGTGGGCGGCTTTGCCCGGTGCGAATGCGACACCCGCCTGCCGCAGGGCGCGGATCGCATCCGGGCTGGTGGGCATGTTCGCCCCTTCGGCGACCAACACGCATCCGCCGCGGATGAGGGCGGCGGCCCCGTCGACGCCGAGTTCGTTCTGGGTCGCACACGGCAACGCCACGTCGCACGGCAGCGACCAGATGTCGCCGCCCGGTGTGAAGTGCGCACCGCGCTCCTCGGCGTAGTCGACGATACGGCCGCGTCGGCCGTTCTTTATCTCCTTGAGCAGGTCGACGTCGATGCCGGACTCCTCGACGACGAAGCCGTCGGAGTCGGAGCAGGCGACCACGCGCCCTCCGAGCTGATGCACCTTCTCGATCGCGTGGATGGCCACGTTGCCCGACCCCGAGACCACCACGCGGCGCCCGTCGAGGCCCGTGCCGGATGCGGAGAGCACCCGTTCGGCGAAGTAGGCCAGTCCGTACCCGGTCGCTTCGGTTCGCACCCGGGAACCGCCCCAACTGAGCCCCTTCCCGGTGAAGGTCCCCGACTCGTATCGGTTCGTGATGCGCTTGTACTGGCCGAACATGTACCCGATCTCGCGCTGACCGACCCCGGTGTCGCCCGCCGGCACATCCGTGTGCTCCCCGATGTGCCGGTAGAGCTCGGTCATGAACGACTGGCAGAACCGCATCACCTCACCGGCCGAGCGCCCCTTCGGGTCGAAGTCGGATCCGCCCTTCCCTCCGCCGATCGGCAGGCCCGTGAGGGAGTTCTTGAAGATCTGCTCGAAGCCCAAGAACTTGACGATCCCCAGATAGACGGACGGGTGGAACCGCAGCCCGCCCTTGTAGGGCCCCAGTGCCGAATTGAACTCGACGCGGAATCCGCGGTTGATCTGCACCCGCCCCGCGTCGTCGGTCCACGGCACGCGGAAGATCACCTGTCGCTCCGGTTCGCACAGGCGTCGGATCACCTCGGCGTCGGCGTACTCGGGGTGCTTGGACACCACCGGCCCGAGACTTTCCAGCACCTCGCGCGCCGCTTGATGGAACTCCACCTCCCCGGGGTTCCTCGCGACGAGATCGTCGAAGACAGGGACAAGGGCGGGATGCAATTCAGGCACGCGTGGTTCTCCGTTCCAGACGTGTGCACGCACCCCGGGGCGTGCACACCCGCACGACGCTATCGGAATCGCACCGCCGTGGCACGCGGAGATGACCCGCCCGCTCCTCGTGGAGATGACAGAGTGGAGGAATGTCGTCTCTGCTCGAGTTGGTCCCCGTCGGAGCCGACGAAGACACCGTCTACGACGGGTTCGTCACGTGGGCCGCGGGTCGCGGCATCGACCTGTACCCCGCCCAGGAGGAAGCGGTCATCGAGCTGGCGGCAGGGTCGCACGTGATCCTGTCGACGCCGACGGGCACCGGCAAGTCGCTCGTCGCGGTCGCCGCGCACGCCGCCGCGCTCGCACGGGGAGGCGTCACCTTCTACACCGCGCCGATCAAAGCGTTGGTGAGCGAGAAGTTCTTCGCGCTCGTCGAGGTCTTCGGTGCGGAGAACGTCGGAATGGTCACCGGAGACTCGTCGGTGAACCCCGATGCGCCGATCATCTGCTGCACCGCCGAGATCCTCGCGAACCTCGCGTTGCGGGAGGGGGCGGACGCCGACATCGACCAGGTCGTGATGGACGAGTTCCACTATTACGGCGACCCCGACCGGGGATGGGCGTGGCAGATCCCGTTGTTGCTGCTGCCGAGGGCCCAGTTCCTCCTCATGTCGGCGACGCTGGGGGATGTCACCGGCATCGCCGAGGACCTCGAGCGTCGCACCGGGCGCGCGGTCGCGCGGGTGACGGGGGCGGTGCGTCCCGTACCGCTGCACTTCTCCTACGAGCGCGTGCCGGCCCACGAACTCGTCACGAAGCTCCTCGACGACCGTGAAGCCCCCATCTACATCGTGCACTTCTCGCAGGCCGCGGCGGTCGAACGCGCCCAGGCGCTGTCCAGCGTCAAGGTGGTCACGCGCGAGCAACGGGACGCGATCGCCGAGGCCATCGGCGGGTTCCGCTTCAGCACGGGGTTCGGCAAGACCCTGTCACGCCTGGTCCGTGCGGGCATCGGCGTGCACCACGCCGGGATGCTGCCGCGCTACCGGCGGCTGGTGGAGACCCTGGCCCAGCGCGGTCTGCTGCGCGTCATCTGTGGCACCGACACGCTGGGGGTGGGCATCAACGTGCCGATCCGCACCGTCGTGATCACCGCGCTGGCGAAGTTCGACGGCACGAAGATGCGGCAGCTGAGCGCCCGCGAGTTCCATCAGGTCGCCGGTCGTGCGGGGCGTGCCGGCTACGACCCGTACGGGAACGTCGTGGTGATGGCACCCGAGTGGGAGATCGAGAACGAGGCGGCCCTGCGAAAGGCCGGGGATGATCCCGCCAAACGCAAGAAGATCGTCCGCAAGAAGGCTCCAACCGGTGTCGTGAACTGGGGGATGGGGTCGTTCGAGCGTCTGGTCGAGGCGGAGCCCGAACCCCTCACACCGCACCTGCAGCTGACCGCGGCGATGCTGATCAACGTCATCGGCCGCGGCGGCGATGTGTTCGGCAACGTCCGGTCGCTCGTGTTCGACAACCATGAGACGCCTGCGCGCCGCTACGCTCTGGCGCGACGCGCCATCGCCATCTTCCGCACCCTCGTGGCGGCCGGGATCGTCGAGGTGGATCGTGCGGGTGAGGCGGCGCCGCGCATCCGCCTCACCGTCGACCTGCAGCCGAATTTCGCCCTCAACCAGCCGCTGTCCCCCTTCGCGCTCGCCGCGATCGACCTCCTCGACCCCGACGACGGGCCCGGGGCGGCGGGGACCGGCCACTACGCCCTGGACGTCGTGAGCGTGATCGAGGCCACCCTCGACGACCCGCGGGCGATCCTGTCGCAGCAGGAGTACAAGGCCCGCGGCGAGGCGGTGGGCGCGATGAAGGCGGAGGGGATCGACTACGAGGAGCGTATGGAGCTTCTCGAGGAGGTCACCTACCCGAAGCCGCTGGCCGAGCTGCTGAGCGAGGCCTTCGAGACGTTCGCGTCCAGCCAGCCGTGGGTGCGCGATTTCGAGTTGGCGCCGAAGTCGGTCGTGCGCGACATGTTCGAACGCGCGCTGTCGTTCGGCGAGTTCGTCTCGCTGTATCAACTCGGCCGAAGTGAGGGCCTGGTGCTGCGCTACCTCAGCGACGCCTATCGGGCGATCACGCAGACCGTGCCGGCCGACGCCCGCACCGAGGCCCTGCTCGATGTCGTCGAATGGCTGGGTGAGCTTGTTCGACAGGTCGACTCGAGCCTCGTCGACGAGTGGGAGGCGCTGGTCAACCCCACGACCGACCCGGACGTACCGGTGGTACCGCCGGCACCGCCGTCGGTGCTCGACAACCGCCGCGCTTTCGTCGTGCTGGTGCGCAACGAGCTGTTCCGTCGTGTGCAGCTCGCCGCGTTGCAGCGTGACGACGAACTGGTCGGACTCGACCCAGACGTGGGCTGGCCGGACGTGCTCGACCGGTACTTCGAGGAGCACGACGAGCTACTCACCGGTGGTTCCGCACGATCGCCGCACCTGGTCGCGATCGACGAGCGACCGTCCGAGGGTGTGTGGCGGGTGGAGCAGACGCTCGACGACCCGGCGGGCCATCACGACTGGCGCATCCGCGCGCACGTCGATCTCGCCGCGTCCGAGGAGGCCGGATCGGCCGTCGTGATCGTCGACGAGGTGGTGCGCCTGTAGCGGGCATCTCGGTGTCGCGATCGATCGCACCGCGGCGGTCGGCGGAAGACCCGCCGCACTCCGGAACGGCTGACCTGTCCACAGGCGCGGTGCGCGTCGGGGGCCGCGACTACCCTGGTCGGGTGAGTGATCCGCAGGCCGACCCGTACGCCGAGTGGGATCCTGACGCCTTCGCGCCACCCGACGACGAGTTCGCCCCGCCGCCGGAGGACGAGTGGATGCCACCGCCCGAGCCTGCGGCGACCGTCGCGACGTCCGCCCACCGCGACTTCACCGGCGCCGACCCGGCCGCCGTGCTCCACGAGGTCTATGGCTACGACGCGTTCCGCGGCGAGCAGGCCGACATCGTGCAGCACGTGATCGCCGGCGGCGACGCCGTCGTGCTGATGCCCACCGGCGGCGGCAAGAGCGTGTGCTACCAGCTGCCCGCGCTCGTGCGCCCCGGGACGGGCCTGGTGGTCTCGCCGCTGATCGCGCTCATGCACGACCAGGTCGACGCTCTGGTGGCCAACGGCGTGGCGGCCGCCTACCTGAACTCCACGCAGTCGCCGACCGAGCGTGCCGCGGTCGAGCAGGCGTATCTGCGCGGTGAGCTCGACCTGCTGTACATCGCGCCCGAGCGCTTGTCGATGGCACAGACCACGACATTCCTGCAGCGGGGGCGTCTCAGCGTGATCGCCGTCGACGAAGCGCACTGCGTGAGTCAGTGGGGGCACGACTTCCGCCCCGACTACCTGGCGCTCGGAGACCTCGACGAGCGTTTCCCGGGCGTGCCCCGCATCGCCCTGACGGCCACCGCGACCCCCGCGACCCACCGCGAACTGACCGAGCGGCTCCGTCTGCCGCAGGCGCGCCACTTCGTGTCGAGCTTCGATCGGCCGAACATCCAGTACCGGATCGAGCCCAAGGTCGATCCGCGCCGCCAGCTGGTCTCCTTCATCCGTGCCCAGCCGGAGGGTGCCGCGGGGATCGTGTACGCGCTGAGCCGCAAGTCGGTCGAGCAGACGGCCGCATACCTCGCCGGTCAGGGGGTCGATGCCCTGCCGTACCATGCCGGGCTCGACGCGTCGGTGCGGGCGGCGAACCAGTCACGGTTCCTCCGCGAGGACGGCGTCGTGATGGTCGCCACCATCGCCTTCGGGATGGGCATCGACAAGCCGGATGTGCGCTTCGTCGCCCATATCGACCTGCCGAAGTCGGTCGAGGGCTACTACCAGGAGACCGGTCGAGCCGGTCGCGACGGCGACCCCGCGGTGGCGTGGATGGCCTACGGCCTCGGCGACGTCGTGCAACAGCGACGCATGATCGACCAGTCCCCCGGGGACCGCACCTACAAGACGCGTCTCGGGCAGCACCTGGACGCGATGCTCGCGCTGTGTGAGACCGTCGGATGTCGACGCCAGAATCTGCTCGGCTACTTCGGGCAGGAGTCCGGGCCGTGTGGCAACTGCGACACATGTCTCACGCCACCGGACACGTGGGACGGGCTCGTGGCGTCGCAGAAGTTCCTGTCGACCGTCGTCCGGCTGCAGCGGGAACGGGGGCAGTCGTTCGGGGCGGGCCATCTCATCGACATCCTGCGGGGGGCATCGACAGACCGCATCCGGCAGCAGGGTCATGACCAGCTCGCCACGTACGGGATCGGTGACGACCTCAGCGACCAGGACTGGAGAAGCGTCGTCCGTCAGCTCCTGGCTCGGGGAATCCTGGTGGCCCGCGGCGAGTACGGCACGTTGGCGCTGGGGGATCCGGCCGCCGGGGTGTTGCGCGGCGAGACGCCGGTGCCGTTGCGGCGCGACGTCCTCGGGCGAGGCGGTTCGGGCGGGGGATCGCGTCAGCGCAAGTCCGCCGCGGCGGAGTCTCTCGCCGCGGGCGACCGCGACCTGTTCGAGGCCCTCCGTGCGTGGCGCGCCGGTGTCGCCCGGGAGATCGGCAAGCCCGCCTACGTCGTGTTCACCGACGCGACGCTGCGCGCACTCGCCGAGCATCGGCCGGGCAGCATGGCGGCCCTCGACGGCATCACCGGGATCGGGGCGACCAAGCGCGAGGCCTATGGAGAAGCCGTGCTGGAGGTCGTGGCCGCCTCGGGTTGAGCGAGGGGCGGCGCAGGGAGGACGTCGTCGAGGTGTGCCCGCAGGTGGGCCGCCACGTCGATGCCCTCACGGTCGTAGAGCCACTGGTACTGCAGGCCGTCCCAGAGCGCGACCCACCACATGGCCTCGAAGGCCGGGTCGCGATCGTACGAGAGGTCCCCATCGCGGCGGGCCGCATCGAACAGGGCGGTGAAATGAGCCACCGTCGCGCGGAAGCGGTGGGTGAAGGACGCGTGCGCCGGGTGGTCCGCCGGTGCCGCTTCGCAGGACAGCACGGCGTATACCTGGATCAGGCCGGGCTCGTCGACCGCATCGCGCGCGGCGCCGTCCGGCATCGCGCGGAGAGCGTCCGCGGCGCGGGGGATCGCCGCTTGCTCCACCTTCCGTTCGATGCGACGGTCGCGTTCGGCCACGACGGCGCTCAGGAGTGCTTCTTTCGTCGGATAGTGATGCATCAGGGTCGACTTCGACACGCCGACCGCGTCGGCGACCTGGCGCAGGCTCGTGTCGCCGTAGCCGGAGCGGGCGAACAGGGCCAGCGCGTCCGTCAGGATGGCCGTGCGTCGCGACCGCCCCACGCGATAGCCGCTCGTGTCGTCGGCGGGGACGAGCGGGGGCGCCGGGGCGATCGGATTCGGGTCCTCGGCGCGCGACGGGGTGGCGTGGTCGCGGTGGCCGACGGGGCGGCCGAGGCGTTCCTCGTGTCGTCGGAGGGCGTCGACGATGTCGACCTGTTGCGGCAGATACTGCGCGAGTAGCTGGAGGCCGTCCCACGCCGCGGCGATCCGCACGGCCTCCCCCGCGGGGTCACGGCTCGGGTCGACGCGTCCGTGCGTGCGTGCGTCTGCGAGAGTGCGGGCAGCGGCCTCCCGCACCTGGACGTATCGTGCGCGCATGTAGGCGTGCGCGGGGTGGTCGGGCACGGACGCCTCGCCGGTGAGGGCTGCGAACAGGGGGAGGTAGCCGGGCACGGTGGCGTTGTGCTCGGCGAGGCCGCTGAAAGGGAGGGATCCCGGCGGTGGGAACGGGATGCCGTCGAGCCCGGATGTCTCGACGGCATCGACCACCGCCACCAGGATGGCGTCCTTCGTCGCGAAGTGGCGCAACAGCCCGGGGTGGGACAGTCCCGCGTGGGCGGCGATGTCGCGCAGGGAAACCGCCCGGTATCCGCGGCCCGCGAAGAGGTCGTGGGCCGATCGGACGATGCTCGCGCGCGTGCGCGCCGTCTTCTCGGCTCGCGAGAGCGAGTCGGTGGGGGACGTGCTGGTCGCCACGCGCGGACCTCCTCGGTCCATTCTAGGCGCTACCAATAGGTCCGCATTTGGTTACCATGTGGTCGGGTTTGGGGATATGCTCGTGACGCGGTTCGTCGTGGACCGCGTTCACACCGCCGTGAAAGGACACCGATGACAGATCTCACCCCCTCGGCCTCGGCCGCAGCCGCCGGCACGACCGGCATCAAGGCTCCCGGCTCGACCCCCGCCCGCACCCCCCGCGGCTACACCCCGGGCCTGGCCGCCGTGAACTTCGGGGTGTACCTCGCACTGCTCACCCCCGTGATGGTGTCGATGGCCTTCAAGATCCAGCACATCTCGGCGAGCACTGAGGAGGCGACCGCCCAGCTCGGGATGGTCCTCGGTGTCGGGGCGCTCTTCGCACTCGTGGCCAACCCGCTCGCCGGCCGGCTCAGCGACCGCACGACCTCTCGGTTCGGGATGCGTCGTCCGTGGATCCTCGGGGGATCGCTCGTGGGGCTCGGAGGCTTCGCGCTGATCGGTTCGGCCACCTCCATCTGGGTCGTCCTGGTCGCCTGGTGTCTTGTGCAGGCATCGATGAACGCGGTACTCGCGGCGGCGAACGCCACGCTCCCCGATCAGGTTCCCACCGGGAGCCGCGGGAAGGTCTCGGGTGTGGTCGGGATCACCACCCCCCTGGGCATCCTCGGCGGGAACTTCCTCATCAACTTCATCTCCGACGACTTCGCGCGCTTCGTCGTCCCGGGGATCATCGCCACCGCCCTGTCGGTGATCTTCGTGCTGTTGCTGAAGGACCGCCGCCTCGAGCACAAGCCGACGCAACGTTTCACCGTGGGCCAGTTCTTCGGCTCGTTCGTCTTCAACCCCGTCAAGCACCCTGATTTCGGATGGACGTGGCTGACGAAGTTCCTCGTGATGTTCGGCTACGCCGGCATCGCGACCTTCCTGCCCTTCTACCTGACCGAGAAGTTCGGTCTCGACGAGCAGCCGGCCATCACCACGATCCTGATCGCCAACCTCGCGTCGATGGCCGCGATGATGGTCTCCGCGCCGCTCGGTGGCATCCTCTCCGACAGGTTCGGCAAGCGGCGCCCGTTCGTCACGATCGCCGGACTGATCATGGTCGTCGGCCTCGTGCTGCTGTCGTTCGCGCCCGACATCACGACGCTGATCGTCGCGCAGGCCATCATCGGCCTCGGCGCCGGGTCGTTCATGTCGGTCGATCTCGCTTTGGCCACCCAGGTGCTCCCGAACCCCGACGACACCGCGAAGGACCTCGGCGTGCTCAATATCGCCAACGCACTGCCGCAGTCGATCGCCCCCGCCATCGCTCCGGCGATCATCGCGTTCGGAGCGACCACCGTGCTCGGCGGCTACACCACGTTCTACCTCTTCGGCGCCGTCATCGCCCTCGCCGGCGCCGTGCTCGTCTACCGCATCAAAGGAGTGAAGTGATGACCGAGACCACCACCCGCCACGGGGCGGACGCCGCCACGGGTCGACCCTGGCTCGATGCCTCCCTGCCGGTGGAGGAGCGGGTCGAGTTGCTCCTGTCGGCGATGACCGTCGAGGAGAAGGCGGGGCTGTTCTTCCACACGATGATGGCGATCGGCGATCTGGAGGAGGCGAACCCCGCCTTCTCGCTGCCTTCCGCCCGCGAGCTGGTGGACGGCCGCCACATGACCCACTTCAACCTGCTCGGCGCCGCACCCACCGGGCGTGACATCGCGCGGTGGCACAACGCGCTTCAGGAGATGGCCGCGTCGACCCGTCTCGGTATCCCCGTGACCTTGTCGACCGACCCGCGCCACTCGTTCAGCGACAACCCCGGTGCGGCGATCATGGCGGGCCCGTTCTCGCAGTGGCCCGAGACGATGGGGCTGGCGGCGATCGGCGACGAGGCGCTCGTCGAGCGCTTCGCCGACATCGCCCGCCAGGAGTACACCGCCGTAGGGCTCCGTGTCGCGTTGCACCCACAGGTGGACCTCGCGACCGAGCCACGGTGGGCGCGACAGACCGCGACCTTCGGGGAGGATGCCGAACTGGCCGGGCGGATGGGCGCGGCCTACATCCGTGGTTTCCAAGGGGAGGCCTTCGGCGTCGGCTCCGTGTCGACCATGACCAAGCACTTCCCCGGGGGCGGACCGCAGAAGGACGGGGAGGACCCCCATTTCTCCTACGGTCGCGAGCAGGTTTACCCCGGAGGGATGTTCGAGCATCATCTGAAGCCGTTCGAGGCCGCCTTCGAGGCGGGCACCCGCCAGATCATGCCGTACTACGGCATGCCGTTGGGTACCGAGTACGAAGAGGTCGGTTTCGGCTTCAACAAGTCGGTCATCACGGGGCTGCTTCGCGAGCGCTACGGTTTCGACGGACTCGTCTGCACCGACTGGGGCCTCATCTCCGACGCCGAACTGTTCGGCACGCCCTTCCCGGCACGCGCCTGGGGGGTCGAGCACCTCACGCCGTCGGAGCGGATCGTGAAGATCCTCGACGCCGGCGCCGACCAGTTCGGCGGTGAGACGTGCGTCGACCTGCTGGTCGACCTGGTCGCCGCCGGCGATGTCGCCGAGGAGCGGCTCGACGTGTCGGCGCGGCGCATCCTGCGGGAGAAATTCGTGCTCGGCCTGTTCGAGGATCCTTTCGTCGACGAGGACGCCGCCGACCAGATCGTCGGGCGTGCCGACTTCCGCGCCGCCGGTGAGGCGGCGCAGCGTGCGGCCATCGCGGTGCTCGACAACGACGGCACCCTGCCGGTCGCGGGCGGGCGCCGCCTGTACGTCGAGGGGATCGACGCGGAGATCGCCGCGCGGTACGGCACCGTCGTGGACACGCCCCACGAGGCCGACGTCGCGGTCCTCCGACTGCATGCGCCGTTCGAGCAGCGGGAGTCGATGTTCGAGAACTTCTTCCACGCGGGCTCGCTCGCCTTCCCCGACGACGTGGTCACCCACGTGCGTGAGGTCGCCCGGGCCGTGCCCACCGTGGTCGACGTGCTGCTGGATCGCCCCGCGATCCTCACCCCCTTCGTCGGCGAGGTCGCGGCCCTCACCGCCAATTGGGGTGCCAACGGTGCGGCGCTCCTGGATGTCCTCACCGGAGCTGCGCAGGCGCGGGGGCGCCTCCCCTTCGACCTGCCGCGCTCGATGACCGCCGTCGAACAGTCTCGGCCCGACGTGCCCTTCGACACCGCCGACCCGCTGTTCCGGTTCGGCCACGGACTGGAGATACCCGGGGCCTGAACGGACGGAGTGCGCGCCCCGCGCGGCGATGTGGGGCGCGCACAATCGCGACGCGCGACCCGACCGCATGTCTTTGTCTACATGGTGCAAGGGGTTTGTCTCTGCGTTGTGGGACACCTACTGTCAGAGGTGTCCGCATCCGGTGCGGACCCATCCCTCCGACGCCGAAAGGTGATGACATGGCAGACGTTGCCGTCCGTTCGTCCACGCCCTCCGCTGACAAGCGCACACCCGAGGGTGGTGCGCCCACCGCGCCCCACACGGCCGCCGAAGCACACGAGGCACGCATCGACCAGGACGCGGTGACCGCCGCGCTCTTGGGGACCTGGCGCGAGACGCGGCTCGAAGCCCGCGAGCTGATCAAGGACCCGATCTTCTGGCAGAAGCCGGGCCAGCCGATGGCCGAGCACCGCGCGCGTGTGCTGGAGCAGCTTCACCTGCTCGTCGACAACAACGGGTCGCGTCGAGCGTTCCCCACCGAGTACGGCGGCCTCGAAGACAACGGCGCCAACCTCGCCGGGTTCGAAGAGCTCGTCCTCGCCGACCCGAGCCTGCAGATCAAGTCGGGTGTGCAGTGGGGGCTCTTCGGCTCCGCCGTGTACCAGCTGGGCACCAAGAAGCACCACGACAAGTGGTTGCGCGACATCATCAGCCTCGACCTGCCCGGCGCGTTCGCCATGACCGAGACGGGGCACGGATCCGATGTCGCCGCGATCGGGACGACCGCGACGTATGACCCCGAGACCGAGGAGTTCGTCATCCACACCCCGTTCCGCGGGGCCTGGAAGGACTACCTCGGCAACGCGGCTCTGCACGGCAAGGCGGCCACCGTGTTCGCCCAGCTCATCACCGGCGGAGTCAACTACGGGGTGCACTGCTTCTTCGTGCCCCTGCGGGACGACACCGGCGAGTTCCTCCCCGGTATCGGCGGCGAGGACGACGGCGTCAAGGGCGGGCTGAACGGGATCGACAACGGACGGCTCCACTTCGACCACGTGCGCGTGCCCCGTGAGAACCTCCTCAACCGCTACGGAGATGTGGCCGCGGACGGCACCTACACCTCCGACATCGACAGCCCCGGACGCCGGTTCTTCACGATGCTCGGAGCCCTCGTGCAGGGGCGCGTATCGCTCGACGGCGCCGCCACCACCGCGACGGCTCTGGCGCTGGACATCGCGATCACGTACGCCAACCAACGTCGACAGTTCGACTCGGGTGCCGGGACCGACGAGGTGGTGCTGTTGGACTACGCCAAGCACCAGCGTCGACTGTTGCCGCGCCTGGCGCAGGTATACGCGCAGTTCTTCTCGCACGACGAACTCCTGAAGAAGTTCGACGGCGTCTTCTCGGGACGGACCGACACCCCCGACGAGCGGGAGGACCTCGAAACCCTCGCCGCGGCGCTCAAGCCCCTCTCGACATGGAACGCGCTGGAGACCATCCAGGAGTGCCGGGAGGCGTGCGGCGGCCAGGGATTCCTCGCCGAGAACCGCATGGTGAACCTGCACCAGGATCTCGACGTCTACGTCACCTTCGAAGGCGACAACAACGTGCTGCTGCAGCTGGTCGGCAAGCGTCTGCTCGGGGACTTCGCCAAGCAGTTCAAGGGGGCGGATGCCGCAGACCTCGCCCGCTTCGCGATCGGCCAGACCGCCGGCAAGGTGTTCCACGGGGCGGGACTGCGTCAGCTCGGACAGGCCGTCACCGACCTCGGCTCGACGGCCCGCTCGGTCGAGCTGGGCCTGCGGGGTGACCACCAGCACGAGCTGCTGGCGGACCGCGTCCAGCAGATGGTCTCCGACATCGCCGGACGTCTCCGCCCCGCATCCAAGCTTCCCGCCGACGAAGCGGCCGCGCTGTTCAACGAGAACCAGGCGCAGCTGATCGAGGCCGCGCGCGCCCACGGTGAGCTCCTGCAGTGGGAGGCCTTCACCGACGCGGTCAACAAGACCACTGACGAGGGCACCAAGCAGGTCCTCACCTGGCTGCGCGACCTGTTCGGTCTTTCGCTGCTCGAGCGTCATCTCGCGTGGTACCTCATCAACGGGCGCCTGTCGACGCAGCGCGCGGGTGCGGTCTCCCGCTACATCGACCGGTTGAGCGCTCGGCTGCGCCCGCACGCCCAGGACCTCGTCGACGCGTTCGGGTTCGCGCCCGAGCACGTGCGCGCGCCGATCGCCTCGGGTGCGGAGCAGGAGCGCCAGGACGAAGCGGCCGCCTTCTTCGCCGCGCAGCGCGCGTCCGGCGAAGCCCCGGTCTCGGAGAAGTCCCTGCAGAAGAAGAGCAAGAAGTAACATCCCCCGCCGAGACCACCTCGTCGCGCCGAGCCCACCCGTTCCCGGCGCCGCGAGGGCACGGTCTCGGCGGAGAGGGGTGGTTTCGGCGGGGATGTCGTGGCTCGGGGGATACTGGGGGCGTGGGGGAGAGTCTGCGTACCGGCGAAGATGGCCTCGCGCGGTGCGGATGGGTCGGAGACGACGCCGAATACCGGCGGTATCACGACCAGGAGTGGGGACGACCGCTCCACGGGGACCGGGCGCTGTTCGAGAAGATGAGCCTCGAGGGTTTCCAAGCCGGACTGTCGTGGATCACGATCTTGCGCAAGCGTCCCCGCTTCCGGGAGGTCTTCGCCGGGTTCGACCCGTCGGTCGTCGCCTCTTTCGGGGAGGACGACGTCGAGCGACTGATGGGCGACCCCGGCATCATCCGCAACCGGGCCAAGATCCTCGCCACGATCTCCAACGCCGCGATCGTCCGGGACATGTCGGAGGGCGAACTGGACGCGCTGATGTGGTCATTCGCACCCGTTGCGGCGCCGCGCCCGCGTTCGTTCGCGGACGTTCCGGCGACCACCCCCGCCTCCGACGCGCTGAGCCGCGAACTCCGTAGACGGGGGTTCCGATTCGTGGGTCCGACGACCATGTACGCACTCATGCAGTCGGGGGGCATGGTCGACGACCACATCGAAGGATGCTTCCTCGCCGCGTGAGCCACACCGGACGATGTCGCCGTCATGCCCCACACTGAGGAGTGACCGGGAGGAGCCCGCATGTCCGAGGCCGAGGCCACCGTCCACATCGCCGACTCGCACGACGTCATCCGCGTCGTCGGGGCGCGGGAGAACAACCTGAAGGACGTCTCGGTCGAGATCCCCAAGCGGCGCCTGAGCGTGTTCACGGGGGTCAGCGGTTCGGGCAAATCCTCGCTGGTGTTCGCCACGATCGCCAACGAGTCGCAGCGGCTGATCAACGAGACCTATCCGACGTTCGTGCAGCAGTTCATGGGGCAGCTCAGCCGGCCCGACGTGGACGCGCTGGAGAACGTCAGCCCCGCGATCATCGTCGACCAGGAACGCATGGGCGCCAACTCCCGCTCGACCGTCGGGACGGCCACCGACGTCCACGCCATGCTGCGCATGCTCTTCAGCCGGATCGGCGTCCCGCATGTCGGGTCGCCGCAGGCCTTCTCGTTCAACGTGCCCTCCGTTTCCGGGGCGGGCGCGGTGACCATCCAGGTCGGAAAGGACAAGGGGAAGAGTGAGCGCCGGTCCTTCGAGATCACGGGGGGCATGTGCCCCGACTGCGAGGGACTCGGCGAGGTCAGCGACATCGCCCTCGATGCACTGTTCGACGCGGACAAGTCTCTGCAGGACGGCGCCATCACCGTCCCGGGCTACACTCCCGACGGGTGGATGGTGAAGGCGTTCATCGAGTCCGGTTTCGTCGACCCCGCCAAACCCATCCGCGAGTACACCGCCGCCGAACGGCACGATTTCCTCTACAAGGAACCGACGAAGGTGAAGGTCGGGGGCATCAACCTCACGTACGAGGGTCTCGTTCCCAAGATCACCAAATCGATGCTCCAGAAGGACCGCGATGCGTTGCAGCCGCACGTGCGGGCATTCGTCGATCGGGCCGTCGCGTTCACGCCGTGCCCCGCGTGCGAGGGCACACGTCTGAACGAGGGCGCGCGATCGTCGCGGATCGACAGAGTGAACATCGCCGAGGCCGCCGCGATGCAGATCACCGACCTCGCCGCGTGGGTGCGGTCGATCGACGACCCCTCGGTGGCGCCCCTGCTGGCCGGTCTCCGGCAGGCGGTGGATGCGTTCGTCGACATCGGTCTCGGGTACCTCTCCCTCGACCGGGCGTCAGGCACCCTCTCGGGCGGCGAGGCCCAGCGCACGAAGATGATCCGCCACCTCGGCTCGTCCCTCACCGACATCACCTACGTGTTCGACGAACCCACCGCGGGTCTGCATCCGCACGACATCGAGCGGACGAATCGACTGCTGCGCCGGCTGCGCGACAAGGGCAACACGGTGCTCGTCGTCGAGCACAAACCCGAGGTGATCGAGATCGCCGACCACATCGTCGACCTGGGGCCCGGCGCCGGTCGTGCCGGTGGGGAGGTACGGTACACCGGAGACGTCGCCGGCCTCCGCGCATCCGACACCCTCACCGGGCGACACCTCGATCACCGGGCGGCACTCAAAACGGCTTCGCGGACCTCGACCGGTGCGCTCGAGATCCGCGGCGCGTCACAGCACAACCTGCGCAACGTCGACGTGGACATCCCGCTCGGGGTGCTCACCGTCGTCACCGGTGTGGCCGGCTCCGGCAAGTCCTCGCTCATCCACGGGAATCTGCCCGGATTCGACGAGGTGGTCGTCGTCGACCAGTCGCCGATCAAGGGGTCGCGTCGAAGCAGCCCGGCGACGTACACCGGGATCCTCGACGCCATCCGTTCGGCCTTCGCGAAGGCGAACGGCGTCAAGCCGTCGCTGTTCAGCGCCAATTCCGCCGGAGGGTGCATCGCCTGCAAAGGGCTCGGTGTGATCATCACGAACCTGGGGTTCACCCAGAGCGTCGAGACACGATGCGAATTGTGCGACGGTAGCGGCTTCAGTGATGAGGTCCTCAAGTACACGCTGGAGGGTCGGACCATCCACGATGTCCTGTCGATGTCGGCGTCCGACGCGGCGGCGTTCTTCACCCGGGGCGCCGCGCACCAGACGCTTGCCCGCATGATCGACGTGGGACTCGGATACCTCACGCTCGGGCAGGCGCTCAACACGCTCTCGGGCGGTGAACGCCAGCGGTTGAAACTGGCCATCGCGATGGCGAAGAAGGGTGCCGTGTACGTCCTCGACGAGCCGACGACGGGTCTTCATCTCGCCGACGTCGACACCATGCTGGCGCTCCTGGACCGCCTCGTCGACGGCGGCGACACCGTCGTGGTGATCGAACACCACCAGGCGGTCATGGCGCACGCGGATTGGATCATCGATCTCGGCCCCGGCGCGGGCCGGGACGGAGGACGCGTCGTCTTCGAGGGCACCCCCGCCGACCTCGTGGCATCCGCCGACACCCTCACCGCGCAGCACCTCCGCGCGTACGTCGGGGTGTAGCCCGGGTCGACCGCCCCTCAGCGACCGGGTGCGAACAGGTGACGGCCGCCGTGGCTGAGCACTTTCACGACCACTCCGCGACGGTGCAGCTCGGCGACCGTCCGGGTCTCCTCGTCGATGTCACGCCCGAGCGCGTGGACGTTGGCGACGACGAGGACGTCGCCCCGCGTCAGCGTCCCGAACAGACGCACCAGACGCTGCTCCCACGTCTCGAGGGTCTCCGGCGCGGGATGGCGGAAGCCCTCGATCGGTACGCCGAATCGCGTGAGTTCCTCACGCTGCTCCACCACGGAGGGCATGTCGTCGCGGGAGATCACGAGACCGACGAGCTTGGATCCGATCGGTCGCGCCTGCCACCAGTCGCTGTCGCGCTGCAGTTCGGTGAAGCACTTGGGGCACTGCGCGGCGGGGTGGGGCAGATGTAGGGGAGCGGTCTCGGTCGCCACGTCGTCGCCGTCCCCGTGCGGGGCGTGCGACAGGCCGGTCGTCGAAGCGTCGGCGATCTCGCTCATGGATTGCTCCCTCACACCTTCGCGGGTTTGCGCGGCGTCATCGTCCATTCTCCCCGAAACGGCACCGGAATGCGCGTCACGACCCCGCTTCGTCCTCCAAGCGGAGCTCGAGGCTCAACTGGTCGGCGTCGAGCTCGGCGAGGGCGTGGCGCAGGGCGGCGGTGCTGAACCGCCCGGAGCGGGAGACCTGCTCGAGCCGGCTGCGCATCACGCGGATGAGGGCGAGACGGAGCTCGAGCCGGTCCACGAGGCGCAATCCGGCGTCTTCGGGCGGATCGATCAGCCGCGGGCCGATCTCGGCGAGGAAGGCGTCGTCGAAGAGGGAGCCGTCACGACGCCGCACATGGGCATCGGACACCGCCCCCGATGCGGCGTCGCGTAGCTCGTCGTCGAGGGCGTCCTGCTCGGACCGGGTGACCTGCTCGTCGGCGCGCGGCATCCGCAGCAGCTTCACGACGCCCGGCAGGGTCAGCCCCTGGAGCATCAGGCTGCCGACCGCGACCAGGAACGCGACGAAGACCACCAGCGACCGCTCGTCGGTGTCGCGGGGGAGCGTCTGGGCGGCGGCGAGGGTGACCACACCGCGCATCCCGGCCCAGACGATGACGGCACCGTGCTTCCACCCCAGGGGCGAGGCGGCGTAGTAGTCCAGGTCGGCGTAGGCGCGGCCGATCTTCGCGCGGACACCGGAGACCGTGGCGCGGTGGCGCGGCGACAGGTGCGGTGGCGCGGGGGTGTCGGGGGGATGGATGAGATCGATCCGCGCGGTGATCGCGTCGAGGCGTTCGCGTTGGAGCCGGCGGGCGCGCGTGCTCTGCAGCCCGACGAGCACCCCGACGTAGACGGTGCGGACGCCGAGCACGATCAGCAGGGCGCCGGCGGCGAGTGTCACCGCACGGCCGAGACCGTCGCCGGCGTTGTCCAGCAGGAGGTCCTTCATCTCCAGGCCCATGAGCAGGAACACCGCCCCCTCGAGCATCAGCTCGATGGTGCGCCAGTTCAGCTCGTCCGAGAGTCGCTGCTCGGGGGTGAACCGTCGCGCGGCGCCTTGTCCGGTCACGATCCCCGCGACGACGGCGGCGACCAGGCCCGACCCGCCCAGTTGCTCGGTGGGCAGGTAGGCGAGGAACGGGACCGTGAAGCCCACCGCGGTGTTGGCGGCGGAGTGCGAGATGAACGCCCGCATCCGCAGGTTCGCCCAACCGATCAGCGCACCGATGATCACCGCGACGATCACCCCCCACACGAACGACAGGGCGAATTCGCCGAAGTGGACCGATCCCACCCCCGCCGCGGCGATCGCGGTGCGCAGAAGCACCAGCGAGGTGGCGTCGTTGAGCATGCTCTCGCCCTCGAGGAGCGTCACCACCCGCCGGGAGATGCCCAAGCGTTTGGCGATGGTCGTGGCGACGGCGTCGGTGGGACTGAGGATGGCGCCGAGGGCGAGCGCGAGCGGGAACCCGAGGCCCGGGATCGCCCACAGGAAGAACAGGGCCAGCGCGACGGAGCTGATGAGCACCAGCAGGACCGACAGTCCCGCGATCGGGCGCAGGTCGCGCCGGAACTCGATCGCCGGCAGTGACACGGCGGCGGAGTACAGCAGCGGGGGGAGCACCCCCACGAGGATGATGTCCGGGTCGACCTCGACGACCGGGACGAAAGGGAGCAGGCTGACGCCGAGACCGATCGCGACCAGGATCAACGGCCCGGCGATCCGGACTCTCGGTGCGACCGCCGTCGCCGCGGCGATCACCACGATCGCGCCGACGGCGACGACGAGCATCTCGACGCCACTCACCGGCGTCGCCTCCGCCCGGATGCCTTCGCCCACGTCACGTGCATGCTGGGAGCCTATTGGTCCGGGTGTGACCTCGGCGCACCGCGGGAATGCGCGGTTCTCGGCCCGCCAGGCGCTACCGTGTGCGCATGGCGTTCGACAAAAGCCCCGGTCCACGGGGCGAAGAGGGACATGCGGGGGGCGGTGTCGCCCTCGCCGAGGGCAGGGGGTCGATCGTGAACGAACACCTCGACGACATCCTGTACCCCGAGATCGAGCCGTACATGACCGGCGAGCTGATCGCCGGGGAGGGCAACCGCCTCTACTACGAGCAGTGCGGCAACCCGGAGGGCAAACCCGTCGTCTTCCTGCACGGTGGCCCCGGCGCGGGGACCTCGGCGTGGCATCGTCGGTTCTTCGACCCCGAGCAGTACCGGATCATCCTCCTCGACCAGCGCGGCTGCGGGCGCTCGGTCCCCCATGCGGCCGATGCCGACGGCGACCTGCGGCACAACACGACGTGGCACCTGGTGGCCGATCTGGAGTTGTTGCGCCGCAATCTCGCGATCGAGAAGTGGATGGTCTTCGGCGGGTCCTGGGGCAGCGCGCTCGCGCTCGCCTACGCCGAAGCGCACCCCTCGTCGGTGTCGGAGATCGTGCTGCGCGGCGTCTTCACACTGCGCGCCCATGAGCTGGAGTGGTTCTACGAAGGAGGAGCGTCGGCGATCTTCCCGGACCTCTGGGAGCAGTTCCTCGGCCCGATCGCGGTGCTCGAGCGTGGACGCATGATCGAGGCATACCACCGTCGGCTGTCCGACCCCGACCCCGCCGTGCACGTTCCGGCGGCCATCGCATGGACCCGGTGGGAAGCGTCCACCCTCACGATGCGCCCGGATGACGATCTCGTGCAGGCGATGACCGACCCCCGGGCCGCGACGGCGTTCGCCCGCATCGAGAACCACTACTTCATGCACCGGGGATTCTTCGACGAGGGGCAACTCATCGCCGACGTCGGGGCTATCCGGGACATCCCCGCCGTGATCGTGCAGGGGCGATACGACGTGTGCACGCCGGCGATGACCGCATGGGACCTGCACCGGGCGTGGCCCGAGGCGGAGCTGGTCATGGTTCCGGATGCCGGTCACGCCGCGTCGGAGCCGGGGATCGCCCGCGCGTTGCGTGAGGCGACGGACCGCTTCGCCGTCGCCGGCTGAGCCGGTTCAGGCGCGGAACGCGTTCAGCATCGTCGGGATCAGCCGGAGCAGGCCTTCCCCGGCGCGATATCGGGTGAGGCCCGCGCTGACCGACGCGCCCGTGCGCGCGGTGGTGAACCACGGCGGCTTGGGCAGCAGGGAGAACGCACCGCGCGATCCGGGACGCAGAGCGGTCAGTGAGCGCGGGAACGGGCGGAACGGCCCCCGCACGACGGCCCGGTCGATGCGGTCGAGCAGCAGGGCGTTGTGGACCACTCCGATCCCGCTCGGGGCGTCGTCGAGCGTCCCGCCGGGGTAGGCACCCCACGGGAGGGCCGGGGTGAGGAATCCGACGGCCGTCCAGGCATTCACGGCGATCGTCCCGTATCGGAGCCGCTCGAGGGCGCGCTCGAATCCGTCGCCCAGGCGGGTCTGCGCCACGGGGTCGATGAGGATGTTCGCGCCGAGGGTGCCGGTGAGTCGCTCGTCGGCGTACGCGATCGCGGTGTCGAGGAAGTCCTGGCCCAGGCCCGGGAGTGCGGTGACGCCGAGCACCGGGGCGAACTGCTCGACGACCTCGAGGTCGTCGGCGGCACCGCCGTCGAACGGGACGACGGCGCGGCGGCCGTCGTCGCTCCAGGACGCTTCGGGGTGTGCGTCGCGCAGCGCGTCCAGTCGCTGTGTCGCCCGTGGGTACCAGACCTCGCGGGAGGGGGTGGCGGCGACGGCGCGCCGCACGTGGTCCAGGAACGCCTCACGCTGCGGCCAGTCCTCGCTGAGGATCAGGATCTGACCGGCCACGCAGTTGTGGCCGGAGTTCTGCAGCCGCATCGTCGCGACGTGTTCGGCCTGGAATGCGAGGTCGGCCTCGGACCAGTCTCCGGGAACCACGATGATCGGCGACACACCGCCGAGCTCCGCCGTGATGGGGGTGGTCAGCAGCGGTCGGCCCGACGCCTTGCGCGCAGCGCCGTCTTCTCCGACGCCCCACACGATCGCGTCGAAGGTCTGTGCCGAACCGGTGATGTGGACGTGATCGATCTCATCGTGCCGGGTCAGGTAGGCGCCGACGTCGCCCCCACCGGTCACGATCCGGAGCAGTCCCATCTCGATCAGCGGCGCGAGCGCGCGTTCGAAGACCGGCACGAGCGTGTCCTGTGTGGGGTTGACCTTGAGCAGGCTGACACGGTTGGACGCGAACAGCTCGTAGAGCACGTCGGCCACTGGGATCGAGGTGATGTTCCCCGCGCCGAGCACCAGCCCGATCCCGCCCGATCGGTCGGGCGTGCGCTGGCCGAGCCCGGCGGCGGCGCGGGCCCGCGCCATGGTGACATCGCGGTCGAACCACACCTCGCCGGTGAAGCCCGACACGATCAGACGGTCGGACAGGTCTCCCGGGAAGACGTGTGCGCGGAGCCGCCCGGCGGGGGTCTCGTCCATCCGGACCCCGTCGAGGGGGTTGCCGCCGCCGGCCAGGGTCCGCAGGGTCCGTGCGAGCCACTCGGTCGACACCAGCGTCATGTAGGGGCCGGTGAGCCACTCCTCACCGCGGAGGGGATGGCCCGGCGGCAGGCCCTTGGACGTCGCGGCCACATCCGCCCACTCGGCCATGACCGCGGAGGTGCTCGCGTGGATGCTCTCCAGCAGTGTCGCGCGTTGGTCGAGGCTCAGGCGGGTCCACAAGGTCGCGCCACGGCGGAGGGCCGCGACGTCGGCGTCGAGGGCGTCGCGGGTTTCGGCGGCCAGGTCGGGGGGAGCGGTGGTCACGGTGGTCCTTCCGGGGGTCAGGCGGTCGTGGTGAGGCGCGCGAGCGTATCGCGCACGGTCAGCAGCCCGGTGAGGGTCTCGGTGAACGAGGTCGACAGCGGGGCGAGCCCGATGCGCAGCCCTTCGGGGTCGCGGTAGTCGGGGATCACGTCGTGCCGCCAGAGCGCGGCCGTCGCCTGCCGCATCAAGGGGTGCCCGAGCGTCACGTGGCCGCCACGGGCGGCCGCGTCCGCCGGGGAGGCGATGTGGACCCCGAGGGGCACGAGTTCCTCGTCGACGACCTCGAGGGCGAAGGTGGTCAGCTCGACGGACTTCTCGCGGATCGCATCGATGCCGACGTCGCCGATGAGGGCGAGGGTGTCTTCCATCGCGAGCATCCCGAGGATGGGCGGCGTGCCCGAGAGGAACCGGCGCATGCCGGCCGCCGGAGCGTGGTGTGGCCCCATCGAGAAGACGTCGGCGGTGCCCATCCACCCCGGGATCGGCTGGACGAGCGTTTCGTGGTGCCGGTGGGCGACGTACGCGAACGCGGGCGAGCCGGGGCCGCCGCCCAGGTACTTGTACGTGCATCCCACCGCGATGTCGAACCCCCACCGGTCGGCGTGGATCGGCACCGCGCCGGCGGAATGGCACAGATCCCACACCGTGAGGGCCCCCGCGGCGCGCGCCACCTCGGTGATGCCGCGAGCGTCCGCGAGATGGGCGGAGCGGTAGGCGACGTGGCTGACGACGACCACGGCGGTCTTCTCGCCGACGGCGCCCGCGATCTGCTCCGTGGTGACCCCTCCGGCGCGATCGACCTCGATCCAGTGGACGCGGCCGCCGCGTTCGGCGGCGATGCCCTCGACGATGTAGCGGTCGGTGGGGAAGTCGTCGGTGCCGATGACGATCTCCACCCGGCCCGGGTCGCGCGCCGCCTGAGCGTCGAACGCCGCGCGGATGAGTTTGTACAGCATGACGGTCGTGGAGTCGCCGATGACGGTCTGGCCCGGGGCGGCGCCCAGCGCGACACGGCCGATCTCGTCGCCGATCGCGAAGGGCAGGTCCATCCAGCTCTCGTCCCAGCCGCGGATCAGTCGCCCGCCCCACTCGTCGCGGACGAAACGCTCGAGGCGTCCGACGGTCGCCGCCAGTGGCCGTCCGAGGGAGTTGCCGTCGAAGTACACCAGGGGCGTGCGCGCGCCCACGAACAGGTCGCGGTGGGGGCGTAGCGGGTCGGCGGCGTCGAGGGCCTCCGCCGTGGCGCGCAGGTCAGGGTTCATCGCCGCTGATCTCTTCGATCGGCACCGTCGATGCGGTCGCAAGCCACGCACCGAGGTCGCGGTCCTCCTCCGGCGGTCGACCGGGTACGAAGGTGGTCACTCCGGGGACCGCATCCGGGAACGGCCACGGATCGGCGAGCGCGGCGATGACCGCCCGCGCGTCGAGCCCGGCGGCCACGAGGGCCGACACCTCTGCGGGGTCGATCCCCGCGGGGCGGTCGCCGTTGCCCAGGTCGGTGCCGTAGAGGACCCGGCCGCCGGCGGCGTGGAAGGCGGCGAGGTTCGCCGTCGCCGTGCGGGACCCGTCGGGGTCGCCGTGGTGGATGCCGAGGGTCGAGATCCAGAGTTGCCCGGCGGAGGCCGCGCGCGTGATGTCCGCGCCGTCGAGGAGCTCGGTGAACGGGGCGTGGGCCAGGACGTCCACACCGGCGTCGAGGGCGCGCGCGACCATCCCGGCGCCCTGCGCGTGGGCGACCACGGGGACGCCGCGGTGGTGGGCGTGTGTCACGATCGCCGACACGAGGGGCGGGTCGAGGGTGGGGCCGGCATCGGCGTTGAGTGAGATCTTGATGACGCGGGCGCCACAGTCGACCTGTTCGTCCACCGCGGTCGCCGCGCCGCCGGGCACCCCGGGGTGTCGGGACGGGTCGGTCACCTCGCGCACGATCGCCGGCGGCGCCCACGGGCGTGCGGCGGGGTACCCGCCCGGGGCGGTGAGGAACGCGCCGGCGTGCGCGGGTCGGGGTACGGCGTGCGTCGGTCGGCGCGCGAGCGCGAACGGATCGCCGCCGAGGTCGACGACGCCGGCGACGCCGCGCGCGGCGAGGGCGTGCTCGTCGAACAGATGGAGGTGCACGTGGTGGTCGGTGAACGCCGGGAGCACGACGCCGTGCTCACCGGTGAGCGCGAGGTGGCCCACGTCGGCGTGGGCGCCGAAGCGGCGGACGATCAGCGCCGGGTCGAGGTTGGTCATCACCGTCTCCCTTCGGCTTCAGGCTACGCCCCGCATCCTCGCCGCCGGGCGGGGCGCGGAACCCCGGAAGTAGTCAAATGCGAACTAGTGTTTGCTCAATCCATTCAACATTGACTAGTGTGATGTCGAAGCCATCAAAGACGAAAGGCGAAAGCACTGATGATGATGATGTCAGCAAAGCGACGCGGTGCGACGCTGGTCGGTGTCGCGCTGGGAGCGATGATCATGAGCGGGTGCGCCGGTTCGGCCGCATCCGATGTCCCCGAAGACAGCCTCCTCGACCCCGCGGACTGCGAGCGCAACGCCGCCACCTCCATCACCTACATCTCGGGCTACGGATACTCCGCCAGCGCAGGCCAGCTCGACGTGTTCATGGCCGAGGAGCTCGGCTACTTCGACGACCTGTGTCTGAACGTCGAGATCAACGCCTCGGGGGCGAACGGACAGCAGCTGGTCTCCTCCGGGAAGGCGCAGTTCACCGAGCTCGGGTCGGCCGAGGACGTGCTGATGGCCGCCGCCAACAGCGAGAACATCACCGCGATCGCGACCTTCGGCACCACCTCGCCGTTCTGCATCTTCGCCAACAAGGACATCGAATCGCTCACCGACCTCGAAGGGGGCAGCCTCGGCTACTTCATCAACCTCACCCCGGTCGCCGCCGCGATGCTCGACGAGGCCGGCGCCGACATCGACCAGATCGAACTGATCAAGATGACCAACTACGACCCCACGGTCGTGCTGCGCGGCCAGGTCGATGCGATCGTCGGCTATGCCTCGAATCAATGCGAGACCCTTCGGGCGATGGGGGAGGAGTTCTCCGAGTTCGTGCCGGCCGACTTCGGACTGAGCGGCACGTACAACGTCATGGAGGTCAACACCGAGTTCTACGAGCAGAACCCGGAGGTCGTCGCCGACTTCATGCGCGCCGACCTGAAGGCGCTCGAGTACTGCCTCGAGAACGAAGCCGACTGCGTCGAGCGCATCAGCGCCCTCGCCGAGGAGGCCGGTCAGGGCGAGGCGTTCCCGCTGGAGCAGCAGGAACGCACCTGGCGGGTCGAATCCCAGTGGGTGCGCGACAGTGAAGCCGGTGCCCCCGGTGTGCAGACCGAGCAGGAATGGCAGGACGCCGCCGACATCGTCATCGAGTACGGAAACGTCAAGGACATCCCGCCGGTGAATGACGTCATCGACGTCGACCTCGTCGCGGGACTCTACGAGGACGGCGTGCTGGTGTGGCCCGGAGACGGCCAGTGAGCCTCGGTCACGAGGTCGAGATCTCCGGCGTCCGGAAGACCTTCGGACGCGGGGACGCGGCCATGGTCGCCCTCGACGATGTCAGCCTGACCGTCGAGCCCGGCGAGTTCGTCTCGGTGATCGGGCCGAGCGGATGCGGGAAGTCGACGCTGCTGAAGGTCGTGGCCGGCCTCTACGACGCCGACGGCGGTTCGGTGTCGATCGGGGGGCAGAGCGTCAAGGCGGCGACCCGCAAGAAGCTCGTCGGTCTCGTGCCGCAGGCGCCGGCGCTGCTGCCGTGGAAGTCGGTGCGCGAGAACGTGCGCCTGCCTCTGACGATCAACCCGAGGGCCAACGCCGGTCGCAGCCTGCGCGACCCCGATGACCTGTTGACCTCCTTCGGGCTGGGGCATGCCCTGGAGAAGTTCCCCAAGCAGCTCTCCGGCGGTATGCAGCAACGCGTCGCGATCGCACGGGCCTTCTCGTTCGACCCCGACATCCTGCTGATGGACGAGCCGTTCTCCGCGCTCGATGAGATCAACCGCGATCAGCAGCGGCTGGGACTGCTGGATTTCTGGCAGTCGCACCGCAAGTCGGTGATGTTCGTCACCCACTCGGTCCCGGAGGCGATCGTGCTCTCGGACCGCATCGTGCTCATGGCGGCGCATCCGGGCCGCATCGCGGAGATCATCCCCGTGGACCTTCCGCGCCCCCGGACCGAGGACGCCTACGCCAGCGATGCGTTCCGCGATCTGGAGGGCTATGTGCGCAGACGACTGCGCGCCGTGATGGAGGAGGCGACGCATGTCCGCTGAGTCGACCGAGATGACCGCCACCCGCACGGTGGCCGCCCAGACGGCGCCGCGTCGGGGGCGGGGCGTGTCCCGCACCGCGTGGATGCACCCGCGTGTGTGGGCACCGACGGCGGTCGTGTTCGTGATCGTCGGGCTGCTGTGGCAGCTGGTCGCGTTCACGAACCCCTACGTCCTGCCGACCCTGGGCGAGGTGATCGCGAGCCTGCTCGAAGAGCCCGGGATGTACTGGCTGAACTTCCTCATCACGCTGCAGGAGGTCGCCGTCGGTGCGGGCTCGGCGATCGTGCTCGGGTTCCTCGTCGCCGTGATCATGAGCGAGTTCGAGATCGTCGAGCGTGCGGTGATGCCACTGATCGTGCTCGTGATGGTGACCCCCGTGATCGCCATCGCCCCGGCGCTGGTCGTCGCGTTCGGGTTCGGCATGCTGCCGAAGTACATCATCACCGGCATCGTCGTCTTCTTCCCGGTGCTGGTGAACTCCCTCGCCGGGCTCCGGGACGTCGACCCCCGCGCCCTCGACGTCTTCAAGACGCTGTCGGCGAGCCGGTGGGAGATCTTCCGAGACCTCCGGTTCCCCGGGAGCATGCCGTACTTCTTCGCCGGTCTGCGCATCAGTCTGCCGCTCGCGGTGGTCGGTGCCGCGGTCGCCGAGTTCGTCGCCGCCGGCACGGCGGCCGGGCTCGGATCGCTCGTGACGACCTCCGCGGCGCAGGCGAACCTCGCCGTGACGTGGGCGGCGATCTTCATGCTCTGTCTGATGGGGATCCTCCTCATCATGCTCCTCGCGGTGGTCCGTCGCCGCGTCCTGTGGTGGAGCGAAAAGGACGTCTCGGCTCGCTGAGTCGGGGCGAGAAAGGAACACCTCATGAAAAAGCTGCACTTCGGTCTGTTCGAGAACGCCCAAGCCAACGACACCGGTCGCGCCACCTGGCGTCACCCCGACAACACCCGTGAGAACTTCGACACCCTCGAGTACTGGCTCGAGCTCGCACGCCTGTGCGAGGAGGGCGGGTTCGATTTCCTCTTCCTCGCCGACGCGTGGGGATGGGCCGAGGTCGACGGCGAGCGTCCCGACGTCGCCTCGATCGAGGGGCTGGACCTGCCCCGGCTCGACCCGTTCGTGGTCGCCTCGGCGATCCTCGCCCACACCACCTCGCTCGGCGTCGTGATGACCGGGTCGACGCTGCTCGAACAGCCCTACCCGTTCGCGCGCAGGATGGCTTCGCTGGACCAGCTCTCGGGCGGCCGCACCGGGTGGAACATCGTGACCACAGGAACGGCGGAGACCGCGGTGAAGGCCTTCGGCGTGCCGATGGTCGCGCACGACGAGCGCTACGAAATGGCCGACGACTTCGTGCGTCTCGTCTATCGACTGTGGGAGGGCGCGTGGGAGCCGGACGCGCTCGTGAAGGACAAGAACGGGATCTTCGCCGACCCCGCCAAGGTGCACAGCATCCGACACGAGGGTCCCTATTTCCGCAGCGAGGGCTACGGCAACTCGGCCTACTCGCCGCAGGGCACCCCGGTGCTCTTCCAGGCCGGCGCTTCACCGGCGGGACGTGCGTTCGGCGGTCGCCACGGCGAGTGCATGTTCGTCGGCGGCGGGACGGTCGAGCAGCTCAAGGCGCACAGCACCGCGATCCGTGAAGCCGCGGTCGAGGCCGGTCGTTCCGCCGATTCGGTCAAGGTCATGGCGGAGTTCCGGTGCGTGGTCGCCGACACCGAGGAACAGGCCCGCCGTTACTACGACGAGGTGCTCGCCGCGCAGACCGCCGACGTCACCGTCGCCTCATACGCGTGGTTCACCGGCATCGACCTGTCCTCCTACGACCCCGAGACGCCGATGACCGACCTGCGCACCGAGATGTCGCAGTCGCAGATCAGCCGATTCGCCGGCAAGACCGTCGGGGACGTGCTGGCCGGGTGGCGCGAACACGGGGCCGGGTCCAGCGCCGTCCTGGGAACGCCGGAGACGATCGCGGACCGCATCATCGAACTGGCCGAGGGCGCCGACCTCGACGGGTTCCTGATCTCCCCGGTGGTGCAGCCCGGGTCGACCGCCGACTTCGTCGAGCGTGTGATGCCGATCCTGCGCGAGCGGGGTGCCCTGGCCGAATCGACCGGAGCCACCCTGCGTGAGCGGCTGACCGGGTCCGAGACCGCGACACTTCCCGCCGACCACCCGGCCGCCCGCACGCGGGCGGTGCCGCAGGCGTCGTGACCCGCCCGGGTGCGGTCTGCGTCGTCGGCAGCCTCAACGTCGACCGCTACATCGGTCTCGCCCGGTTGCCCCAGCCGGGCGAGACCCTCCTGGGGGAGTCCCTCGGGACCTTCCCCGGGGGCAAGGGGCTGAACCAGGCCGTGGCCGCCGCACGGTGCGGGGCCCCGGTGCGGATGGTGGGGGCCGTCGGGGCGGACGCCGACGGCGCCCTCTTGCGTGAGGCCATGCGTTCGGCCGGGGTGGACGGCGCCGACGTCGCGACCGTCGACGTGCCCACGGGTGTCGCCCACGTCACCCTGCTCCCCGGGGCGGAGAACAGTATCGTCGTCGTCCCGGGGGCCAACGCCGCCCTCACGCCCGACCACGCCGTCGCCTCGTCGGAGGGGGCCGCCGTCGTCCTGGTGCAGCTGGAGGTCGATCCCGGTGTCGCCCGGGCCACCCTCGCCGCGGCGGCGCGGACTCCGGATGTCGTCACCGTGCTGAACGCCGCCCCGGTCCACCCCGATGTGCGCGAGATGCTCGACGACGTCGACATCCTCGTGGTGAACGAGACCGAGGCGGCCGCGCTCGGCGGCGTGGCGGCGCTCGCCGAACGGACGACGGTGATCCACACCCGCGGCGCGGCGGGCCTCACGGTGCATCGTCGCGGGCACCCGCCGCGCGAGATTCCGGCCGTGGCGGTGGAAGCCGTCGATACGACCGGTGCCGGCGACGCGTTCTGCGGCGGTCTTGTGGCGGGGATCGCGCGCGGCCTGAGTCTCGTCGAGGCGGCACGTGAGGGGGCGGCGGCGGGGGCGATCGTCGCGAGTCATCGCGGGGCGCAGCCCGACGCGCTCAGCAGGGAGGCGGTGCGGGGACGACGTCAGTCGCCTTCGCCCGCGAACTGATACTCCCCGTCGCGCAGGCGCGCGATGAGCTGGGCGGCCCACCCCTGCTCGGCGCGCAGACGCGCGGAGGACAGGTCGAATATCTCCCGCACGTAGCGCGGGGTCGTCTCCGAACGCAGGGTGTCCTCGATGTGGAAGCCGTTCTCGGTGATGAGCGAATCGATCTTGCTGATCCGGTTCTCCAGACCCGCGACGACCTCGTCGCGGGTCAGGACGAACATGAACGACGTGATGGCCATGACGGCCTTGGTGTCGAACGCCTCCACGTGCCACAGGGCTTCCCGCAGCATCCGGAGCAGTTCGACCCGGCCGGTCGGCGAGATGCTGTAGGTCGTCCGCGCCGGGTACTTGCCGTCCGACTCGGTGCCGTTTTCGACGATGTAGCCGTCCTTCACGAGCGTTTTCAGGGCGTTGTAGACCGAGCCGGGCTGCGTGTTGGCCCATTCGTCGACGTGCCATGTCGACAGCTCCCGTCGCAGGAAGTAACCGTGCACGGGCTGGAACTGGTAGACCGCGCCGAGCACGATGAGCCGCGTATAGGAAGGCATGCGCTCATGCTAGTGCGCAATAGTCCAGATCCGAACAGTCAAATTTCGTGCTAACTTGTTTAGACAAGTTTGACTAGTTAAGAGGTGACGATGATGACGTCTGATCTGATCGAGGAAGATCTCTCTCTCCGACTGCGGAAGGCCTTCTCCGCGTTCCCGACCGGCGTTGTCGCCGTGTGCGCCGTCGGCGAGGACGGCCGCCGGGTGGGCATGGCTGTGAACTCCTTCACCTCCATCTCGCTCGATCCTCCCCTGGTCGCGATCAGTGTCGCGAACACCTCGCGCACCTGGCCGGCGCTCGCGCGCGCGGGCGTCATCGGATTGAGCGTGCTCGGCAACGGGCACGAGGAGGTCTCCCGTCGCCTCGCGGCGCGGGACGGGGACCGCTTCGAAGGCGGCCACTGGCGCACCGGCGACGACGGCGCCGTCCACCTCGACGACGCGGCCCTGTGGCTCACCTGCCGCGTGCACGGTGACGTCGCGGGCGGAGACCACACGATCGTGCTCCTCGCCGTCGATGACGTGAGGTTCTTCCCGGAGACCGAGCCGCTCGTGTTCCATCACAGCCGGTATCGCTCCATCGGCGCGTGAGCCCGTCGACGCGGCGATGGCGGGCGAGGGGCGCGCGTTGCGCGGGATCGTGGTCCACGGCGACGGGCGTGGGGGGCGGCTCGGTTTCCCCACGGCCAACCTCGACGTCGCCGTCGACCGGGCACTGCGCGGGGTCTACGCCGCGCGCGTGCGGGTCGAGCCGGAGACGGGCTGGTGCGACGCGACCGTCAGTATCGGGGACAATCCGACGTTCGGGGATGTGAGCGCGGACCGCGTCGAGTGTCATCTGCACGACCGCACCGGCGACTTCTACGGGTGCACACTCGACGTGCGGCTGGTCGCCTACCTGCGGGCGATGGAGGCCTTCGAGCATCCCGATGATCTGGCGCGCCAGGCCGCCCACGATGTTGCGGCCTCGCGGCGATTGCTGGCCGGTCGCACCGGACGATAAACCCCGAACGCCCCGAGAAACCGCGCATTGCGCGATGTTTCGGGGCGTTCGGCGTTTATCGAACCGCACCGCGGCGAACCGCCGCGGTCAACCGGGCCTCAGATGAGGGAGAGTTCGCGGAGCTTCGCCTCGACGTCGGCGTTGGAAGGCTCGACGTGGTGCGAGGAGTCGGGGTAGACCACCACCGGGATGTTCGTGCGACCCGAGATGTCGCGCGCGACGTCGGCGGCATCGGGCGTCTCGATGAGGTTCACGTAGGTGTACTCGACACCCAGGCCGTCCAGCTGCGCCTTGGTGCGACGGCAGTCGCCGCACCAGTCGGCACCGAACATCGTGATCGTGGAGGAATCGATGGGGGAAGTCATAGCAACCAGCGTAATCCCGCGGCACGGTGCTGGCGCTGGACATGGGACGATGGGTCGGGATGCAGCTTTCGATCATCGTGCCGACGTTCAACGAGGCGCCCAACATGGCCGAACTCGTTGGGCGGATCCAGCATGCCGTCGAGGGAATCGACGCCGAGGTCATCGTCGTCGACGACAGCACCGATGACACCCCGGACGTGGTCCGGGCCCTCGCGGAGACCACCACCATCCCGCTGCGCGTGATCCATCGCGACGAGCGCACCGGCGGCCTCGGCGGGGCCGTGGTCGAAGGTTTCGCCGCCGCGCAGTCGGATGTCTGTCTCGTCATGGACGGCGACCTGCAGCATCCGCCCGAGGACATCCCGACCCTGTGGCGTCGGTTCGGCGAGGGAGATGCGGATGTCGTGGTGGCCTCGCGCTACCAGTCCGGCGGGGCCGAAGCGGGTTTCGCGGACAAGACGCGGGTGTTCGTCTCGAAGGTCTCGACCGCGGTCACCAAGTCGATGTTCCCCGTGCGGCTGCGGGACGTCTCCGACCCGATGACCGGGTTCTTCGTGCTCGACCGACGCGCGATCGACGCGGAGACGTTGCGTCCGCGTGGATTCAAGATCCTGTTGGAGATCCTCGCGCGTAAGCCGCTGCGTGTCGCGGAGGGGCCCTTCACCTTCGCCGACCGCCACGCCGGGGACTCCAAGGCGTCCGTGCGTCAGGGCGTCCACTTCCTCTCGCAGCTGACGGCGCTACGGTTCGGCAAGATGTCGCTGTTCGCGATCATCGGCGGGCTGGGCGCGATCGCGAACCTCGCCATCGTGTGGGTGCTGACCGCGATGGGCGTCGACTACCTCGTCGCGGCGATCATCGCCGCCGAGGCGACGATCATCGGCAACTTCCTGCTGATCGAACGCTTCGTCTTCCACGACATGAGAGGTGCCGCATCCGGCGGCTGGATACGCTTCGCGAAGTCGTTCGGCTTCAACAACGCCGAAGCCCTCGTGCGCATCCCCTTGGTCGCGTTGCTCGTGGAGTCCTGGCACGTCTCGGCGGTGTTGGCCACCGGAATCACCCTCGTGCTCGCGTTCTTCGTGCGGTTCGTCTTCCACTCTCTGGTGGTCTACGCACCGCGCAAGGCGGGCGCGCCGACCACAGGCCGACGGATCGTCGAGGAGATCGACGACCTCGCGTCCGCTCCCGGCGAGCTGTAGCCGCCCCTCAGCCGCAGTGCGGCGGCGTGGGGTCGCCCGCGGGGGGCTCACCCTGGATCTCGCCCCACGCGTAGCCGCTGACCTCTTCGCCGCCCAGCGTGCCCTCGTACGTGAACAGCCCCTCGTACACCGCGCGCTTCAGGGCGACCAGCTCCTGGTTCTGCGCCGCGGCGCGGAAGGTGAGGTCGGCGGCGGGGCGGGTGTCGGACCCGGCGAGGGTGACGTCGTAGGTCAGATGGTAGACGTAGCAGCTTCCCGGCGAGGTCCACGTGTCGGTGGTCGGGGTGATGCTGATCGCCCCCTGTGGCCAGTTGGCCGTCGGCTCGAGCGTGCCGTTGGCCGACGCGGTGGAGCCGGCGCCGCCGATCATCGCGTAGTGCAGATCGCCGACCTCGGCCTGCCCGGTGGTCGCGATGAGCATCCCCTGCCGGCTGTCCGGCAGTTGCACCGAGAACTCGGTCCATTCGTACCCGTTCTTCACGATGTACTGCGCGGAGTCGTTGTACGTCTCGGTGAGGTTGTCGAAGAAGAGCAGACCGTCCGTGCCACGAGCGACGTAGGACGAGCCGATGGTCACCGACCACTCGCTGACCTCGACCAGCGGCATCGAGTAGTACTGGGAGCCTTGGCCGGTCATCGGGTCGCCGGTGGCCTCCAGGTAGGCGCCGATGTCCCCGCCGTAGAGGTCCATGATCGGGGTCCGCTGGTCGATGGTCGGGATGGCTCCGTCCGCGGCCGGGAGCGGGTCGCCGTCGAACATCCACAGCGGGAAGAAGCCGTTGGGGCCGTAGCCCCACTGGATGATCCCGGTGCGGTCCTCCGCCGTGATCGTCAGTTCCGCCGGCTCGGTGGTGGTCGACCCGGGAACCGCGGCCTCGACCGCGACCGTCAGCTCGTACACGGCGCCGACCGCGCCCACCGCCCCGGACACCACGCGCATGTCGATGGTCTGCGTCGGCTTTCCGGTCTCGGTCTGCTCGACGTGGATGTTCCACGGGTCGTAGGTGATGGTGGTGGGCACGGTGATGTCGGCCAGTCCATCGATCCCGCCGAACGACGGGCCCTGATCCAGCGACAGACGGTTGTAGATCAGACCCGCCTCCTCCATCGTCAGCCACGGCACCTGCAGCCCGGGGACCACGGTGTTGCCCTGGGACATCAGCGCGATCGACGCGATCTCCCCATCGTCTTCGACGAGATGGCCGAAGAACTCGAACGACTGCGAGTCGTACTGGGGCAGTCCCGTCGACAGGTACGCGCGGAACCCGGTGCAGTCCTCGCCCTGCGCACGTGCGACGGTCGAGTATTCGGCGATCGACCCGAAGTCCATCACCGGGATGCCGGGGTCGGTGGCGGCCGTTGCGCACGCGGGCGGCACGACCGGGGTCGGGGTCGGAGTCGGGGTCGGCTCGGGAGAGGGGGTCGGTCGCGAGGTGGGCGCCGGCGTCGGGGTACCGCCACCGGACCCGCCCGACCCACCACCGGACCCACCACCGGACCCGCCGGACCCACCACCGGACCCGCCGGACCCACCACCGGACCCACCCGGGGCGCCCCCTCCTGAACCTCCGCCGCCGGGCGTGGCGGGGGAGGTCGTCGGCGTCGGAGATGCCGTCGGGCGGGGCGTCTCAGACGCCGAGGCCGACGGGGAGGGATCGGGAGCGGCGGGTGCCGCGGCCGTCTGGGTGGGGGCGGGATCGGGGTCGCCGAAGGTGCAGGCGCTCAGCCCGAGGACGATCAGTGTGGCGACGGAAAGAGCGGCGGGGATGCGCGAGGACCTCACCGGGGCAGTCTTGCACAATGTGCGCAGCCGCATTCCCTTCGCGGAATGCGCCCGCGGGTCCGCCGGCGCCCCGCCCAGAGCCGCCGCCGACTGCGCCGAGCCGTCCCTTTGACACCCACCCCGCCCGTTCGCAACCGGGGTTGAGGGGTGGTTCGGCGGGAAAGGGGACGGCTCGGCATGGGGGGCGGGGTGGGCATGGGCATGGGCATGGGCATGGGCATGGGGGCCGGGGTTACGTGACTGTCACGAGCACCCGCTGCCAGCCGGATGACCCGTCCGGGGCGATGGGAGCGCGCTCCTGCGTCTGCACGTCGCCGTCGCGGTCGACCGCGCGTACCGCGATGTAGTGGGTGCCCGGCTCGGCGTCCCACTCGAGGTACCACTGCACCCACGTGTCGTCGTTGATCGGGGTCGACACGGTCGCCTGCTGCCAGGGGCCGTCGTCGATGCTGACCTCCACCCGCGAGATGCCGACCGTCTGCGCCCAGGCCATGTCCGCGATCGGCACTGTGCCGGCCCCCACGGGCGACCCGGTGCGCGGCGTGTCGATGCGCGAGGAGAACTTGATCGGGGCCCGCGCGCTGTACCCCCGCGGCGTCCAGTACGCCTCGTCCTCGGCGAAGGTGGTGACCGTGAGCGCGGTGACCCACTTCGTCGCCGAGACGTAGCCGTAGAGGCCGGGAACGACCATCCTGACGGGGAAGCCGTGCTCGACCGGGAGTGGCTCGCCGTTCATCCCGACCGCGAGGATCGCATCGATCCCCTCGTCGACCAAGGACGTGAGCGGGGTGGAGGCGGTGTAGCCGTCGACGCTGCGCGAGAGCACCATGTCGGCTTCGCCCTGCACGCCCGCGCGCGCGAGCACGTCTCGGATCGGGACGCCCAGCCACACGGCATTGCCGACGAGGCCGCCGCCGACCTCGTTCGAGACGCAGGTGAGGGTCACGGCGTACTCGTCGAGGCCCATGTCGAGCAGATCCTCGAAGCTCAGCTCGACGCGCTCTTCGACCATGCCGTCGACGACCAGGCGCCACATGGACGGGTCGACCGTGGGCACCGCGAGGGCCGTGTCGACGCGATAGAAGTCGGCGTTGGGGGTGATGAGAGGGGAGAGCCCGTCGATGTCGAAGCTCGCCCCCTCCGGGATCGTCACGGTCGTGCGGGGCTCGGGCAGGGCGAGCTCCTCCCGGATGGCGCCGAGCGAGGAGGACGCCGCACTCACGGCGCGCGCACCCAC
>NZTV01000107.1 GCA_002703245.1 Microbacterium sp.
CGAGCACCTCGCCGTCCTTGGTGTAGGCGACCACCGAGGGGGTGGTGCGGAAGCCCTCGGCGTTCGCGATCACCTTGGGCTCGCCGCCCTCGAGGACGCTGACGACGGAGTTCGTCGTACCGAGGTCGATTCCAACAGCACGGGGCATGTCTTCTCCTTCTGGATGAGGCCGAGCGGGTGCGGGGCCTGGGTTGTCTACGAAAAGTCGGGGTCGACCCAGAGACCTGAGCCGATGTGACTCAACAGTAGACCGCCCGGTTCGCCGTGTCAAATGAACTTGATATGACTTGGCTCAACTTTCGGTGCGCCTGGACTGTCGCCGCGCACTCCACGCGGCGAACCCCTTCGCATCCGGGACACGGGCCAGAAGCGGGCCCACGATGATCGTGATGAGCACGTACGCCGTCGCCAGCGCCGCCAGGGACCGGTCCACCCCGGCGCCGATCGCGAGCCCGGCGATGACGATCGAGAACTCCCCGCGCGGCATGAGCGCGAACCCGGCGCGCCACCGTCCGGCCTCGCCGACCCCGCTGCCTGCGGCGGCGAGGTATCCGGTGAGCAGTTTCGTGCCCATCGTCAACGCCGCCAATCCCAGGGCGGGGACGAACATCGGCAGCAGGTCCGCGGGGTCGGTGGACAGGCCGAAGAAGAGGAAGAACACCGACGCGAACAGGTCCCGCAGCGGGGTGAGCATCTGTTGGGCGTGCCGCGCGACCGGGCCCGAGATGGCGATACCGACGAGGAAGGCGCCGACCGCGGATGACACGCTCGCCTGGGCGGCCAGGCCCGCGACGATCAGGGTGACACCGAGCACCGTCAGCAGCAGCACCTCCGCGCTCCGTGCGGACACCAGCCGTGACACGACATGACCGTGCCGCAGCGCGATGAACAGGATCACCGCGACCGCGGCCACCGCGATCACGACGGTGAGGATGCTCGCGCCGAGGCTGAGCCCCAGCAGCAGGGCCGTCAGCAGCGGCAGGTAGAAGGCCATCGCGAGGTCTTCGATCACGAGGATCGACAGCACGACCGGTGTCTCGCGGTTGGCGAGCCGGCCGAGGTCCTGCAGGAGCTTCGCGATCACCCCGGAAGAGGAGATCCAGGTGATCCCGCCGAGCGCGGCGGCGGCGACGGGACCCCAGCCGAGGAGCAGACCCACCGCCACGCCGGGAAGGGCGTTCAGCAGCATGTCGACCACCCCGGCGCGGCGCGACGTGCGCAGGCTCCCCACGAGCTCGTCGGCCGTGTACTCCAACCCGAGCATCAGCAGGAGCAGGACGACGCCGATCTCGGCACCGACCTCGATGAACTCCTCGCCGGCGGCGAAGGGGAGAAGCCCGCCCTCACCGAAGGCGAGACCCCCGAGCAGGATCAGCGGGATGGGGGAGATGCCGAGCCGGCCGGCCAAGCGACCGAGGAGCGCGATCCCCAACAGCAGCGCGCCGAGCTCGATGAGCACGAGCGCGCTGTGATCCATGCCGTCCTCAGCTGCCCTCGATGATGCGGGTGAGCATGTCGAGCCCCTGCGGGGTGCCGATCACGACGAGCAGATCGCCGACGCTGAGCACGTCCTCCGGTCCCGGCGCCGGCGAGACACCGCCGGCGCGGACGATCGCGACGATCGAGCACCGTGTGAGGGTGCGTGCCCGGGTCTGCCCGAGGGGCCTGCCGGCGTAGGGCGAGTCGGCGCGCACGGGGATCTGGGCGGTCGACAGCCCGTCGACCTGGTCGCGGAGGCCGGCGATCTGGGTCAGGATGACCGAGCCACCCAACACCTCCGACAGCGCGGTGGCCTCGTCGTCGGTGATCTCGACGGCCACCTCGGCACGGTCGGGATCGTGCGGATCGGCGACGGCGAGTTCGCGACCTCCGTCGCGGAACGTGATCACGGAAAGGCGTCGCCCGGCCGCGGTCCGGACATCATGGCGGATGCCGATACCGGGCAGTTCGGTGCGCTCGACATTGACGGGCATGGCCACATCCTCGCATCATGAGGCCATCCCCGCGTGCCCTTCGCCGGGAACCGGCCGTTCACCGAAAGGTCATACCGTGACCGACATGCCCCTTCCCGAGAGCCCCTCGCCCGAGTCCGAGAACGCCTCCGCGACGATCGGCAACACCTCCGAGACGCGAAAGCGCGGCGTGCTCGCCTGGGCGCTGTGGGACTGGGGGTCGGCGGCGTTCAACGCGGTCGTGACCACGTTCGTCTTCAGCACCTACCTGGCCAGCAGCCTGTTCGTCGATCCGGCGATCGTGGATGCGGCCGGTGGCAGCGACGATGATCCCGCGCTCGTGGCCGCCCTGGCCAACAACGCCAGTGTCGTGGGACTCGCCCTCATGATCGCGGGCATCCTCATCGCCGTCCTCGCCCCCGTGCTCGGCCAGCGGTCCGACGGCAGCGGGCGGCGCAAGTTCTGGCTGGGCGTGAACACGTTCGTCGTCGTCGGCGCGATGGCGGCGATGTTCTTCGTCGAGGGGACCCCGGGGTACCTCATCCTGGGCGCCACCCTGCTCGCGGTCGGCAACGTGTTCTTCGAGTTCGCCGGGGTCAACTACAACGCGATGCTCGTGCAGGTCTCGACGCGCAAGAACATGGGCCGCGTCTCCGGTTTCGGGTGGGGCATGGGTTACGTCGGCGGCATCGTGCTGCTGCTCCTGCTGCTGGTCCTGTTCATCCAGGGGTTCGGTGTCGATGGCGCCGCGGGCGTCCTCGGCATCCCCACCGACGACGGCCTGAACATCCGCATCGCCGTCGTCGCATCAGCGGTGTGGTTCGGCGTGTTCGCCGTGCCGGTGCTGCTGAAGGTGCCCGAGATCCCCGCGGCCGAGCGGCGCGTGCGCGTCGGCTTCTTCCGCTCGTACGCCGTGCTGTGGGGCACGCTGGTGAAGCTGTGGCACGGCAACCGCCAGGTGCTCATGTTCCTTCTGGCCAGCGCCGTGTTCCGCGACGGACTGGCCGGCGTGTTCACGTTCGGCGCGATCATCGCGGCACAGGTGTTCCGCTTCTCCCCCAGCGAAGTGCTCTACTTCGCCGTCGCCGCCAATGTCGTCGCCGGCGCATCCACGATCCTCGCCGGACGCCTCGACGACCGGTTCGGACCGAAGAACGTCATCATGGCGTCGCTGATCGGGCTCGTGGCAACCGGCACCGTGGTGCTGTTCATCGGCACCGCGCAGATCGGCTTCTGGATCGCCGGTCTGCTGCTGACCGCCTTCGTCGGTCCGGTGCAGTCGGCGAGCCGTTCGTTCCTGGCCCGCATCACCCCCGAAGGGCGCGAGGGCGAGATCTTCGGCCTCTACGCCACCACGGGCCGCGCGGTGTCGTTCATGGCGCCGGGCCTGTTCGCCCTGTTCGTCGCGATCTCCGGCGACACCCGCCTGGGCATCCTCGGCATCACCCTGGTGCTGCTGGTGGGCCTGGCGCTCATGATCCCGGTGAAGGCGAAGCAGGCCGTCATCGACTGACGACGGCCTGCTTCGCGAATGGGGGGCACGGGTGGCTACTCGGGCGGATGAGCTCCGACGTCGCTGCGGGAGGCTTCGACGTCGCTGACCGACGGATCCGGCCGCCGCGCGGGAGAAGCCCCGCCTCCCTCGCCGTCCCGCGCGCTGTTCCCGTCGGTGCTGCCCGGACGACGATGCATCCACTTGGGCAGCCGGGGCCAGCGCACACCGCGCTGATCGGGCTCTTCCACGTCGAGACCGTAGTAGTCGCCGATACGTTCGACGAACGCGGCACGCTGGGCGTGGTCGTAGGCGCGGCGTTCGCGTTGGAAGGCGACGATCGTCGACCAGCAGATGAGCAGCATCACCACACTGAACGGCAGCGCGATCGTGATCGCCGCGGTCTGCAGGGCGGTCAGGCCCCCGGTCAGGAGCAGCGAGATCGCCAGCAACGCGGTCACCAGGGTGAAGAAGGTGCGGATCCACTTCGCGGGCTCCTGGTTGCCGCCGGTGGCGATCATGCCCATCACCAACGCGCCCGAGTCGCTGGAGGTGATGAAGAACACCGCGACCAGCACCATCACCCCGATCATGAGCAGGGTGGTGCCGGGGAAGTATCCGAGTAGCTGGAAGATCGCCCCCTCGATGTTGACCGAACCGTCCGGCAGGGTCATCGCCCCGGGTCGGGTCATTTCGAGGTACAGCGCCGACCCGCCGAGCACGGCGAACCAGAGGATGCCGAGCAGGGTCGGCACGCCGATGACCCCGAGCACGAACTGACGCACGGTGCGGCCGCGCGAGACGCGGGCGATGAAGATCCCCACGAAGGGTGCCCACGAGATCCACCACCCCCAGTAGAACGAGGTCCATGACGCCTGCCAGGCCTCACCGGCCTCGCCTTGGAAGGCGCTGACGGTGAAGGAGAGACCGACGAAGTTCTGGATGTACGACCCGATCGACTGCACCCACTCGCGGAGCAGGTACTCGGTCTGACCGAAGATCAGGATGTAGAGCAGCAGGAGCCCGGCGAGAACGAGGTTCGTCGACGACAGCCACTTCATGCCCCTCGTGACGCCGGAGAGCACCGAGGCGAGCACGCACACCGTGATCACGCCGATGATGAGCACCTGCAGTCCTTCGCTGGGTTCGGCGATGCCGGCCGCGTCGAGTCCGGCGCTGATCTGCAGCACACCCAGGCCGAGCGAGGTGGCGACACCGAATACGGTGCCGGCCAGCGCGACGACGTCGATCGCGTGACCCCAGGGGCCCTCGACGCGCTTCCGGCCGAGAACAGGCTCCAGGGTCCAGCGGATGGAGATGGGGCGTCCACGACGATGGATGGCGTACGCGAGGCTGAGGCCCACGATGACGTAGATCGACCACGCCGTCACCCCCCAGTGCAGGTACGTCTGGGTGAGCGCCGCCTGCGCCAGGGCCGGGTCTTCACCGGTGACGCCGGGGCGCGGCGAGACGAAGTGGCTGAGCGGTTCGCTGACGCCGTAGAAGACCAGGCCGATGCCCATCCCGGCCGCGAACAGCAGGGAGAACCACGCGCCGATCGAGAACTCCGGCTCGTCGTCGTCGCGGCCGAGCTTGATGTCGCCGAAACGCGAGAAACCGAACATGATCGCGATCGCGACGAAGATCGCGGCGATCAGCACGTAGTACCAGCTGAACGCATCGACGATCGTGTCCTGGATGCCGGCGAACAGCGCCTCGGCGGCGGCCGGTGCGAGGATCGCGAAGCCGCTGAAGGCGAGGATGACTCCGGCGGCGGGCCAGAACACCCAGGGTTGGACTCCGCGGCCGGCGGCGAGCGTCGGCGTGGAGATCACCCGCTCGGAGGGATCGACGCCCGCGGGGGCGACGTCCTATCCGGATCCGGGTGGGTCGACGGCGGGCTCGGTGTTCGTCTCGTTGTCGCTCACCGCTCCACGGTATCGACGGGTGGCGTCTGGCCGAAAGCCGTCGCGGATCGGGCGCTCCGGTGGCTATGCTCGTGGGTTCTCGCCCGTAGCCGGCCACGCGTCGGCGAGCTTGCCGAGGAGCCGCGCGAGCTCGATCCGTTCGGCGTCGGTGAAATCCGACAGCGCGGTCCGCACCGCATCGGTTCGCTCGCCCCGGAAGGTGCGCGCGATCGCCGCGCCCTCGTCGGTGAGGGCGATGCGGGTGCGCCGGGCGTCATCAGGATCGGCTTCCCGCCGCACCATCCCGGCCTGAACCCCCTGTTGCACCAGGCGCGACGCGCGGGGCTGGTCGACGCCGATCCGCTCGGCCAGCTCGCTGACGCTCAGCGGGTCGGTCGCGCCGGCGAGCACGTCGAGCATGCGCACACGTGCGGGCCCCCCGAAGCGCGGACCGGCGTGGGGCCCGCCGAACGGCCGCGCACCCGGCCACTCGGGACGGCCGCGTTCGCCGACCCCCGGCTTGCCGTGCGGATGCTGTCCGCCCTCCCACGGGGGACGGGGGAACCGGCGTCCGCGCAGCCGCGCGAGGGCGGCGGCGATCGCGGCCGCGGGATCGGTCGCTCGAGAGTCGGACATGCTTCGAATTTACATGCCTCTTGACATGCACACGGGTTACATGTCATTGTGCATGTACTTGCCTTTTTACATATATCCAAGGAGTCCCCGTTGACAACCCCTGAAACCTCCCGCCCGATCGGCTTCTGGCTCCGCGCCCTTGATGCCGCCCTCACCCACGAGATCGACGAGCGCCTCGCCGCGGAAGGCGCGAGCCGCCGCGACTGGATGCTGCTGAACGCCCTCGACCGTTCCGTCGACGCGTCGAGCCCGCCCCGGCGCGGACCGGGCCGCGGCCGCCGCCTGCACCACCTCGCCGACCGCGGGTGGATCGAGCAGTCGAGCGACGGCGCCTGGTCGCTGACCGAGGCGGGCCGTGACGCGAAGCGCCGTCTCGGCGACCTCGTCGACGGCGTCCGCACCCGCGTGGTCGATGCCGTCGGCGAGGCCGACTACGACTCCACCGTGCGAAGCCTGGCCGCCATGACCGCCGCGCTCGGCGGAGACGAGCCCGGTGGGCCGGGCCGCTTCGGTCGACGCCGGTTCGGCCACCGTTTCGGCCGTCGCCACCCTCACCACGGACACGACGGTTGCGGCGATCACGGGGGCGACGAGGGCCACGAGCGCGGTAATCGCCACCACGGCTTCGGCCCACACGATCCGGGCCACGACCCGCGCTGCACCGCCGCCACCTGACCCGCACCACCCGATCCCGTTTGTCGGAGAATCCGCCCGATGTCGGAGGACCGCGGCCAAATCGTCCGACATTCGCGAGATTCTCCGACCCGACAGGGCGTGCAGAGCCGCCATCGGGATCTACGCGGGTAGACTCGCGACGAATCGTGGCATGGTGGCGCGGAATCGGAATGCGGAGGTGCGACATGGATCAAGATGCGGCGCCCATCCGGCGCGCGACGCGCGCAGACGTGGCGCGGGCCGCCGGCGTCAGCACCGCGGTGGTCAGCTACGTCATGAACGACGGGCCACGCCCGGTCGCGCCCGAGACGGCAGCGCGGGTGCGGGCGGTGATGGCCGAACTGGGCTACCGACCCAACTTCACCGCCCGTGCACTGAACCTCGGCTCGACCCGCACCCTCGGCCTCGTCCTCATGGACACCCTCAACCCCTTCTTCGCGGAGCTCGCGCAGTCGCTCGAGCGCGCCGCCTCCGCACGCGGCTACCACCTCGTCGTCGCCGCGTCCCACGGCGATCCCGCAACCGAGCAGCGCCTCGTCGCCGAGCTCACCGGGCGGCAGGTCGACGGGCTGCTCCTCATGAGTTCCGGCGACCGGTGGCGTGACCCGACGCCACGGGATCCCCGAGATCCGCCCACGGTCCTCCTCGACTGCGCCGGCCCCGTGGCGGGGCGGCACACGATCGGCCCGGATGCCGCCGACGGCGCGCGCGCCGCGGTCACCCATCTCGCGCAGACGCATGGTCGCCGCCGCATCGGCTTGGTCATCGGGACCGACGGTCTTGCCAGCCCCGATCCGCGAATCGTCGGCTGGCGAGACGCGATCGGCGCGCACGGCGTGACCGAGGGCCCCCTCATGATCGAGACGTGGAGCAACGCCGGCGGTTACCGCGCCGCGCGACGCCTGATCGAGACCGGGACACTCCCCGACGCGCTTTTCGTCAGTTCCGACGCGCAGGCGGTCGGCGTGGTCCGGGCACTTCTCGAAGCCGGCGTCGACATTCCGCGCGAATGCCCGTTGGTGAGCTTCGACGGCACGCGCGCCGGGGAGTACACCTGGCCGGCGCTGACCTCGGCGCGGCAGCCGGTGGGCGAGATGGCCGACCTCGCCCTCGACCTCCTCACCAGCGATAGGTCCACCCCCCGCCACCACGCGTTCCCCGTCGGGCTCGTGCTGCGCGAGTCGTGCGGCTGCCCGCCCACTCCGCCATCGGTCGCGTCCGACCACTGATCCGAAAGGCCCTCCGTGACCGCATCCACCTCCGTCTCCGTCCGCCGCACGGTCTCCCTGCGCGCGGCGGGCGTCTCACTCGTCCTCGACCTCTCCGACGACCTGCTCCCCGCCGTCGTCCACTGGGGCGCCGACCTCGGGTCGCTCACGACCGAGGACGAGGCTGCGGCGCTCACGTATGCGGGCGTCAACCCGGTCGGGCTGAACCAGGTGGATGAGCCGGTCCGCGTCGCGATCCTCCCCGAGGAGTCGTGCTCGTCGGGTGGTGGGCGGGTCGACCTCGAGGTCATCGAACGCACCGACCGGGTGTGGACCTCGGACTGCATCGACCCTCACGAGCGCCAACTGATGCACCGGTGGACGCAACAGTTGCTGCCGCCGGAGCTGATGGGCGCACACATCGCGTCGGGGATCTCGCACACGACCGGTCGCGGCCACTCGTTGGAGTACCGCGCATCCACCGCCGTGTTCGGGCACCTCGGCATCGAATGGGATCTGCGCGCGGCTCCGGCCGATGAACTCGCGCACCTCGGCGCGTGGGTGACGTTCTACAAGCACTGGCGCAGCCTGTTGCACACCGGTGACGTGGTGCGTTTGGACGCCGGTGACGAGACCTTGTTCGGCCACGGCGTGGTCTCGCGCGACCGGTCGCGCGCGTTGTTCGCGATCGCCGCGGTCGAGCGGTCGATGACGAGCATGTACGGGCGCGTGCGTCTCCGCGGGCTGGATGCCGGGTGCCGCTATCGGGTGCGCCCGGTATTGCCGGCGGGTGAGCTTGCGGGGATGCTTCCGCCGCCATGGTGGGGGACCGGCGCGGGGGACATTGCCGCCCACTCGGCGGTCACTGCGGAGCGGATCGCGGGCGGGTCCGGCGCGGTGTTCAGCGGTCAGACGCTGGAGCGCGTGGGAGTCGCGCATCCGGCGGTCTTCCCCGACACGACCGTGCTGTACGAGATCGAGGCGGTCGGTTCGTCAGGCGATTGACGGGGCCTCCCGCGGCCACCGCTGTGCCCCCCGACGACGCGGCGACCGCGGGGTGAAACCCCGGGTTTCGGTGAGAGCGACGATGTCGCTCTGGATTCCCGATGCCCCTACGTTAGAGGATTCTCATCCACAGGGGAAGACTCTTCTCACTTTCCGACGGAGCCGGCGTCGGTGACGCCGACGTCGCTGCGGTGGAAGTTGCGGAACGAACGCGACGCGGTGGGGCCGCGCTGGCCCTGGTAGCGGTTGGCGTAGGGCCCCGAGCCGTACGGGTTCTCCGTCGGTGAAGACAGGCGGAAAAAGCACAGCTGCCCGATCTTCATGCCCGGCCACAGCTTGATCGGGAGGGTGGCGACATTCGACAGCTCGAGGGTGACATGGCCCGAGAATCCGGGGTCGATGAACCCCGCCGTCGAGTGAGTGAGCAGGCCCAGGCGACCCAACGACGACTTCCCCTCGAGGCGCGCGGCGACGTCGTCGGGAAGGCTGACCTGCTCGAACGTGGAGCCGAGCGCGAACTCCCCCGGGTGCAAGATGAATGGCTCATCGGGGGCGACCTCGATGAGATGCGTCAAGTCAGGCTGATCTTCGGCCGGGTCGATGAAGGGGTACTTGTGGTTGTCGAACAGCCGGAAGTAGCGGTCGAGCCGCACATCGACACTCGAGGGCTGCACCATGTGCGCATCCCACGGCGCGATCCCGATGCGTTCGGCCTGGACTTCTGCGCGGATATCGCGATCGGAGAGCAGCACGGCATCAGCCTAGCGATCCGCGCACCGCGCATCGACGCAGACCTTGTATGCTGTCGGATGCTGCGGTTTTCCGCACGCGGGGATGTAGTTCAATGGTAGAACTTCTGCTTCCTCGCCCCAAACAAGTGCCCTTCTCGGCCTGAGCCGCCCAAGCCCTGCAATCGCAAGGCTCCAGCGGTGTCTACGACACCTCTGGAGGCCACCGATGGCATCGTCTTCGACGGTTTTTCGACGGAGAAACCCCGATTTCGGCCTGGAATCGACCCATCGACGTCGCCGTTCTGCACCGCTTAGCACCCGGCCTTCCGCATATCCAGGTGCGTCTGCATACCGGCCGCACCTGCTGGGTATGGCACAGCAGAGGACCCCCGCCGCCGGCGAGCCCGCACCGCTCGACCCGACTCGGCTCGACGTGACCGCCGACGGCGCACCGATCATGTGGACGGTCGAGGAGACGGCCGCCTTCCTCGGGCTCACCCGGCACACCCTCGACGTGTGGCGGTCGAACAAGTCTGGCGGGCCGGTCTACATCAAGATCGCCGGCAACCGCGTCCGCTACTTCCCCGCGGACGTGCGGGACTGGCTCATCGCCCAGCGACGGGGGTCCTGATGCCCAGGCCGAAGAAGCAGCCGGGCGAGCTCGGCAAGGTCAGTGTCCAGCAGTACGGCGAGCGATTCCGAGCCGACACCATCATCCGAGACGGCGAAGGGCACGCGCACCATCTCCAGGGTTGGGGCGCCTCCCCGGAACTCGCGCATGACGACCTCGAGCGCAAGGCTCACATCATCTGGGGCGGCGTCTTCCAGCAAGTCGACCCCGCGGGGACCATCGAGCAGCTCGCTGTCGAATGGGTGCTGGACCTCCGCAAGAATCGGCAGTGGGACGAGAACGACCCGCAGCCGGGCAAGCTCAAGCCGCAGTCGATCGACCGCTACGAGGCGGCGCTGCTCAGCACGATCAAGCCCCTGCTCTGGGAGGTGCGGATCGCGGCGCTGACGCCAGCGCGAATCTACAACTTCCTCCACGAGGTCGCTCGCACGAAGTCGAACCACGAGGCACTGATGGCCCGCAGCGTACTCGCCGGGATGTTCGAGCTCGCGATCCTGCACGGGGTCGTCGCACCCGGAGCGAGCCCGGTGCCGTCGATCAAGATCCTCGCCCTCCACCGCCCGGCCCCGAAGCTGATCGCACTGAGCGACGACGACCTCGCCGTCATCATCCAGCTCGTGCTCGCCTGGGAAGAAGACCGCCGGGGCAAGCCTGGAAGACGGCCCGACGTGCGCCTGCTCGCCGATCTACTCATCCTCACCAACCGAATGACCATCCGGGTATCTGAGGCGCTGGCGATCCGACGTGAGGATGTCATCCTCCGACGGAACACGTCAGGCGATTTGAGCGAGCATGTCTCGATCAACGGCACCATGACTCGCACCAAAGAGAAGGGCCTCTACCGGCAGTCCGAGCTGAAGGGGAAGAACCAGGAGCGGCTGATCGAGGTCGCGAGCGACGACGTGCACGCCGTGCTCAAGCGGCGGATGGCCGACTCTCACGGCGATCTACTGTTCGTGACACGCACCGGAAGCGGCATGGACCCGGAGCGACCGCAGGCGTTGGCTCGGCAGTTCCGCAAGGCGCACGAGACGGAGCTCGATGCCCTCGGCGTCCCGCAGGACATGTTCGTCTACCGCTCGATGCGGAAGTCGGCTGCCGCAGCGCTCGGCGCCGACACTGCTCAGGAAGTGCTTGCCCACGAGAGCAAGCGGACGACCACCAGGCACTACACCGGCGCGGAGGAGAAGGTCATTGGCGCCGAGTCGCTCTTTGCGCTGAGCGGGTCGCTGGAGCATCGCAGTGTGCAGTCGTAGAGAGCCGGTCCAGAGAGGCGCCGCCGTCCGGTAGGCTAGGAGGCACCTACTCGGGGACGTCGTTCAATGGTAGGACGGCTGCTTCCCAAGCAGCCAACGCGGGTTCGATTCCCGTCGTCCCCTCCATTCCGGTTCTACCGCGGGTCTGCCTTCCTTCGACGACTCTCAGCGTGCTGCTCCTGACGCGGGCACTTCGACTGGCCGTGCCCCGAAGTTGTCATGCTGTCGGATGCCGAACCCAAGCTCCTCGAAGAAGGCTCGTCGACCCATCGAGTCCGATGACAAAGCGAGCGAGCCTCCGATGAATATGCATCCGTGCTCGTGCGCCGTGGCCGCATACGCCTCCACGAGCCTCCGTCCGACGCCGCGACCGCGAACCGCGTCACGCACATGAACGCAAGCGAGGAAGGCGTGCGGGGGTGCCGGTGGCCGGAAAGCGGCGGAAGGAATCTGCAGCGTCCTAGCCGGAACTGATTCGCACCTCCCTGCGCGGCATCTGCCGCCAACCAATCAGGGAGGAACTGCATGTCTTCTGCACTCACCGCCGGCCCGCCCGAGATCGGCGATCCGTCGCAGCACCGGGGCCTGCCACGCCTGGTCGCGTTCGTCATCGCGCTGATGATCGCGTTCGGCTCGATGCTCGCCTCGACCCAACCCGCGCACGCGGGAAGCCACGGCGTCGGCTACGACATCGGCTACGGCTGGCTCGGCTCGTATGCGACCGGCTCGGACGGTCGCCAGGCGTACTGCATCGACCTGGGGATGGACGCGCCGTTCTCCCCGACGTCGGGGCCGCAGACCATCACGTCGCTCGACTCGCTCAGCCGTCAGCAGCTCGCCGAGCTCAACTACGTCACGGGCCGGTGGGGGCAGTCGGGCGACGCGAACGTGACCGCCGCGGTCGCCCTCTACGTCTGGTCGATCACCGACCCCGGCGTCTACAACTCGCACGGCATGTCGGGCGACGCTTACTACGTCGCCCGCGCACCTGTCGAGGCACGCGGGACGATCCTGGCGAATCTCGCAACGATGCGGGCCGAGGCTCCCGTGTACGCGGTGACGGACCCGTCGCTGTCGCTGTCGATCGAGATGGCCGACCAGTACGAGGGCACGCTGACGGTCGCCGCGAACCCGTCGCACCTGCAGGGCACCGTGAACCTTTCGAACGCGGTGTTCGGCAACGGCGCGACCTCGCGCAACGTCGGCGGCGGACAGTTCGGAATCACCGGAACCCCGGCGGACGGCGCGACCTCGTATGAGATCGGCGCGTCGATGAACGTCGCCGCGGACGGCTACGGCGCCCGCCTCTCGCTCTACACCTCCGGCGGCGGCGAGCAGCGCATCGTCGCGTCCGTCTCGGGGTCGTCGAGCGACCTGTCGGCGTCGACGCGGACTCCGCGAATCGACCTGGACTTCCAGCCGGTCATCGCCACGCAGGTCTCCTCCCGCTACGTCGAGCAGGGCGATGCGTTCACCGACGAGCTGGAGGTGACGCTGACGAAGGGCACCTGGACGCGCATCGGCGGCGAGCGCATCCCCATCATCGCGGAGGGGACGCTGTACGGCCCGTTCGCCGAGCAGCCCGCCGAGTCGGACTCGCCCCCGCTGGGCGCGCCGGTCGCGGGCGTCGAGCCGGTCACGCTGAACGGGGCCGGCTCCTACACGTCGCCGGGCACGATCACCGCGCCGAGCTCGGGCTTCTACACCTGGGTGTGGCGCATCGACCAGGACGCACAGGGCGACTACGGCCGCTACCTGACAGGCTCGTTCACCGACCGCTTCGGGCAGGTCGCGGAGACCTCCGTGGTGCCGTTCCAGCCGCAGGCGGTCTCGACCGCCGACCAGCGCCTCGCGGTCGCCGACGACCCGCTCACCGACACGCTCGTCGTCTCCAGCGGCAACGGGGCGTGGCTGCGGGTCGACGGGCAGCCGGTCCCGGTCGTGTTCGAGGGCACGCTGTATCAGGTGCCGGGCGTGCGGCCCGCGGTCGAGTCGGCGGGCGTCGACCCGGCGGCGGTCGCGATCGGCACGGTGTCGATCACGGCGACCGGCCCCGGCCGCTACGTCGCGCCGATGGTGACCGCTCCGGCGGGCGGGTTCGTCACCTGGGTGTGGGAGATGAAGAAGTCCTCCCAGCCCGCGTGGGTGCGCCCCTACCTCGCCGACGACTGGGCCGACCGCTACGGCATCTCCGTCGAGTCGACGTCGGTGCGCTGGCCGCTGCACACCTCGTCGCTGCTGCGCGAGTACAACGTGCATCCGGGCGGGCGGGCCTTCGACGTGGTGACGGTGAGCGGCTTCCCCGCCGATCACGGCGACTTCCACGGCGACGGCTACTGGCGGGCCGACGTGGACGAGGTGACGCACACCGTCTACGGCCCGTTCGCCTCCGATGCGGCGCTGACCGACGAACTCGAGCTGTCCGACGCGCCCGTGCTGACGAGCATCACCACGCCTGCCCGCAACGGCGTCTACCAGCTGGGCTACACGGACGGCGACCGGATCACGCCGACCGAGCCGGGCTATTACGTCGTCGTGACGAGCTTCCCCGGCGACGACCGGGTGCAGCCGTACCAGTCGTCCCCGGCAGATGTGCTGGAGCGCTTCTACGTCCCGCCGACCCCGACGCCGGAGATCCCGGTCACGGTCATCACCCAGGCGCAGCCCGAGGCGCTGGTCGGCGAGCCGTTCGAGGACAGCGCGCTCGTGCAGGGCGGCATCCCCGACGGCGCGACGCTCGTGTTCCGCGCGTTCGGCCCGATCCCGGTCGATGCGACGCCCGTGTGCGAGGAGGCGTTCTTCGCCTCGGAGCCGATCGCGGTCACGCAGGCCGGGGTCTACCGCTCCGGGCCGACGAGCGTGACCGAGGCCGGCGCGGTCTACTGGGTCGAGACGCTCTACGACGCCGACGGCGCCGTGCTCGCCGAGGGCACCTGCGGGGCGCCCGGCGAGACGACGGTCGTGACCTCGCCGCCGGAGCCGCTGAACGTCACCACGACGGCGACCCCGGTGGTGCAGCTCGGCGAGCCCGCGACCGACACCGCGGCGGTCACGGGCACGGTGCCGGAGGGTGCGGCGCTCGGCTTCCAGGCCTACCTGCAGGACGGCGACGAGCCGACCTGCACCGCCGCCGAGCTGGTCTACACCGGCGAGCCGATCCCGCTCGACGGGGCCGGCGAGTACGTCTCCGAGGAGGTCGTGTTCGAGGTCGCCGGAACCTATTTCTGGGCCGAGACGGTCTACGACGCCGAAGGGTCCGAGCTGCGGCGCGGGCTGTGCGGCGCGCCTGGCGAGACGACGGTCGTGACCGAGACGCCGACTCCGACGCCCACGCCGGAGCCCACGCCCGAGCCCACCCCGGAGCCGACGCCTTCTTCGACGCCGCCCGGTGAGCTCGCCTACACCGGCGGCGGCGACTGGATGCTGCCCTTCGGCATCGGCGCGGGCGTGTTCCTGCTTGCCGGGATCGGCACGCTGTGGTTCGGCCGCCGCCTGGCGATCTACCGGGAGCGCAACGGCTACGTCCGAGAGGAGGACATGGAGTTCGGCGGCCTCGAGGACATCGACGGCCTCGACACCACCGACGACCGCTAAGCCTGCGGCATCGACAAGAACGGCGGCCCGCCCCGGTGAGGGACGGGCCGCCGTTCTGCGTGCGGAGCGTCAGCGCGCGGCTGCGGCGGCGAGCCTGCGCTGCTTCCGGTCGCGGAACGCGGACGGGGTCAGCGCGAGGACGAGCCACTTGATGCCGTAGCCGCCGAACTTGATGCCGTTCCAGAAGGTGAGCAGCACCAGGAGGTTCAGCCAGCCCGGCCCGCCGTCGCGGACCCACAGGCCGAGCAGGATCGTGGCCGTCCAGTAGGCGGGCCACAGCAGGACGAGCCAGGCGCCGATCTCGTGGCGGCGGCTGCCGTCGATCCAGGCGATGAGCAGGTTGGTGGGCGCGTAGCTCAGCAGCGCCCGGATGCGGACGGTGAGCGCGGCGGCGATGCGGAACATTGGTGCCTCCCTCGTCTCGGGCCGATGCACGGCCTCGGTTGATAACCGCAGGAGAGAGTTGGAAGGCACCCGATGGCGGGAGAAGGTCGTCCAGATCATGTTGGCTGGATCGGCCACAGAAAGTCCTGCTACTCCGAGGGTACGCTGCCCCGGCGACACGGGCCAGAGCCCGGTCAGAGTGTCGGCCCGGCCACGCGCCTGCCCGCCGCGTCCTGCTGGCGGCGGGGCCGGGTGTCGTCGGCGGCGATCCGCTGCGCGGCGCGGATCGCAGCCTCGGCGCGCGCCTGGTCGAGACGCTGGGCGACGCTCGCGGCGGGCGGCCCGGCCGGGCGGTCGTCGGCGATGCGGTAGCGGTCGCGGTAAGCGGCGATCGTGCGCACCGCGCCCAGCCAGGCGTTCGCGCGCGCGGGATCGGCCGGGCGCCGCCCGAGGCCGCGCGTCCACCCAGCCCGCTCGCGCAGCGCCGCGTCGGCGAGGGTCGCGGCGCGGCGCTCGATCAGGTCGCGCCGCTCGTCCAACGCCTGCCGCATCTCCGCGTCGGCGATGCCGACCGCGGCGGGGATGAGCCCGGCGATCAGGCGCGGCGGGCGCCGAGGCCGGCCCGCGCCGAAGGGCCGCTGGAGGCGCCGGTAGAGGACCGCGCCGACGTCGGCAGCATCGTCCAGCGGCCGCTCTGCGACGACCTGCGGCAGCAGCACCCCGAGGTCGTGCCGGTCGGCCTCCAGACGCCGCAGTTCGGAGACGAGCGGGGCGAACGACTCCAGCTGCGTCAGGTCGTCGAGCTGCGCCGCGCTCACCCCGGCCCGGCCGAGCAGGTCGAGGTAGCGGTCGACCAGCGCGGTCGTCGCGATCGTGTCGTACTCCGCGGCGATCTGGCCGATGCCCGTCCAAGCGTCTTGCTCGGCGCGGATCGCGACGTGGGCCGAAGGCTCAGCGACGACACGGGCGAGCACATCCACGAGCACTTCGCGGGCGGAGGGCGTCTCGACAGGATGCTGGTGCTCTTCGGTCGCGGCGGCGTCGGTGACGACGTAGGCCGTGTTCGCGTCTGTGGCGCGCGTGAGCCCGACGTACAGTGACTCCCGGCTGGTGCGTGCGGGGTCGACGAGCAGATGCGCGGTGTCGACGGTCGCGCCCTGGGATCTGTGCACCGTCATCGCGTAGCCGAGCTCGACGTGCTCGCTGACGTACCAGGCCGGCAGCCGCACCTCCCAGGCGCGACGGCGGTTCTGCCGGACGGTGAGCGAGCCGTCGCGGTGCGCGGCGACGACGATCCAGTGGTCGCCGTTCTTCACGAACCCGCGGCCGACCGCGAGCCTTCGGTCGTTCTGCCGGGTGAGGATCAGGTCGCCCTGGCTGGCCTCCATCCCGTCCGAGATGCGCACGGCGTCGGCCGGGTCGACGGCGCCGGAGCGGATGCGGTCGACCCTGGCGCGCAGGTTGAGTTCGGTGACCGACTCCGTGCTCTCGGCGATCATCAGCGACCGCTTGCCCGCGGCGATGTCGGCGCTCCACGCGGCGTAGAGGGCTTCGGTCACCTCGTCCTGCTCGCCGCCGCGCAGTCGTCCGTGCTCGGCGTAGGCGTTCAGCGCCGCCGCGTCGCCCAGCCGCAGCCGCAGGGACGCAGATCGCTCCCAGGCGTTGTGGAAGCGGCGCACTTCGAGCAGCGTCGGCGCGTCGTCGCGGTCGGCGACGAGTAACGCGAACGCGCCCCCGGCATCTACGGAGTCGAGCTGCATCGGGTCGCCGGCCAGCAGCAGCTTCGCCCCGACCTCGGCGGCGTGCGCGGCGAGCCCGTCGAGCATAAGCGTGCCAGCCAGCGATGCCTCGTCCACGATCACAAGCTGCCCACGCCGGAGCGTCAGCCCCGCTTTCACATGGTCGTGCGTCCACTTGGCCGTGTTCTCCGTGCTGATGCCGAGGTCCCCGGCGAGCACTTCCGCGGCTGCCGCCGAGGGCGCGAGCCCGATCACGGAGTCCGGGCCGTGCTGTCGTTCCCAGGCGGCGCGGAGCCCGGCGAGCGTCGTCGTCTTCCCGGTACCGGCCGGGCCGACCAGCACGTCGATGACGCGCCCCGAGCAGGCGACCGACTGGACCGCGCGGGCCTGCTCCGTCGACAGGTGCTTGCCGCCCGGCAGCGCCCGTCGCACCGCGCGGCCTACATGCTCCATGCGCACCGCCGGGCCGCTGCGATCCCGGCCCAGCACCAGCAGGCGATCCTCGGCTTCGAGGATCACCGTCGAGGAGAACACCGTCGCATGGCGCGGCCGGAACATCGAGGTGCCGTCCTGCCGCCGGTAGATCTCCGGGGTGAGCGCGACCTCGGGCGGCGTGAGCGCGAGCGATCGACTCTGGGCAGCGTCGGCGATCATCCCGACGACCGCCTCGCGGTCCTGCGTCGAGGCGAACCGCCAGGCGATCGTCTGCCGTGACGCCTCGGCGTGCAGGTTCCATCGCCGCCACGTCGCCCGCTTCTCGCTGACCGCCATCACGACTGTCACGGCGACGTCCTCGATCGTCTGCAACGGCACGTCGTCGGTGCGGATCGTCGGCGCCTGCGCATAGGGCGCGATGACCGAGCCCGCCCACGCCGCCGGGTCGCTGCCCAGGTGAGGTTCCGCGCGGGCGCGCCAGCCCTCGGTGAGCTCCGCGAGCGAGTGGAGAAGCTTCTCCGGCCGCGTCGTCAGCGTCGCCTCCGCCCGCAGCCGCAGGATCGTCCGCTTCGACGGCGCCCGTCCGTGCCGCTCCCGCCACGCCGCGATCAACTCGTCGGCGCGCGCCTCGATGTCGTGCGAACGCCGGGAGAACTCCGAGATCAGCGCCTCGGGCACCGCGGCCAGCTCGAACGCCGGGTTGCGCCGCTCGCCGCGATCCCGCGACTCCCACACCAGCCCGAGGTCACGCGCCAGCCGGTCGGCCAGGACCGCGTTGTAGTGCTCGGACATCGCCACGACGCTCTGGTGTATCGGCCGACCTGCGAGCGTGCGCCAGCGCCCGTCGTGGACGGCACGCACCTTGTTGGCGACGACGACGTGCGTGTGCAGCTGGGGGTCCGTCGCCCTCGAATCGAAATGGTCGTATGCCGTGGCGACGAAGCCCGTCACATCCATGTGCGCGACCGAGCCGTCGCTTGCATCGGCACCGACGCGCGTGGCAGCGACCTCGCGCTCCATCAGGTCGAGCACATCGCGCAACGCCGCATAGTGGGCGCGGGCGATGATCGCCTGCGTCCCGCCGTCGGCCAGCGCCCACAGCACCGACACCGACTTCGGAACTGAGAACGTCAGGTCGAAGCCCGCGACGGCCCGCCGCGTGCCGCGCTCTCGCTCCTCGTGCTCGATCTGCGAGACCCGCTCCAGCCGATCCGGCAACGGCAGGTCGTCGCCGAGCGCCG
>NZTV01000108.1 GCA_002703245.1 Microbacterium sp.
ACCGGCGGGTCTGGTGTCCGAAGTGAACGCCGCTGTCGAGCAGCTGGCGAATGGTGACGACGGCCATGGCCGTTCTCCTGTTCTGGCGCGTGCGCGCCGGTTTTCGGTTTCTCGGTCGATCGGTCGATCGACACGTCCTGGTGCCCGACGCACTCCCGCCTCCGTCGATCAGGGATCAGTGGAGGACCGGAGGGAGTGGATGCCACGCGCCGGAACCGGCGCGCTGTGGGCACGCGTAGTCACCCCGAGAACGGGATGCCCTTCGAGTGTACCAGGCGAGGTTCCTCCCCGACCGCCCGCGCGACGCCTCCATCCACAGGCCTCGCGCACCGCTCCCGGTCGGCGCGCGTCGGCCGGGATGATGAGACGATGGCGCCCCACCCGTCGTCGAGCCGACGGCCTCTGCTCACGCTGACGGTCGCCCTGCTGACGATCACCCTGCTGGCGATCACCCCCGCGCTGCCTGCACCTCCGGCGTCGGCGTCGGCGGATGTGGTGCCGACGCCGACCGGCTGGACCTGGCCGGTGCATCCCTTCCGGGTCGTGGAGCATTTCGTCGCGCCGGCCCACGCGTATGGACCCGGCCATCGCGGGGTCGATCTCGAGCCCGCCTCACCGGACGCCCCCGTGGGCTCACCCGCGGTCGGGGTCGTGGCCTTCGCCGGCCCGGTGGCCGGGCGCGGGGTGGTCACGATCGACCATGGCGACGGTCTCGTCACGACGTTGGAGCCGGTCGACCCGGAAGTGGCGCCGGGCACGCCGGTGGTCGCGGGCCAGCGGGTGGGGTCACTCGGCATCGGCGGCCACACGCACACCGGAGCGCTTCACGTCGGCGTGAGATGGCACGGGGAGTACATCAATCCCCTGCTTCTGCTCGGTGAAGTGCCACGGGCGGTGCTGCTGCCGTGCTGCGAGCCGATCGCGACGGCTCAGCCGATGGTGTTGCGCTCGCCCGCGTCGTCGATGAGGTCGATGCCCGTCTCCGCGCGGATGATGTTGTCGTCACCGTCGACGGAGACCGCGTCGATGCCACCGGCCGCGCGCACGGTGTTGCGATCGCCGGACACTGCGACATCGGCGACCCGGTCGAGATCGACCACGGTGTCGTAGCCGTCGATCGACAGCGAGCGCACATCGCTCGCGTGCACCGTGACACGATCGGCCCGCACGACGACATCGTCGACGACGGCGCCGGTCATATCCACCGTGAGGTCGTTTCCGCGGATGGTCACCGTCGGGCATTCACCGGCGACCTCCACGCCCGTGGTCGCCCCGCTGAGGACCTCGATCGGTCCTCCGGCGCAGTCGATGGCCGCCGCGTCGCCCTCCTCCACCACGCGGGGCTCATCCGTACTGCTCGGCGAGGCCTCGGCGAACGTCGGCTCCTCCGGGAGTCGCACGACCGTTTCGGTCGTGCAGCCGCTGAGGGCGAGTGTGGTCACGAGCACGGCGCCCGCGGCGAGGCCGAGTCGTCGACGAGTGGCGGGGTTCTGCGACACGATCCTCATACGGTTCAGCCTAGGCACGGGGGTGTGCCAGGCGGTAGGTCGCGGCCAGACGCTCGTTCGACACATGCGTGTAGACCTGTGTCGTGCCCAGGCTCGCATGACCGAGCAGTTCTTGGACGGACCTCAGATCGGCGCCGCCGTCGAGCAGGTGCGTCGCCGCGGAGTGGCGGAGCGCGTGCGCGCCCACGGTCGATCCCACGACAGGGCCGAGGCGGCGCGCGACGACGTCATACACCGACCGCGCGCCGATGCGGGCACCGCGTGCGCCGAGGAAGAGGGCTGTGGCCTCGCGGGGTTCTCGGCGCGCGAGCAACACCGGTCGCGCGCGGACCAGGTAGGCATCGAGCGCTTGCGCCGCGGGTGCGCCGTAGGGGACGACCCGTTCTTTGTCGCCTTTGCCGATCACACGCAGGGTGCGGCGGCCGGCGTCGAAGGAGTCGAGGGCGAGGGCGCACAGTTCCGACACGCGGATGCCGGTGCCATAGAGGATCTCGAGGATCGCGCTGTCGCGCAGGTCCGTCGGGTCCCCCTCCCGCGCGCTCTCGCGGAGCACGTCGAGGAGCTCGGCGACGCCGTCCGCAGTCGCGACCTTCGGGAGCGTTCGACCCCGCTTGGGGGCGACGAGGCGCGCACCGGGGTCGTTCGCGATCAGGCCGGTCTCGCACGCCCAGGCGAAGAAGCCGCGGACGGCGGCGGTGCGCCGCGCGAGCGTCGCTTTGCCGTGCCCGCGCTGGACCGACTGCCACAGCCACTCGCGCAACGCCTCGACGTCGACCCGGTCCAGCGGTGGATCGCCGAGGACGGTGACGACGTCGGCGAGGTCGCCGCGGTAGGCCCGCACGGTTCGCGGTGACAGACGACGCACGTGCGCGAGGTGGCGCAGGTAGTCCTCGGCCGCATCGCTCAGGATCATGCCTTCAGTTTCCCGCGGCATCCGCTTCTGCAGGCGGCGGCGCACCGTGACGTGCGGCGGATCGCTCACGCGCGCCGCCACCCGCTCCCCCCACGTCCGGCGAGCCCCTCGAGCTCCAACAGTCCGAGCAACGAGCCGGTCTCCTCCAGCGAGAGACCGGCACCGCGGGCGATCTCGGCCACCGTCCGGTCGGCCCGTGGGCTGAGGGCGTCCAGAACACGGGTGGTCACATCCGTCCTGCGACGCTGGACGCCGTCCACTGCGCCGGGTGGGGGGCCGCCGCGTGGATCTCCGGGTCCTCCGGCCAGTTCCCAGACGTCGTCGGGACAGGTCACGGCGACAGCGTCGTACTCGCGCAGGAGTCGATGGCAGCCCGCGGATGCGGCACTGGTGACCGGTCCGGGCACCGCCCCCAAAGGGCGACCCAGACCGGCCGCATGTCCGGCGGTGTTCAACGAGCCGCTACGCCAGCCGGCCTCGACCACGACCGTCGCCGCCCCCATGGCGGCGATCAGCCTGTTCCGTTGCAGGAAGCGCCACCGTGTGGGAGCGGACCCGGGCGGCAGCTCGCTGACGACGGCCCCCGCCTCGGCGATCTCGGCGATCATGCCGGCGTTGCCGGAGGGGTACGCCCGATCCGCACCGCCGGCGAGGAACGCCACGGTCGGGGAGCCGACGGCGAGCGCCGCACGATGGGCGGCACCGTCGATCCCGTAGGCGGCGCCGGAGACCACCGCTCCCCCGTGGGCGCCGATGCCGGCGGCCAGTTCGGCGGCGACGTGCTCACCGTAGGAGGTGGCTGCCCGGGCCCCGACAACCGAGATCGGTGTCGCCTCACGCACGGCCTCGAGCGATCCGTTGACCCAGAGCGCCGACGGCGCGTGCGGTCCGAGGTCGTCGAGGGCCTCGGGCCAGGCGGCGTCGGCGGGGGTGAGCAGGCGCAGCCCGACCAGCGTCGCGGTCCGCAGCGAGCGCCGGACCGCTGAGCCGTCCAGACGCGGTCTCCACCGCGCCCAGGCTTGGCGGGCCGCGACCGCATCGAGGTCGGCGATGGGGGTCGGCACGGATTGGCCCACGGCCTCGAGCGCCGGGGCCGCTCCCAGGGCCCCGATCAGCGCGCCGGCGTCGGCGTCCCCGGGTTCGGCCAGATGCCCCCACCACACCCGGGCGAACGCGTCGATCGCCTCGTCGTCGGTGAGCGGATCGCCGTGCGCGCCCAGCGCGTCTCGGGCGCTCGCGGCAGACAGGTCGAGCGTGATCATGCGGGGATCCCCTTCTTCAGGTAGAGGGCGCGGCCGACGTCGTCGATCGTGGGGCGCGGACGGGAGGCGAGGTCCGCGAGCGTCCACGCCAGGCGCAGCACCCGGTCGTACGCGCGCAGGGTCAGTGCGCCTCGCTGCAGAGCGAGGTCCAACGGGCGACGAACGGCCGGTTCGGGCGCGCTCGGCCCTTCGCGCAGCCATGCCCCGGAGACCTGGGCGTTTCGTCGCCACGGGGTCCCGCTCAGTCGATGCGCCGAGCGCTCCCGCGCCGCGGCCACCCGTTCGCGCGCCTGCGCGGTGGTCGTCGCGCCCACCCCGCTCCGGCGCTGCGCGACGGAGACCCGCTGCATCCTCAGCTCGATGTCGATCCTGTCCAGGAGCGGTCCCGACAGACGCTGCAGATAGCGTCGGATCGCCATCGGCGGGCAGTCGCACGCCGACCCGAGGACCCCGTACCGACCGCAGGGGCACGGATTGGTCGCGAGAACGAGCTGGAACCGCGCCGGGAAGCTCGCCACCGCCCCGGATCGGTGGATCTCGATCACACCGGTCTCGAGGGGTTGACGCAGCGCGTCCAGCGCGTTTCCGCTGAACTCTCCCGCCTCGTCGAGGAAGAGCACCCCCTCGCTCGCACGCGCCACCGCGCCGGGATGGATCACCCGACTGCCGCCGCCGACGAGGGCCGCGGTGGATGCGCTGTGATGCGGTGCCTCGAACGGGGGGATGCGCGGCAGCGAGGTGATGCCCCCCTCGGTCAGCGAGCGGATCGTCGCGACGGCGAGGGCGGCCGCGTCGTCCAGCTCGGGCAGGATCCCCGGCAGGCGACGGGCGAGCATGGTCTTACCGGCACCGGGTGGTCCGGACATGAGGAGGTGGTGCCCGCCGGCGGCGGCCACGGTCAACGCTTCCACGGCGTCCTCCTGCCCGATGACCTCGGCGAGGTCGGGCACCTCCTCGATCCGCGCGGGCGACGCGGCCGGGGGAACCGGTTCGCCGTCGGGCACCTCGACGTCGGCGCCGTGGAGGGCCGCCACCTCCGCGAGCGTGCCGACCCCGCGCGCGTCGATGCCTGCGACCAGATCGGCCTCTTCGCGATTGGCGTGCGGGACCACCACGCGATGGAAGCCCGCGCGCGCGGCCGCCACCACCGCCGGCAGAACGCCCGGCACGGGGCGAAGTCGTCCGTCCAAGCCGAGCTCGCCGATGTGGACCGTCCGCGAGACCGAGGCGACATCGAGGTCGGTCTCGGTCGCGATGGCGGCCACCGCGATCGCCAGGTCGAAGGATGAGCCGTGCTTGGGGAGGTTCGCCGGCGACAGGTTCACGGTCAGCCGTCGACGCGGAAGTGGCAGGTCGCTGTTCTGGCAGGCGTTGTGCACGCGTCGCGCCGACTCGTTGAGGGCCTTGTCTGCGAGGCCGATGATGCGCAGGTCGGGCGTCTGGTTCGACAGATCGGCCTCGACCTCGACGATCGAGCCGACGGCGCCGTGGAGTGCCACCGCCCACGTCCGGGCGACGGTCACGGGCGGGTCGGGGTCAGGGGCGAACGGGTCATGTGACGACTCTGGGCGAGTCGGAGGAGGATCGGGGACGGTCCCGGTCATCGGTGGACGCGGGGCGCGCGCGAGCGGATGGGGAGGAGAGGTCCGGGCGCACCGCTCGCGCCGGGTCAGCGCAGATCGCGGAGGTGTTCCAGCGTCGCCGGCCGCGGCGGCGTGCCGATCACGCCGACGACGTCGACCCGCACCCGCAGGCCCCGGGTCTGCTCACGGTGTCCGCGCATCCAGGCGTGCCCGAGCCGCCACAACCGCGCCCGCTTGCGCTCGTCCACCGCGTCGAAGGGATGGCCGTAGCCGAGCGAGCGACGGGTCTTGACCTCCACGACGACGAGGTCCCGGCCCTCGCGGGCGACGATGTCGATCTCGCCCTCGGAACAACGCCAGTTCCGATCCAGGACCACGTACCCTCTCGCGAGGAGATGGTCGTGGGCGAACTGCTCGCCCGCTCTGCCGAGATCGTCTTTCGCCGCCACGGCCCGAGCATGCCCCGTCCCGCACCACGCGCGGGTGCCGGCGGCGAGAACGGTGGAGCGACCGATCCGGCCACGGGATGTGGAGGAATCAGCCGTCCAGTGACAGCTCGTCGGGCAGCCGGAAGTCGCGACGCGTGAGTTCCTCGACGTTGACGTCCTTGAAGGTCAGCACCCGCACCGACTTCACGAAGCGGTCCGCCCGGTAGATGTCCCACACCCACACGTCGGTCATCGTGATCTCGAAATAGAAGTCGTGCTCGCTGTCGCGCCGCACGACATTGACGTCATTGGCGAGATAGAACCGCCGCTCCGTCTCGATGACGTATTGGAATTGGGAGACGACATCGCGGTACTCCTTGTACAGAGCAAGCTCGAGTTCGCGGTCGTAGTCCTCGAAGACTTCGTCATCCATGATCCCTCCATCCTAAGACCGAGAAGGGGCGGTGCGAACCGACGGATCACGTCGCGGGATCTCGCCGCCGTTCGCGTAGCGTTGAGGTCCGCGGCACGCTCCCGCACCACTGAAAGGACTCGATACCCGTGGCAGAGACGCAGATCTTCGAACCGCACGGACGCGCCATCCCGTTCGCTGACGATCAGCGTGACGGACCGACTCTGGTGCTCCTGCCCGGCGCCGGGTTGCGGATCGGATACCTCGGGTTGCTCGCCGAGGCGCTCGGCGAGGAGGACTTCCGCGTCGTCCGCATCGGAACTCGTGAACCGGCCGCCGACCTCACACCCACGCTCCACGATCTCGCGCAGGATGTCGTCGATGTGATGGACCACATCGGCCTCACCCGCCCCTGGGTCGGCGGGCACGGCTTCGGCGGAACACTCGCGCGGACGGTCGCCCTGGACCACCCCTCGCGCGCCTCCGGCGTTCTTCTGCTCGCGGTCGAGGGGGAGGCGCCCGTGTCGGTTTCTCCGCTGTCGGAGATCCCGGAGAACGCCTACGACCAGGCGCGCCTGCGCATGCAGCACGATGCGCGCCAGAACACCCCAGACGTGGCCGCCCACACCCTCGCCCCGGGCATCCCGGTTCTGGTGATCCAGGGCGCCGACGACGCGGTGATGCCCCCGTCGCACGGCGAAGCCCTCCGCGCGAGCGCTCCCGAACGCGTGAGTGTGAAGACCATCGACGGCGCCATGGACCTGTTCCCCCTCACCCACGTCGGCGAGACGGCCTGGCCGATCGAGGACTACCTCGACTGGGATTGATCGGCGCGCGGGACCGTCAGAAGAGGGTGGGGGCGGCCGCGATCGACCACGATGCGCGGTGGTGCGGGCTCATCCCGTGCCTCCGGATCGCCTCGCGATGGTCCGGGCTGGCGTACCCCTTGTTGCGCGCCCACCGGTAGGCCGGGAGCTCTTCGTGGAGATCGGTCATGAGCGTGTCGCGGGCCACCTTCGCGATGACCGACGCCGCCGCCGCGCTCGCACAGTCGCGGTCGGCTTTGATGACGGGTGTCACGGTGAGCCCGGCTTCTCCGGCCGGAGTGATGTAGTCGTGGTTGCCGTCGAGGATGACGATCGCGTCCTCGGCGACGACGCCGTGCGCACGTAGGTCGGCGATCGCCCGCAACGAGGCCAACCCGAGTGCGCGCATGATCCCGACCTCGTCGATCTCGGCGGCGCTGGCCCAGCCCACCGCGCTTGCGGCGACCCACGACGCGGCGCGTGCCGCCACATCCGGCCGCCGGGCCTCGGCGACCAGCTTCGAATCGCGCAGGCCCTCCGGCACGCGCGTGCGCGCACCGGCGGGGTCGATCACCGCCGCACCGACGGCGACCGGTCCTGCGAGTGCACCGCGACCGACCTCGTCGCAGGCGATGACCAGGGCGTGCTCGCGCAGCAACCGGCGTTCCCGCGTGAGCCGCGGTGCCACGACCGTCACGGCCCGGACTCCCCCTCGGCCTCGTCCGTCGGCGGATCGTCGGGCACACCAGCGAAGACCTCGTGGTGGGAATCGAGCAGGCCGAACCGGTCGAAGGGCCACGTGATCAGGAACGCACGCCCGACCAGGTTCTCCATCGGCACGAACCCCTCGCCCGGCTGGTCCTGGTTGAAGCGGCTGTCCTTGGACCGGTAGCGGTTGTCGCCCAGCACCCACAGACTGTCCTCGGGCACGACGACGTCGAACTCCTCCCCCGACGCCGGGGAGACCGGCGTGGGGAGTTTGAGGTAGACCGTCTCATCGATCGCCACGCCGTTCACGGTGATCTGACCGACGTCGTTGCAGCACACGACCTCGTCGCCGGGCAACCCGATGATGCGCTTGACGAGATGGTCGTCACTGTCGGGAGCCGCGAGTCCGATCAGGGAGAGCAGCCACTCCCCCATGTCCAGGAGCATCCCGCGGTCGGGTTCCTCGCTCGGTGGCAGCCACCCGCCGGGGTCCTCGAACACGACGATGTCACCGCGCTCGTAGTCGCCGAACCGCGGTGTGATCTCGTCGACCAGGATGCGGTCGTCGACTTCGAGGGTGTCCTCCATCGACCCGGACGGGATGTAGAACGACCGGACCAGGAACGTCTTGACCAGGAACGAGACCAGGAGCGCCACCAGGACGATGATCAGCACGTCGCGCAGGAACGCGAGCACTCCGCGGGTGCGTCCCCGGGGGCGTCCGACCCCCTCGTCGTCCTCCGCACCGGACGGCGGTGTCCCGGTCTTCTCTGTCGTCATCTGGTCGTGTCCCCTCCACACCACCCTCCCGGGCGGCTCCTTTAGGTTCGCACATCCTCGTGTGCACCGGGGCGCGCGGCGCACCCACATCGTGGCGGAAAAGACGAGACCCCCGGCGTCGTGTCGCCGGGGGTCTGGTCGAGGAGCGCGTCAGTTTCCGCGCTTCTCCTTGATCTTGGCCTTCTTGCCGCGCAGGTTGCGCAGGTAGTAGAGCTTCGCGCGACGCACGTCACCGCGGGTGACGACCTCGATGTGGTCGATCACGGGGCTGTGCACCGGGAAGGTGCGCTCCACGCCCACCTGGAAGCTGATCTTGCGGACGGTGAAGGTCTCGCGCACGCCGTCACCCTGGCGTCCGAGGACGACGCCCTGGAACACCTGGACGCGCGAGCGGTTCCCCTCGGTGATGTTGACGTGCACCTTGACGGTGTCACCGGGGGCGAAGGCGGGGATGTCGTTGCGGAGCGATGCCGCATCGACGGAGTCGAGGATCTGCATGATCGTGTCTCTCTGCGGCCGCCACAGGTCGACCGCGGGATATTCGGAAAGGAGGGTGTGTGCCCGAGCGTCTCGGATCTCTCCGGTGCTGACTCCCCTGAGGCAGAGCGGTCAGGGCACAAACGTCGATTCTGCCACGGATCCGGCCGGCGGCCAAACCGCGTGCGTCAGCCCCGGCTCCCGTGGTCGCCCGGCGTCTCGCCGCTCTCGGCGATGACGAAGACATCCTGATCGACGCCGGTCGACTCCCCGGGACGACCTCGCGTCGTCGCAGCCCCCGGCACGGCCGACGGGTCGGTACGGAAGTAGACCGCGGCCGGTCGCGCCTCCCGCCACAGCTGCCACAGCTCGAGCCAGAACAGTCCCGCCGCGACGAACAGCGCGAGGACCATGACCGGTGCCCACCACGCCGGGTCGAAAAAGCCCAACGAGACGATCGAGACGTGCCAGAGGGCGAATCCGCCGACGTCCCACCAGGACACGGCGCGCTCGGCACGGACGGTGCCCCGCGCCCTCACGAGCAGGCTCAGGATCAGCTGGCCGAGGAAGACCGACGGGATGGCCAGGAACAGCACCCACAAGAAAGCCCAACCGCCCGCGTCGAAGACTGCCCACCCCACGAGGAGCCACACGGGGAGGACGAACGCGGCAGGGATCAGCCACGCGAAGACGACACGACGCAGCCACATGATCCAGATGCTACGCCGCGCCCCCGGCTTGCGCGCGCCCGCACGGCCGATGATGGGCATCCTCTCAGCCCCCCGCGCAGGTATCGGCGACAATGGGTCCAGTCACGCGAAAGGACCCCCATGATCGAACTGCGCACTCCGGCCGAGATCGAAGCGATGCGCCCCGCCGGCCGTTTCGTCGCCGAGACCCTGGCGACGCTCCGGGAGGAGACCAAGGTGGGGACCAATCTGCTCGCGATCGACCGTCGTGCGCACGAGCTGATCCGACGCGCCGGTGCCACCTCGTGCTATATCGACTATCACCCGTCCTTCGGGGCGAGCCCGTTCGGCAAGGTCATCTGCACCTCGATCAACGACGCCGTCCTCCACGGCCTGCCGTTCGACTATGCGCTCCGCGACGGCGACCTGGTGACCCTCGACTTCGCCGTCTCCGTCGACGGCTGGGTGGCCGACTCGGCCGTCTCGTTCGTCGTCGGCACGCCGCGGGACGAAGACCTCGCGCTCATCGACACCACCGAGCGCGCGCTGGATGCCGCCATCGCGGCCGCGACGGTCGGCAACCGCATCGGAGACATCTCCCACGCCGTCGCCGAGGTCGCACACGCCGAGGGACTGTCGATCAACACCGACTTCGGCGGGCACGGGGTCGGACGCGAGATGCACGGCGACCCGCACGTGCCCAACGACGGTAAACCCGGTCGCGGATACCCGCTGCGCGAAGGTCTGGTCCTCGCACTCGAGCCCTGGTTCCTGCAGTCGACCGACAAGCTCGTCACCGACGACGACGGCTGGACCCTGCGCAGCGCCGACGGTTCCCGCGGTGCACACTCCGAGCACACGATCGCGATCACCGCCGACGGACCGATCATCCTGACGGATCGTTCGCACCTGGGCGTGCACTGACGCCCCGCCTCTCGGCCTCACACACGGCCGACCCGGCTTCCGCGAGCGGCCCCGCCTCAGAGGAGGTCGGGGCGTTGCTCGCGCGTTCGCGCGACGGACTGCTCACGGCGCCACTGCGCGATGGCGCCGTGGTTGCCACTGAGGAGGATCTCGGGCACCTCGTGACCGCGCCACACCGGCGGCTTGGTGTAGATCGGATATTCCAGCAGCCCCTCCTCGTGCGACTCTTCGAGGAGACTGCCGGGGTTGCCGATCACCCCGGGGATCAGCCGCGTCGTGGCTTCGATCATCGCCATCGCCGCAACCTCGCCGCCGTTGAGCACGTAGTCGCCGAGACTGACCAGGCGCACGCGTCCGCGGGCGGCGTAGTAGTCGATGACCCGTTGATCGATGCCCTCGTAGCGCCCGCACGCGAAGGCGAGGTGCGGTCGGGCCGAGAGTTCGCGGGCGACGGATTGGGTGAACTTCTCGCCGGCCGGCGACGGGACGACCAACGTCGTCTCGTCGGTGAGGATCTCATCGAGCGCCTCGCCCCACGGCTCGGGCTTCATGACCATCCCGGCGCCGCCACCGTAGGGCGTGTCGTCGACCGTGCGGTGACGATCGCGCGTCCACGCGCGCAGATCGTGCACGTTCACGTCGAGCAAGCCGCGCGCGCGTGCCTTGCCGATCAGCGAGAGGTCCAGCACATCGAAGAACGCCGGGAAGATCGTGACGATGTCGATGCGCATGGCGCGATCAGTCCCGCTCGGTGACGGCGTCCGCAGCGGCGGGTTCGACCTCGTCGGACGGAAGGTCTTCCAGGAGTCCCGCCGGGGGCGTCACGGTCAGGCGCCCGGCGGTGAGGTCCACCTCGGGGACGATCGCCTTGACGAAGGGCACGAGCACCTCGCGCTCGTCGGAGAGGCGCACCGCCAAGAGGTCCTGTGCGGGCAGGTGGTCCACGCGGACGATCTTGCCCACGACGTCTCCGTCGCGGACCACGTCCAGGCCGACCAGCTGATGGTCATACCAGGCGTCTTCTTCGTCGGAGGCGCCGGACTCGTCGATCCAGAGGATCGCACGCACGAGCTCTTCGGCGGCCGTCCGGTCCTCGACCCCCTCGAAGAAGGCGACCGGGTGGGAGTTCATCCACCGGAATTCGCGCACGGTGAGCGGCTTCCCGTGCCACGGCGACGACTCCGGGACCTGCAACGTGAAGGTCGCCCCCGGGACGAATCGACCGTCGGGGTCGTCGGTGTACAGCTCGAGTTTCAGGGCGCCCTTGAGTCCGTGGGCCTTGACCAGCCGCCCTACGCGCAACTGGGTCTTGGAGCCCTGCGGGGGCCGGGCGTCACCGGTGGGCGCCACGTCAGTCATCCGCGACGTCGACCCGGACCCGGCGGCCGTCGGCGAGCGCGGCGATGAGCGTGCGCAGCGCCTTGGCGGTGCGTCCGCCGCGCCCGATCACACGTCCGCGGTCGTCGGAGTGCACGTGCACCTCGAGGACGTCCCCTCGCGATGACGCGGAGGACACGATGCGGACGTCGTCGGGGTGATCGACGATCCCCTTGACGACGTGTTCGAGCGCGGCGGCGAGCACGGATTACGCTTCGGCGGACTCGTCGGACGCCGCGGCGTCCTCGGATGCGTCGGCGGCGGGCTCCTCGGCCTTCTTCTCGGCCTTGGGCTTGACGACCGACTTCTTGTCGGCGTCGACCTCGAACGCGGCCTTGGCCTCGGCGGTCTTCACCGTCGAGACGGCGTCCTTGTCACCCTTGTGGCGACCCCAGTCGCCGGTGAGCTTGAGGATGGCGCGAACCTGGTCGGTCGGCTGGGCGCCGACGCCGAGCCAGTACTGGGCGCGCTCGGAGTCGACCTCGATGAACGAGGGCTCCTCGGTGGGGTGGTACTTGCCGATCTCTTCGATCACGCGACCGTCGCGCTTGGTGCGCGAGTCGGCGACGACGATGCGGTAGTAGGGCGCGCGGATCTTTCCGAGGCGCTTGAGGCGGATCTTGACAGCCACAATTCTCCTGAATGAGTGAAAGCGAACGAACCGATCGCCTGGAGCGTGGGGTGCACAC
>NZTV01000009.1 GCA_002703245.1 Microbacterium sp.
CTCCGCGCGAAGCTCAGCGTCTCGTCAATGAGCTGACCGCAATCCTTGGTGCCGCCGGCACCCTGAACTGAAAGGCAACAGCATGCCCGTTCTCGACGTGTTCCACGCGGCGGCCGACAGCGCCGTGAACATCGCCGGCGTCATCCCTGACCCGGACCCCGTACAGCCTCCGGGCACCGAAGGCGTCACGACGATCCTCGCGTGGCTGAAGTGGATCGGTTACGTCGTGGTCGGCGGCGCGATCATCGTCGGCGGCATCCTCATCTCCGTCAGCTTCCGCCGCGGTGAGGGTCACGACGCTCTGCCGAAGATCCTGTGGCCGATGGCCGGAGCGATCGTGATCGGTGGTGGTGCCGCTCTGATCGGCATCCTCGCCGGGGCCTGAGGAAGGAGCCGAAATGGCCGAGGACGACGACACGCAGCAGAGCTCGTTCACCCGCCCCGGCTTCATCGTCGGGGCTGTGGTCGTTGCTGCGATCATCGTGGCCGCGATCATTCTGACGGTTCTAAACCTGAACCGAGATGATGATGCCGCGCCCCCGCCTCCCGACCCGTCGTCCAGCGCCACCAGCAACGCCGCCCCCTCCCCGGAACCTTCCGGGGAGGGGGGTGGCGCGAGCATCTGTGGCCTGGAAGGTGTCGAACTGTCCGGAACAGTGACAACGGCTCCCGCCGCCGAATGGGCGTTCGTTCGTACGGTGGCGTACCCGACCTCTCCTGAGTTCGGACCAGCCGACACCGGGTCGGAGGGCTACCCGATGTGTTTCCAGCACTCACCGCAGGGCGCTCTCTTTGCGGCTGCGACCGCCCTTGCGGTCCCGGCCGACAGCGCGCTCGTTCAGCCGTGGATCGACTACGCATTAAGCGAGGGAGCCTATCGGGAAGCGCTCCTCTCTGAGGTGGGCGGAAGCACCGACTCGTCAGGCGTTCGCCTGCAACTAGTCGGCTTCCGCATGCTCTCCTACGACGACGACACGGCGCGCGTCGACCTCGCTGTGCGCGGCTCCTCGGAGGGAACGACCATCACAGCATCCACGGTCTACGAGCTGATTTGGGAGGACGGGGACTGGAAGATCAACGCCAACGTGGCCAACCCGTTCGACTTCGCCACGATCCCCGACACGTCGGGATACATCGCCTGGGGGGCATGACTTGGCTTGCGGTATCACCGACCCACTCGCCTGCGTAGGCGATGCCGTCGATAGCGCGGTGGGCGACGCCATCCAAAACATGGCGAACGCAGTCCTCGAAGGCGTCGGGAAGGCGGTCGCATCCCTCGGCACGCTGTGGGTTAACGTCGGCACACCCAACCTCACGGGCAACGGAGGCGGCTCGTCGATCGCCGCGGGCACCACGGCTCCGAACTCGGACGGCATCATTCAGGTGCTCGGATGGGTGACGTGGATTGCGATCGTGGTCGCAGCTATCTCGATCATCCTTCTTGGGGCGCTTATTGCAACGCGGATGCGGAATGGCGAAGGGTTCCAGGCCGCCGGCCGGCTCGGGATCGTGCTCGGCGCGATATTCCTCATCAGCGGTGCAACAGCGCTCGTCACCGGGCTTCTCCCAAGCGGGCCGCAGGGCGCGGGTGGCACGGTTCTGTTTCTGCAGTCGTCGCTGTGGTGGTACATGGGGGCGGCTGCGGTCGTGTCGGTCATCATCGGCGGGGTTCGGATGGCGTGGGAACAGCGTGCGGAGCCGGGCAAGGAGACGGTCAAGAGTCTGTTGACTCTGATCGTTGTCGCGGGTGCCGGCGTGACAATCGTCGGCTTGCTGGTATCGGCGTTCGACTCGTTCTCCGTCTGGATTCTCGACGGGGCGCTGAACTGCGACGTCGGGACCGACTCGGCGTGCTTCGGGAACAACATCGCGACCCTGCTCGCCCTGACAACAAACCCCGCGACGGGAGGGCTCGGCGCTCTGCTCATCATCATCCTGGGGCTGATCGCGATCCTCGCGACCGCATTCCAAATCGTGTTGATGATCGCCCGCGGCGGCATGCTCGTCATTCTGACGGGCATCCTGCCCCTGTCAGCGGCGGCCACGAACACCGAAATGGGTAAGAGCTGGTTCAAAAAGAATGTCGCGTGGCTGGTCGCGTTCATCCTCTACAAGCCGGCGGCGGCGATCGTCTACGCCGCCGCCTTCCAGCTCGCGGGAACGAACGTTTTCCAGGATGACGGGTCGGGTTTCATTGCCGTGCTGACCGGCTTGATCCTCATGGTGCTGGCACTGTTCGCGCTGCCGGCGCTGATGCGGTTCGTCACCCCAATGGTGGGGGCTATGTCTGCGGGTGCCGGCGGGGCGCTGGGTGTTGCCGCTCTCGCCGCCCTTCCTACCGGTGCGGCTTCGATGGGTCGCCTGGCGACCGGTTCCGGCGGCGGCTCGTCGGCCGGTTCAGGCTCGACCGGCTCGCCGGGGTCGACGGGCTCCACGGGTCCGTCGGGCGCGAACGGTGGCGGGCAGTCCGCCCCGCAAGCTGCGCAGGCGTCGAGCGCGACGGCCGGCGGCGGTACGACGGGCGCTGCGGCGTCCTCTGGTGCCGCCGGAGGCGGTACGGGCACCGCGGCCGCGTCTGCCGGCGGTGGCGCCGCTGCGGGTGGAGCTGCGGCGGGTGCTTCCGGTGGCGCTGCGGCCGGCCCATGGGGCGCAGCCGCGGGAGCGGCTGTCGGCGCTGCCAAGCAGGCAGGGCAGGCGGCGACGGGGGCCGCTCGCAGCGTTGGTGAACAAGCGACAGGTGAGGGTGAAGGGAGCGGGAGCTGATGGCGACTGCTGAGACAAGCCGTAGGGCCGTGCGCACCTACGGGAACTGGCGTCAACCGACCTCGCCCGGTCTTCTCGGGCTCGGCACCGTCGGCACAGGCCTGATGTTCATTGCGTTGCTCATCGTCATCGTCGTGCTGATGACGACGGGGATCATCCAGGCATTCGTGACCGCTGCGGTGTTCGGCGGTCTGATCCTGCTGCTGACCATTCGCGACGCGGACGGTCGTAGCGTGCTCTCGCGCGCGGCGAACCGTGCCGCGTGGTCGTCGACGAAGCGGCGCAAGGCGAACGTGTACCGCTCCGGCCCCCTGGGGCGTTCGGAATGGGGCACGAACCAGCTTCCGGGCCTGGCGGCTCAGTCCCGACTCTCGGAGCACGAAGACAGCTACGCCCGCCCGTTCGCGATGATCTACAACCCCCACGCGAAGACGTATTCGATCGTCATCGGGACTGAGCCTGACGGCGCGGCCCTGGTCGACCAGGAACAGGTCGACCTCTGGGTCGCCGACTGGGGTCACTGGCTCCGCAACCTGGCGGATGAGCCCGGGATGGAGGCCGCTCAAGTCACGGTCGAGACGGCCCCCGACTCGGGTCGCCGGCTGCGCCGCGAGGTGGAGACAAACACCGACCCGGAGGCCCCGGACTTCGCTAAGGCGATGCTCGGGGAGGTGGTCATGAACTACCCCGCCGGCTCGTCGACAGTGAAGGCGTACGTCGCGCTCACGTTCGCGGCCGCACCCCGCAAGGGTGCGAAGCCGCGCAGCCCACAGGACATGGGGCGCGAGCTGGCCGCTCGCCTTCCTGGCCTCACCGCGACGCTGCAAGCGACCGGCGCGGGAGCGGCGCACCCGCTGTCCGCTCAAGAGCTGTGCGAGACGATCCTCGTCGCGTATGACCCGGCTGCCGCGGCGCTGATCGACGACGCCCACGCCAACGGCGAGGTGCCCGATCTGCACTGGGCCGACGTCGGCCCCACGGCTGCTCAGGCCAACTGGGACAGCTACCGGCACGACTCGGCAACGTCGGTCACCTGGCAGATGACCCAGGCCCCTCGCGGCCTGGTGCAGTCCGGTGTGCTGGCACGCCTGCTTGCGCCGCACCGGGACATAGCGCGCAAGCGCGTAACGCTGCTCTACAAGCCGATCGACCCAGGTCGCGCGGCGGCGCTCGTGCAAGCTGACGTGCGAGCTGCAGAGTTCAAGGCCACCTCGAGCCGCAAGCCAGCGGCGCGCGACTCGCTCGCGCTGCGCTCGGCTCAGGCCACGGAGTCAGAAGAGGCATCAGGCGCGGGCCTGGTGAACTTCGGCATCCTCGTGACGGCGACCGTCATCGACCCGAGCAAGGAAGCCGACGCTCGCGCGGCGGTCGACAACCTCGGGGCGACGGCTCGCCTTCGCCTTCGCCCGGTGTACGGATCACAGGACAGCGCGTTTGCCGCTGCGCTGCCCCTCGGGCTCGTGCTGACCAAACACGTATCGGTCCCCGCGGCGCTGAGGGAGCGTGTCTGATGAGCCCTGATCTGATCGCGCTGCTCGCCCTGGGCGGGCTGCTGGTGCTGGTCGTCGTGGGCGCTCTGATCTTCGTCCGCACCGGACAAACAAACACCCAATCGGGCGCTTCGGCGGCGGGTGGGTCGCTCACCGCTCGCGGGTGGAGCGGCCCCGGGGGCGGCATGTCGACCTACTTGCAACCCGTCCCGGAGTGGCGCGGCACGACGGTGCAGGCGTGCGGCCTGTGGCCGTACGCGATCGGCGCCGGCACGCCGATGGTGGGCGTCCCGCTGGGCCGTCACATTCACACGGGCGCGACGCTGTGCGCCGACCCCATTTCGTGGTTCCAGCGGGCGAAGCTCATCAGCAACCCGTCCCTGTTCGTGCTCGGCAAGCCGGGACTCGGCAAGTCGACGGCAGTCGCGCGCATGGCGACCGGCCTCGCCGGCTACGGCGTGCAGCCACTCGTGCTGGGCGATCTGCGCCCCGACTACGTGGAAGTCATTCGCGCGCTTGGCGGTCAGGTCATCACCCTCGGCCGCGGGCGCGGATACCTCAACGTGCTCGACCCCGGCGAGGCGAAAGAGGCCGCTCAGCGCCTCATCGAAGCCGGCTTCCACAAGGAGGCAGGCGAAGTACTGGAAGACGCCCACGGTCGCCGCCTGGCGATGGTGTCGTCTCTGCTGACGATCCAGCGGAAGACGCAGCCCTCCGACGTCGAGGAGTCGATCATCGACCAGGCCCTCCGCGTGCTCGATCGGGAAATGGAGGGCGTCCCGGTGCTGGGCGATCTGCTGCGCGTCGTGCAGGAAGGCCCAGAGGAGCTGCGCCAGGTCGCCGTCGACCGCGGCGACTTCAACAGATACCAGGAGATTACGCGCGGCCTCGAAGCATCGTTGCTCGCCCTGGCAAACGGCTCGGGTCGTCTCGGTGGGGTGTTCTCTCACCACACGACGAACCCGATGGCGCTCGACCGCCCCGTGGTCTACGACATTTCCGCGATCGGTGAGGCAGAGGGCGACTTGCGAGCCGCGACGCTGCTCGCGTGCTGGTCGAACGGCTTCGCGACGGTGAACATCGCGAACGTCCTCGCGGACGCCGGTCTGGAACCGCGCCGGCACTACTTCGTCATCATGGACGAGCTGTGGCGTGCCCTGCGGGCCGGTAACGGCATCGTCGACCGCGTGGACTTCCTCACCCGACTCAACCGTCAGGTGGGTGTCGGCACGGCGATGATTTCGCACACGATGGCGGACCTGAGCGCGCTCCCGGAGGAGGACCGTTTGAAGGCGAAGGGCTTCGTGGAGCGTGCCGGCATGGTCATGTGCGGCGGTCTGCCGTACACCGAAATGCCGGAGCTCACGACGGTCATCCCGTTCTCGGAGGCCGAGCAAGAGCTCCTGACCGGGTGGCAAGACCCGCCCGCCTGGGATGCCGCCACGGGCCGCGAGGTCGACCCTCCCGGCCGCGGCAAGTTCCTCGTGAAGGTCGGCACCCGACCGGGCATCCCGGTTCAGGTGCAGCTCACGGAGGCTGAGCGCTCCATCCGCGACACGAACCAGCGGTGGTACGAACAATCCCGCACCGCCCGCCGTGCCGTGCGCGCGGTGGAGGAGCTGGTGGAGGAGCACGAGGAACGCGAGAAGGAGCCGGTCTGATGAGCACCCCCAACAACCGCCGCCGCGATCCCGGCGGCTTCGGAGCCGAGACGCTGATGCTGCTCGTGCTCATCGTCGTGGTCGTTGGGGGGCTCATTCTCACCAACGTTGCGGTGCGCCTGGGCGCGCAGCTCGACGGCACCGCGGCCGAGCTGCCGTCCGACCCTTTCGCTCTCACGCTCGGGCTCATCCTCGGGCGGGTGGCGTGGCCGGCATCCGCGACGTGGATCATCGCCGTCTTCGGCGCTGTCCTGCTCGCCCTGGCGGTCTTCGCGATCGTCGGCATTGTTCGCTACCGGAAGGGCCGGACCCGCGTCGACCGCGCCAGCTCCTACATGGGCCGCGGAAAGGACGTTGCCGGCCTGAGCCGACAGAACGCCGTCCAGTCTGCGGAGCGTCTCGGCGTGAAGGGCGTCGACGGCAAGCCGGTGCTAGGCGTTCCGATCGGGACAACGATCGGCGGGATGCCGCTGTGGGGCACCTGGGAAGACATGCACATCGACATATGGGGACCACGTACCGGCAAGACCACCTCCCGCGCGGTCCCGGCGATCCTCGACGCCCCCGGCGGCGTCCTCGTCACCTCAAACAAGCGCGACGTGGTGGATGCCACGCGCGACGTACGCGAGGAGGCCGGCCCCGTCTGGGTGTTCGACCCTCAGGGAATCGCGCTTGAGAACCCGTCGTGGTGGTGGAACCCGCTCAGCTACGTCACCGACGAGGTGAAAGCGGCCAAGCTGGCCGATCACTTCGCATCGGGCTCGCGCGATCCCGGGGCCAAGACAGATGCCTACTTCGACCCTGCGGGGCAGGATCTCCTCGCAGGACTCCTGCTCGCCGCAGCGCTCGACGAACGACCGATCACCGACGTCTACGCCTGGCTGACTCGCCCTACGGAGGATGAGCCGGTGTCAATCCTGAACCGGCACGGCTACCGGCTCACCGCCGACCAGGTGCGCGGCGTCATCACCGCCCCGGAGAAACAGCGCGGCGGCATCTACGGCACGGCGCAACAAATGGCATCGTGCCTCACGAACCGTCAGGTGGCGTCCTGGGTGAACCCGATCGAGCCGACCGACGTTCGCCCACAGTTCGACCCTGCCGCGTTCGTGCGCGACGGTGGCACGCTCTACTCGCTGTCCAAGGAGGGCCGCGGAACCGCCGGCCCGCTCGTGACGGCGCTGACGGTGGCCGTCGTCGAGGCCGCAGAGGAGATTGCCGCGGCATCCCCCGGGGGCCGACTCTCGGTGCCCCTGCTCGGGGTGCTCGACGAGGCCGCGAACGTCTGCCGGTGGCGTGAACTGCCGAACCTATACAGCCACTACGGCTCCCGCGGCATCATCCTGATGACCATCCTGCAATCGTGGTCACAGGGCATCGACGTATGGGGCGAATCGGGCATGCGCAAGCTCTGGTCGGCCTCAAACGTGAAGGTCTACGGCGGCGGTGTGGCCGAAGAAACCTTCCTCGAATCGCTCTCCAAGCTCATCGGTGACTACGACCGTCAGGCGTCGTCAGTGTCATCGGGTCGCGGCGGACGCAGCGTAAACCAGCAGCTCCACCGTGAGCGCATCCTCGACGTCGCGGACCTGTCGGCGATGCCGAAGGGTCGCGCCGTAGTGCTGTCCTCGGGCAACCGCCCGACGCTGATCCGCACGCAGCCGTGGATGACCGGCCCGCACGCCGAGAAAGTCAAGGCGTCGATCGCCGCTCACGACCCGGCGGCGCAGCGAACGATCAACGAGGCTCAGGAGTCCGTGCGCGCCGTAGCGCGCGCTGAGAACGAACGGGAGACGGTCTGATGAGCGACGACTGGCGAGACGACGGAATCGAGGCTGAGCCCTTCGACGTCGACGACGATGTGCGGAAGGAGCGCGAGCCCGGACGGGTGTTCGGCATCGACGTCGCGGAACTCATCGACGGCATGGCGCGGCCCGCAATTCTTCGCGCCCTTCAGAAATCCGTCCGCGACGTCGCGAACGAGGTTGTCGACGCAGAGGTGGAAGCGCAGCTCGACCCGACCGTGATCGAGGAGCTGCAAGCGCAAGCGGCCACCGCGGCCCGCCGCTCGGTGGCCGCGGCGCTCGACGAGCTCGACGAGCCCGCCGACGAAGAGCCCGAACTGTACTTCGGCTCGGTCGACGAGTTCGTGCGCGGATACCTGCTCCCCAACTACCGGCGCCGGGTCGACGGTCAGCGGGTGCTCTGGGCTGCGCAATGGTGGAAGTACGCCGAAGCGGTCGCCCGTCTCGACGCTCTGTGGCGCGCGTGGGAGCACCTGCGACAGGACGCGCAAACAGGCATGTCCGTATGGTTCCGCGACCACGCCGAACACCACATGTCGATACTCCTCAGCGCGGATGGTCCCTTCGCTGCTGCGGGCGAGGGCAAGGAACGAGAGAACACCAACGAGAAGGGCCAACCGCTGCCCTACATCGCACCGCCTGAGGGCCTGTTCCCCGACGTGCGCTGCTGCAGGTCGGGGACGGTGAGCGAGTGATGGTGGACCTGGACGACACAATCATCGAGGTCCACGGATACAAGAAGCAGGAAGGCCCGTTCGGGTACTTCGGCGGCCCGCGGACTCAACGCGCTCCCCGCGACGACGTCGACCACCTCGTCAGCAGAGGAAGCCTCCGGCCCGCGGCTACTATTCGTGACCATGGGGACACAGGGGGGGATGTTCGACCGAGGCGGTAGTCGTCGAAAGGTGAGTATCCCGACGGTAGGGATTGTTGCGGTGCTTGCGATTATCGCGGGTCTCCTCATCGTCAATTTCCTCGGTGACCTATCGAATAGTGACGGCTCTACGGAAAACCAGGACCCCATCGCGCAGGCAGTCCTGGTACTGGGCAACGAGTACAGCTACGACGAAGTGAAGGTCGTTACCGACCGCGCCTTGCGTTCAGCGAACGAGTCCCTGACGGATGACAATCGGTCCCGAGCATGGAGCGCCGTCCTCGCGACCACGGACTCTCTCGCGGTAGACCCGTTCGACGTGATGGAGTGCGTGCCAGATGTTGCCGGCTCCTCAGGAATGTCATTTCCGGACGCCGCTGGTACATGTGCCGCGGCCATCAGCGCTGGCGGCTGACGCCCGAGTCGGCTGTAGACCTGGGGTGGCCGACCGCGCTTCGGAGACGTAGTCGCAGGGCGAGTTGCAAGCACATGCAAAACGGGTACCCCGCCGCAGTACCGACGCCGGCCCCGACGGTACGCTCAACAGCTATGGGGACGGTACGACAAATTACGTTGGTGATTGCACTCTCGGCGACTATTGGCCTGCTCACAGGCTGCACAAACACCACAGATCCAGGCCGCGCGCAGCCCTCGGCCTCACCTAGCCCCGAATCGACGGCGGACAACGGCGACTCAACAGTTGAGCAGTGGGCGTCCCTGATCGCGGCGCAGCGCGCCGACTGGGATGGGTGGCACGACGACTGGGACGAGATGCGGTGCTCCTCGATCGAGGCGAACCTCGAGGGCGGGTTGCTGTGCAACATGAAGTTGTTGAGCGCCTCATTCATGGCCCAAACCACAGCGATCGAGTACGAGATCGCGACGACACCGGGACGACCTGACTTCATCGCTGAGGAGCCTCCTCGTGAGATCAGTCGACTGTTCGAGCGCACGGTCGTCACCTCCGCGGACCTACGCGAAGCTGCCGACGCCTGGACTGCCGCTGGTTGTGACTCTGGCCCGTCCGACGGGTGCGGCGGGCTCGCGTTCAACTTCGAGTCGGCGATAGACGACTTGCGCTCGGAATACAGCGCCTGGTCACCGTACTTGGGCGGCTAAGGGTCTCAGCACATCAGCCCACGCGTGGTCACCGGCTCGGCCGAGCCCGCGGCTTCGGCGGAGGCTTCCCTCAGCGCCCCAGTTCCGAACGCTGCACGCGCGCCGCGGCCGAGCGCACCGGCTTCGCTGCCGCTGCGTTCGCGCGCGTTCCCTTCACAGCATCGGTGGCCGGCTTTGCGTTGCCGATGTCGGCGCTCATCTTCGCGGCTACGGCCTCCTTCTCGATGCCCTGCGCTTCGAGGTTGCTCGCGTCGAGCTGACGGCGCTTTGCGGAGTCGTACTTAGGGTTAGCCTCGGCGCGTGCGGATTCGGCAGCGTGCTCGTGCGTCTGCGCTTCCTCGCGGGCCTGGGTGCGCTCGTCGGAGCCCTCAGGGGAGTTGTCAGCGCGCTCGTCGGCCGCGTCGGCCTCACGGTCGGCGCGGTCAGCTTCCCGCATCAGGAGCGCCGCCTCTGCCTCGTCGCCGGTGCCGCGCTTCTGGTTCGTCTCGGACTGTCGGCGCAACAGCTCGGCGTCGACGGCTGCTTGCACCGCTTGCGGGTCACCGCCGGCTGCGTTGGCGTCGACGCCGTAGCGGGTGCGCAGCTCGTCGCGCATGCGCGTCTCTGCGCGTACTGCCTCGGGGTCTTCGTTGCCCCACGCGCGGGCCGTGGCCAACGTCGTGCTGATCTGCTCGGGGGTCGCACGCTCCCACCACTCGTTCCGGTAGACGCTGCTGAGCTCGCCGCGTGCGGACTGCCTTTCGGCGTCGAGCCGGGATGCCAGCTCGCGCGCTTGCTGCTGGCTCTCGGCCTGTGCGCGTCGAGCTGCTTCCTCGCGCTGCCGGGCGAGAATTTCACCCAACCGGCCGGCGGCAGTCACCGCGACGCGGAGCTGTCCCTCGAACGCCTCGGAAATGCCGTCGCTCTCATCGGCCATGAAGTGCTCCTCTCATCGCTCCGTGCCTCTGTCGCGGCTCGGGGTTGTGGTGGTTCGGGGACGGGTCGGCTCGATCGTCGAAGGGAGCGGCGAGGTCGTTCCCTTGCGGCGGTTCTCCTCGGCCCGGTTCATCTTGTCCAGCGCTTCGCGTGTTGCCTCGTCGACGACGGCCGACATGTCGATACGGCCCGGTACGGTCTGCGTGGCGGTCGGTGCGACGCTTGTCGACGCCACCGGCAGAGCGGCACGCACCCGGCCCAGACGAGTGCGGACCTCGGTCGCGATCGCTTCCGCGTGCCGTGCCTGCTGTGCTGCCTTCGCCGCCTCGTAGACAGCCTGGGTAAGTCCCATAAGCTGTCGCAGCATCGCTGCCTGCGCAGCGGTTCCCTGACCGCCTCGGACGGCGCTCGCGAGGAGCATCGCAGCGCCGCCCGCAGACACTCGGCCGGCCTTCTGCGCCTTCACCTGACCTCGGTACGTTTGCGCCGATTTCGCCAGCTCGTCGGATGCCGCGGCGAGGTCCCCAGGGATCTCCTCGACGGCGTTAGACCACGCCGCGAACGCGCCCGAGGTCTGGCGCGCCACGCGCGCCCATGTGTCTCGGTCGTCGAGCGGGACGGAGCGCAGACGGTCATGCAGTTCATTGAGTTCGGCGGTGCATCGATCCCACAGCTCGGGGTCCGGTTCGCTCGTCTCGCGCCCTGGCGCAACGGGTCGTTGGTTGCGCTTGGCCGCGTTCCACTCGGCGGCGGCATCCATCGCACCGGTTGGGCTATCAGGCCACTCGGCGCGCAGTCTCGGCAAGCTGAGGTCGCGGCCCATGTGACCGCCGCCGTACCAGATGGGACGCTCCCCCGGTGCGGGCTTCGCGGCCACCGAGTAGCCGGTGATGACGTCAGTCTGACCGTCCGCGTACCGGGGTCGCACGACGACACCGGAGCGGCGCAGCCGTCGCACGAACTCGGCTTCGTTCTCGCTCGCGCTCGCGCACGCGCGCACCTTGCGGGCAAGGTCGTTTCGGGGCGCGTTCAGACGAATCTCTGCGGTGATGCGTGCGTGACGTTCGCGGGGGTCGAGCTGGTGCCACGGCGTGACGTCGCCACCGATCTTCTCGGCGTGCGCTTCGTACTTGCGCTGAGCGAACAACGCCGACCGCTCCTCGACCTTGGCCTGTTCGGCGGGGCTGTAGCCTCGCGTCGCGCGCTCGCCCCTCGACGACTCCAACACCTCTAGGTCGTGCTTCACTTCGAGCGCTCGTGCGGCGTTCTGCGCGCGCACGTAGTCGAGATGAGTTGACGCCTTCGTACCGTCATCGCGGACGAGGTTCACGGCGATGTGCACGTGGTCGTTACCGGACTTCGACAGGCCGTGACGGATCGCGACCCACCGACACAGCGCCTTGGTGCCGTCGTTGTCGTCGAACCCCATCGCCGCCACAAAGTCAGTGGCGATCGCGTTCCACTCGGCATCAGTCTTGATGCCCTCCTCAGCGCGCAGCGAGAGGGAGGCGTGCCAGACGTGACCGCCGTTGACGTCGACCCCGAGCTGCTTGTGCGGGCGGTCCAGGTGACGCGCAATCGCCAGGCCGCTTTCGCGGCTCAGCTCGGCGTCGTCGTACCAGGCCATGAGCGCATCGTCACCCGCGACAAGGTGCGGCTCTGTGTGCTCGTTGTGGCGACCACCACCGACGAGATACGTCACGAGGCCCGACATGCGATCGCCCCGCGTGATGTTCGGCATCACGTCAAGCTCAGCTCGTCGGTCAGCTCATCAATCCGCATCGCCGTCTTGCGCACCGCGGCAAGCGTCGCGGACGTCTCTGGGTGCAGCTCCCGCGTCGCATTGGTGGCCTTCGCGATTTGGTTCACGTTGTTCGAGATAGCGGCCAAGAGGCGGTGCATCTCGTACAGGCGAGTGATCGTCGAACGCCGATCGGTGATCGTCTCGCCCGACTCCATCGCCAGGCCGCTCTCGACGAGGTAGCGGGGCACACTCATGTGCGAGGCAAGTGCGAGGCGCTGCAACGCGCCCTCTTCCTCGGGACTCGTCCGCACATTATGACGACCGGGACGCCCGCCCTCGATACGACGTCGCCGGCCCGTGCCGTGCCGATGCTCGTTCATCGACTCATCAGACATGGCAACCCCTCTCCTCGGCCCAGCGCAGCGACCCCGCGCCTGCGGGGGACCGCACATGTCTAGTGTGCCGCACCTCTCGACCGCTGTCGAGAGGTCATGCGCGATCAGGGCACCTGATCCTTTAGCTTGCTCCGTCCGGGACTCCGATCTGAAGCTCTCGCGGTGACAGCCGGCAGGCACGAGACACTTCGCGTGGACGGCGCCGCATCCGTAGGCTGCTCGCATGGCTAAGGAACTATCCCCGGAAGAAGCAGTGGAGCGCGCACAGCGCGCGATGGATAACCGCCTCACGTCGGTGCGCGAGCTGGCGACGTCGCGCCAAAACGTCGCCAACGTGCGCGCCGACTCGGCAGCTCGTCTCGCTGAGGTCGAGCGCGAAGAGCGCGAAAAGGTCGACGCCGCGGAGCGCGATGATGCACGCGCCTACAGCGCCGCGATCGACGCCGGATGGACGGCCGCTGAGCTACGCAAGATCGGCTTCGCGGAGGCAGGAAAGAAGCGCGCGCCGCGACAGCGCAGCGCGCGCAAGTCGCCGTCAACCAAGGCCGCGGCTACGCCGCCGGCCGATGCCGCCGACAACGGCGGCGAGAGTCAGTCGTACGGCGGCTGACGTATCCCCCTGACCACCTGTGGACGGCTCGAGCAACCTTCGGGCTCCACCCGCCCACAGGTGGACAGCGGGACCCTGTTTGTCCGACCGCTCCGCGGCCTCGTCGGGAGGGCTCCCCCTCCCCCTGATGCCCGGGATTGTGTCACAGCCCAGCACCCCGTCAAGGGCGCTTCGCGTCACTCCGTGATGCGGCAAGCCGCACCCTTGACGGGGTGCCGTTCTGTGAAGGGCGGCATTTATCAGGGCCGGGGAAAGAGTGGTGGTGGCGTCCAGTTAGGACGTTGCCGGCTGCGGCTGGTCCGCGTACCGGATGAGGTCGGCGTAGGCACGGGAGGCGGTTGACTTGTCGACGCCGAGAACGTTCCCGATACGGGCGAAGCTGAGCCCGTCTTCCTCACGCATGCGGCGTAGCTGCGCAAGCTGGTCGGCGTCGAGCTTCGACGGTCGACCGATCACCTTTCCCTGCGCGCGGGCGTGATCCATCCCGCGCTGCGTGTTCTCTCGGATCGTGTCGATGCGAAGCTCTGCGAACACCGCGACGATCCCGAACAGCGCGCGGCCCATCGGGGTCGTCGTGTCGATCTGCGGTTCCGTCAGACTGCGAATGTCGATGCCGCGCTGGCGCAGCTCATTGAGCGTGTCGAGGATGATTCGTTCGCTACCGCCGAGACGATCGAGGCGGCGCACCAAGAGGGTGTCACCCTCGCGGAGGTAGTCGAGACACGCAACCCACTGCGGGCGCGCAGCAATTCGGCTGGACTCGCCGTGGTCGACAAACACCTTGATAGCGCCGGCTGCGCGCAACTCGGCCTCCTGCGCTGCCGGGTTCTGCTCCCTACGCGACACACGCGCGTATCCGATCACGTTCGTCATCGCTCGAGCCCTCCTGTAGGGAACCGGTCGGACATGTACCCGGGGCCGCTGCGCCGCGCCTGGGGCGGCTGTTGGCCGCTCTGGCCGGCTTCCCGGGTCGCTTCCCTAGGGGACCGCTGGTAGTCGCCGCTGATGACGGCTCGGACGTCGGCGAGAGGGTCGACCGCGGGGGCCGGCTTCTCGACGCTGATCGCGTGAAAGATTGGCACGAGCGACGTCGGATCGGGAGCGTGCTTGTTGAGGTCGGGACGGCTCATGGCGGATGCGTTGTTCCACTGGTCGGGGGTCACCCGGTCGAACTCGAACCGGAACGGTGAGCCCTCGGCCAGGTCGTGCATGTACTGCTTAGAAGCCCTGCCGTTGCCTTCTCTAAACGGGTGGGCCTGGTTAACGTACGAGAAGACGGTGGCGCTGGTGGCAATGAAGTCATTCCGGCTGATCGAGGTCCAGTCCGTCGACGTCGCGAGCTGGTGCACCTCGGACAGGTACTGGTCTAGCTCGCCGTTGTCGACGCGACCGAAGTCACGCCCCGGGCCCTTCGACATGTTGACGGTGCGGTACTCCCCCGCCCACTCGTAGACGTCCTGGAAGAGGTGCCGATGGATCGCCTTCAAGTGCTCCGCGTCGAACGTCTTCGAGATATCGACCAACCCCGCTTCCAGCTCGAACCCGCGGCGGGCGGTCAGCCCGTACTCGCGGTCTTTCAGCTCGAAGTAGTCGCGCTCATCGAACTTGTTGCGTAGCGTCCCGTTGCCGGTCTGCGGGTTGTACGTCTCGGGGTAGAAGTACGACTCCCAGGTGTCGAAGCCCTCGGCCACCTCAGGCCGCGCCAACGACGCCGGCAGCTCGACGAGCCACCTCGGCCGCGCGGTGAGCTGCGGCGGCGGAGCGACGGTCGTACTCGTCAGCGTCAATGGCGCCGCGGGCGTAGTCCGTCAGGTTCTCGACGTCCTCGCGCGTGGGCTCCCAGCCCTCGTGCCATCCAGCGGCGAGCGACTGCACCACGGCGCGACGCTGCTTCTCGTCGAGCTGCGCGAACAGCTCCGGGTACTGCTGCTCGATCTTCATCTGCGACTCGGCCACGGTGGCTCCCTTCAACTCACCAAGTCTACCAACTGATGCAAAAGGGTTCCACAGAATTTCGCACCGATTCGGGTTTTGCGACGGGGTGTGGCTTCGTTCGCTTGGTGGCGGGGTTTTTGCAGCGCTCCGTGGCGGTCTTGTTGCCGCGATCACGCAGGACTGGCTGCAGGTAGGTGTCGCGGTCTGAACCGAGAGGGGTGCGCCCGGTCGGGGCCGTTTGGATCGCTGCCGCTACGTCAGAGTCCGAAGGCTCCGCCGCTGACGAGGATCACGATGCCGAGGCCGATGAGAACGATGGGGAAGAGGATGTGCTCCCAGCGTTCGAGCACTTCGGCGATCGGGGGGCGGGTGGCGACGAACTTTGCCAGGGCCACCAGGACCGCGACGAGCGCGAGGAAGACGATGCAGTAGGCGACTACTGCGAGAGGTTCCACGCTGAGGAAGACAGGGGTGTAGACGCCGATGTTGTCGCCGCCGTTGGCAAGGGTGACGCCTGCGACTGTCCACACGCCGACCTTCTTGCCGGCAACCTTGGCCTCGTCGTCATCGTCGTCATCGTCTCCGCGCCAGGCCTGCCATGCGGCCCAGAGGCCGAGGCCCAGAGGGATGAGACCGAAGTACGGGATGGCTGCCGAGGGCAGGAATGCTCCGGCACCGATGGTCACCAGGACCGCGGCACCGAGGATGCCGGCGAATCCGAGGTACTGGCCGGCCAGAATGCGGGCGGTAGTGCCGCGCTGGCCTGCCCCTCGCGCGAAGAAGAGGGAGAGCACGATGATGTCGTCGATGTTGGTCGCTGCGAACAGGCCCATCGCCTGCAAGACCGAGGTGAGGATCATGCGCCCTCCCCAGCTGCGTCGCATCCGGGAAGCGAGCAGGCGGGATCGATGCACGGGGCGTCTTCGTCCACTGCCAGGGTGGCATCGACCAGTGCCGTCAGCGCCTGCGCCAGGTGCGAATCGGCGATCTCATATCGTGTCCGACGACCCTCGGGCTCGGAGACGACGATCCCGCAATCGCGCAGGCATGCCAGGTGGTTGGACACGTTCGGGCGTGTCAGGTCCAGATCTCGGGCCAGTTCCGCCGGGTAAGCGGGATGGTCGAGCAGGGTCAAGATGATCCGGGATCGAGTGGGGTCGGCCAGTGCACGACCCAGGCGGTTCATCACGTCGAGACGCGAAGCAATAGTCAGCATGGACTGAACTATACAGCGCGCACTGAACACTCGGTCACAGGCGTCAGCCCAGATCGCATGCCCGTAAGGGGAACCCTCACCGGACACCACCGCTACTTATCGAGAGGAACGACGGCACGCCTGGCGGGCTGTCCCGTAAGACCCGTCCGGTGAACTGTCCGGTGAAGGGAGGCTATATGACACACTGGGGAGCATGTCCCCCTTGAAGGTCGGCTATGCCCGAGTCTCCACCGACGAGCAGGACCTGACCGCGCAGCGTGACGGACTCGCGGCGTTCGGCGTCGATCCCAAGCGCATCTACGTCGATCACGGGCTCACGGGCCGCAACGCCGACCGTGAGGGCCTGCGGCAGGCGCTGGCTGCCTGTCGGGACGGCGATACGTTCGTGGTCACCAAGCTCGATCGGCTGGCGCGTTCAGTCCGTGATGCCCACCAGATCGCCGACGACCTCGCGGCGCGGGAAGTGAAGCTGAGCATCGCCGGATCGGTGTACGACCCGACCGACCCGATGGGGAAACTGTTGTTCAACGTGCTGGCGATGGTCGCCGAGTTCGAAGCCGACCTCATCCGTGCCCGCACCCGCGAGGGGATGAAGGTCGCCAAGGCCAAGGGCCGGCTGCGCGGGAAGTCACCGAAACTCACCCCCCGGCAAGAAGCTCACCTCGTCCAGCTACATGCTGCCGACGAGCACACCGTGGGCGAGCTGGCCGAGCTGTTCAGCGTGGGCCGCTCCACGGTCTACCGCGCCCTTCAGCGCGCCGAGCGCGGGCGCGAGAACGCCTTGCAGTAGGTGCGTCGTGGACGCTCGAGCGCGGTGGCGAATCCTCAGGCTCCACGTCGAGGACCAGGTGCCCCTCGCGCGCTTAGCTCGCGAGACCGATGTAGGGCTGCGGACCCTGGAGCGCTGGCACGCCCGCTACCGCGCCGACGGCTACGCCGGACTGGAGACAGCCTCACGGGCGGACGCCGGCTCCCGCCGCCTTCCGCCCGACCTCGTCGACCTGATCGAGGGCCTGGCACTGAGCAAGCCGCGGCCGGCCATCGCCACGATCCATCGCAAAGTCACGGGCATCTGCGCCGCCCGGAGGTGGCCGGTCCCCTCCTACTCGGTGGTGTGGGACATCGTGCGGACCCTGGATCCCGGCATGGTCACCCTCGCCCTGGAGGGCGCAGCGTCCTACCGCGACAAGCACGAGCTGGTGCTACGCCGGCAAGCAGAGCTGCCCAACGCGATGTGGCAATCCGATCACACCATGCTCGACATCCTGGTGGTGGGCACCGACGGCAAGCCCGCACGGCCATGGCTGACAACGATCCTCGACGACTGCTCCCGGGCGGTCTGCGGCTACACAGTCTTCCTGGGCGCACCGTCGGCGATGAACACCGCCCTGGCGCTGCGCCAAGCGATCTGGCACAAGACCGACCCGGCCTGGCCGATGTGCGGCCTGCCCGACGTGCTCTACGTCGACCACGGCAGCGACTTCACCAGTGACCAGCTCGCCCACACCGCCGTCGACCTCCACATCCGACTGATCCACTCCACCGTCGCCCGACCCCAGGGACGGGGCAAGATCGAGCGGTTCTTCGGCACCATCAACACCGAGCTACTCGCCACCCTGCCCGGACACATCACCGAAGGGCACCCCTGGCCGACACCGAAACTGTCCCTGGCCGCCCTCGATAGCGCCCTGGAGGCGTTCGTGGCCACCTACAACGACCGCACGCACAGCGAGCTCGGAACCTCCCCGCGCAGCGCGTGGATCGCCGATGGCTGGCTGCCCCGAATGCCCGAGAGCCTGGAAGACCTCGACAGACTGCTGTTGACCGTCGCCAAGACCCGCGTCGTGCGCCGCGATGGCATCCGCTTCCAGGGCCTGCGCTACGTCTCGCCAACTCTGGCCGGCTACGTCGGACGCTCGGTCGTGATCCGTTACGACCCCCGCGACATCACCGAGATCCGCGTCTTCGATCACGACGAATTCGTCTGCAAGGCCGTCAACCAAGAGCACCACGATCAAAAGGTCAGCCTCAAGGAGATCCAGGCCGCGCGCAACGCCCGCCGCCGGGCGCTGCGAGCCGGCATCAACGAACGCATCGCCCTCGTGGCCGCACCTACCGAGACGCCACGGATCACCGAAGCACCGGCTCCGGCGCCGAGGTCGGCGTTGAAGATCTACAAGGAGGACCTCAGGTGAGCCAGCGCTTCATCGTCACCAAGGAGCACCGCCGCTTCACCGAGTTCGCCGACGCCGTGCGCCGCGGGCACACCATCGGTTTGTGCTTCGGATCAGCCGGCGTAGGAAAGACACTCTCCGCGCGCCGCTACGCACACTACGAGAAGGCTCATGACCTGCTGACCTACTGGGGGCCGCGCTCCGACAACGACGCCAAGATCTACGCCGCCTTGAACCGGAGCCGCACCGTGCTCTACACCCCCAGCGTGCTGACCACCCCGCGGACCCTGAAGGACGAGCTGACCCAAGCCATCACCCGCACCAACATGTGCATCGAGCAGCACCTCGTACCTCCCGGCACGGCCACTCCCGAGGCCTGGGGATGGCGACACGGCAGGAACTACGTGGAGCTGATCATCGTCGACGAGGCCGAACGACTGCGTCCCGCCGCGCTGGAACTGCTGCGCGATCGCTACGACCGCGACGACATCGCCCTGATCCTGATCGGCATGCCCGGCCTGGAGAAGCAGTTCAGCCACTACCCCCAGTTCTACAGCCGAGTCGGCTTCGCCCACTAGTACCGGCCCCTGGGACAAGACGAACTGCTGTTCGTCCTCGAGCGACACTGGCGATCCCTCGGCAAGACCCTCGACCCCGACGACTTCACCGACGCCCAAGCCATCGCAGCCATCGCACGGATCACCCGCGGCAACTTCCGGCTCCTCGAACGCCTCTTCCCCCAGATCCAGCGGGTCCTGAAGATCAACGAACTCGACACCATCACCAACGACGTCATCGAAG
>NZTV01000001.1 GCA_002703245.1 Microbacterium sp.
GCCGCGGAGCGGGCTTCCCAGCCACCTCGAGCGTCGGCGTGCTACCGTCGTTGTGCGGCTTCCTGCCGCTGCGTCGACGATACGCTTTCCGGCCTCCCGTGCCGCGACTTCTTCTCGATCGGCGAACCGATGCGCGATCCCGCGCCGTCGCCCACCCCCGTGCCCCGCGTGTTCACGCGCGTGCCGCGCTGTCAGAAAGCACTCCCCCATGTCTTCCTTCCTCTCTCTCGGCGTCCCCGAGACCCTCGCCTCCTCTCTCGCCGAGCGCGGCGTGACCGAGCCGTTCCCGATCCAACGCGACACTCTTCCCGACGCTCTGGCCGGCCGTGATGTGCTCGGCCGTGGCCGCACCGGCAGTGGCAAGACGATCGCGTTCTCGTTGCCGATGGTCGCCCGCCTCTCGGGCGCCAACGCGGCCCGCCGCACCGGCGGCCACCCGCGCGGCCTGGTGCTGGCCCCCACCCGCGAGCTCGCCTCGCAGATCGCCGCGACGATCAAGCCCCTCGCCGATGCGACCGGCCTGAAGGTCACCACCGTGTTCGGCGGGGTCAGCCAGCGCCCGCAGGCCGATGCGATCCGCACCGGTGTCGACATCGTCGTGGCGTGCCCCGGCCGTCTCGAGGACCTCATGAAGCAGGGCATCATCAAGCTCGACCGCGTCGAGGTGACCGTTCTCGATGAGGCCGACCACATGGCCGACCTCGGGTTCCTGCCCGGTGTGACCCGGATCCTGAAGGCCACCCCTCAGGGCGGTCAGCGGATGCTCTTCTCGGCGACCCTCGACCGGGGCGTGGATACCCTGGTGTCCAAGTTCCTGCAGGACGAGGTGCGCCACTCGGTCGACGAGTCCTCGGTTCCCGAGGGCACGATGATCCACCGCGTGTTCGTGACGCCCGATGCCGAGGCCAAGACGGCGCTGGTGCGTCGCATCGCATCGGGTCACGGCCGCCGCATCCTGTTCACGCGCACCAAGCACCAGGCCAAGAAGCTGGCCAAGCAGCTGACGGCGGCCGGGATCCCCGCGGTCGACCTGCACGGCAACCTCTCCCAGAACGCCCGCGAGCGCAACCTCGCCGCATTCGGCGCGGCTCCGGAGGCGGGTGGCGTGCGCGTGCTGGTCGCCACCGATGTGGCCGCACGCGGTGTGCACGTCGACAACGTCGAGCTCGTCGTGCACGTGGACCCGCCCGTCGAGCACAAGTCATACCTGCACCGTTCGGGCCGCACCGCCCGTGCAGGCGCCGACGGCGTGGTCGTGACCATCGCCCTCGACGCGCAGCGCCGCGAGGTGAAGGACCTTCTGCGCAAGGCCCACATCGCGGCCGACCTGGAGTCGGTCGACGCCGCGCATCCCGCCGTGGCGGAGCTGGTCGGCGAGGCCGCACCGACGGTGAAGCCGGCACCCCCGGTCGCCTCGACCCGCCAGGGTGGGCAGAAGCGCCCGAGTGGCGGCCAGAAGGCTCAGGGCGGTACGGCGCACGGCGGCAGCGTGCACGGCCAGCGTCAGCGTGCCGGCGCCCAGGGCTCGGCGGCGGCGCACAACCCGTCGGAGGCCCCGGCGAACCGTCGTCGTCGCTCACGTCGCGGCGGTCACGGTCGCTCCAGCGCCGCACGTGGTGGCAGCATCGCGAACTGACCGTCGGCGCGGCGCGCGTCAGACCCGGACGGGGAAGCGCGCGTCGAGCCAGGCCGACAGGTCGGCCCGCACGTCGGCCTGGGTGACGTCGTTGAACACCTCGTGGCGGATGCCCGGGTAGACCTGCGTGGTGACGTCGCTGAACCCGGACCGGTGGCGGTAGGCGTCGGCGAGCCGGTGCACACTGCGCGGCCCGCCGACGGTGTCTTCGCTCCCGACCAGCAGCAGCGTCGGCAGGTCGCGCGCAAGCCCCCGCCGCGGACGCGACAGCATCTGCAGCGTGTTCCACGGTCCGAACAGCCGCAGCAGCGGTGTGGAGGTCGTCAGCGGGTCGTCGAGGAAGTCGGCGCCGACCCGGGGGTCGGAGGAGAGCCACTCCACGCTGGTCGCATCAGGGCCGTCCCACGGCTTGTTGAGGGGTCCGGAGTTGAGCGATCCCGGCCACGGCAGAGCGGACCCCGACAACACGAGTGCGTCGTAGGCGGTCGGATGCGCGTTGACGAGTTTCTGTGCGAGGAAGGACCCCCAGGAGTGGCCGAGGAGCACGAGCGGCAGCCCGGGGTTCTCGTCGCGGATGATCTGGGTGAAGCGCCACAGGGCGTCGACGGCGGCGCGGTGGCCGCCCGTGCCGAGGCGGCCGAGCTTTTCGGGGCCGCCGTGCTGGCGGATGCCGGTGCGTCCGTGTCCGCGGTGGTCGTCGGCGTAGACGGTGAAGCCGTCGGCGGTCAGGGCGTCGATGAGGGCGGAGTATCGGCCGGCGTGCTCGCCGACGCCGTGCAGCAGCTGCACCACTCCGCGGGCCTCGGTGCGGGAGGGGTGCACGTCGTAGACGATCGCGACCCCGTGTGCATCGATGAACTCGGGCATGTCCTGAGTCTACGGTCTGGGCCGGAGCCTGCGGATGCCGGTGTGGATGGACGCTCCGACAACGGTCGCCCCGCCACACCGGCATTTACTTAGCAGGACTAATGAGCTAGGCTAAGGGATCGCATGAGCTCCTCAGATTCCCCCACCGACACCCCCGCGGACGAGCTCGAACGCGACATCTCCGCCGCCGACTTCCGCATGGCCACCTTCCGACTCGCCCGACGCCTGCGCGCCGAGCGTGCGATCGACAGCATGAGCGACGGCCAATTCGCCGTCCTGGCGGCCCTGAAGGCCTTCGGTCCCCACACGCTCGGCGAACTCGCCGAACGTGAGCGGGTCACGGCCCCGTCGATGAACCGCACCGTCAACTGCCTCGAGGAGCTCGGGTTCCTCAGCCGCACCGCGGACGAATCGGACCGCCGGAAGGTCAACATCTCCCTGACCGACGAGGGCCTCGCCGTCGTCGAGGAGACCGTCCGACGCCGCGACGCGTGGCTCGACGAAGGCCTCGCAGCCCTGACAGCCGACCAGCGCCGCACCCTCGCGGCCGCATCCGAGATCATGAAGGAGCTGGCCACCCGATGAGCATGTTCCGTTCTTTCTCGGTCTACAACTACCGCGTGTGGTTCATCGGCGCCCTGGTGTCGAACATCGGTCAGTGGATGCAGGCGACGGCCCTCAGCTGGGTCGTGCTGACCGTGCTCACCGACAACGACGCCGGCGCGATGGGGATCACCATGGCGCTGCAGTTCGGGCCGCCACTGCTGTTGGTCGGGGTGACCGGATGGGTCGCCGACCGCTTCGACCGCCGCCACCTGCTGATGCTGACGCAGGCCGCCCTGATGCTGCTGGGTGCCACGATCGGCGTGTTGATCCTGCTCGGCGCGATGTCTCTGCCGCTCATGTATGGATTCGCCGTGGTGCTGGGCGTCATCGCCGCCTTCGACAACCCGGCCCGGCAGGCGTTCGTGTCGGATCTGGTCGCCCGGGAGAACGCATCCAACGCGATCGCGCTGAACGCCGCGTCCTTCAACTCCGCCCGCATGATCGGCCCCGCCGTCGCCGGCGTGGTGATCGTCGCGGTCGGCACCGGCTGGGTCTTCGTGTTCAACGCCCTCACCTTCGTCGGGATGATCGCCGCGCTCGCGATCATCCGCCCCGCCGAGCTCGTGCCCCGCGCGAAGGCACAGGGGGCCGCACGCCTGGCCGACGGCTTCCGCTATGTGGCCCGACGCAGCGACCTCATCGTCACGTTCGTGATCGTCTTCCTCATCGGGGCGTTCGGCATGAACTTCCCCATCTACGCCTCGACCATGGCGATCGAATTCGGACGGGAGGCCGACGGATTCGGTTTCCTCAGCTCGATCCTCGCCGTCGGCTCGCTGACCGGCGCGTTGCTCGCCGCCCGGCGCGACCGCGCCCGGTTCCGGGTGATCCTCTTCGGGGTGGGACTGTTCGCGGTCTCCGCGGCGGCCGGCGCTTACATGCCCGCGTATTGGGCGTACGCGATCACCCTCATGTTCCTGGGGTTCGCGATGGTGACCATGCTCACCACCGCCAACGGCTACGTGCAGACCACCACCGAGCCCGCCCTCCGAGGACGTGTCCTCGCGCTGTACATGGCCGTACTGATGGGCGGGATGCCTTTCGGGGCGCCGATCGTCGGCGCGGTCGTCGACACCTTCGGCCCCCGCGTCGGGATCCTGGTCGGTGCCGGAGCGGGCGTCGTGGCGTTCGCGATCGGCGCGACCTGGCTGCTGTCGTCGGGGCGCGTGCATCGGCACGAGCGGCGCCGCTTCCGGCTGACCATCGATGAGACCCTCCCGGTCACCGTCGTGCGCGCCACACCGGAGGAGTTCAGCGATCAGATCGCGCAGACCACGCCGATCCCGGTCGCCCCGGACTCCCGCCGAACCGGCCGCTCCGGCGCCGCCGAGCAGGACGCCGCCGATCGGGCGGCCCGTCGCGCCACGACACCGCTGCGGGAACCGAGACGCGCCACCGCGCCGTCGCGGGACCCGCGGAGCGGTCGTCCGGTCAACCGACCGGAACAGCCGCCGCGTCGTCCCGCGCGTCCGGGCTCGCCCCGGCCGGAGTGACCAGTCGCCGCAGGAGGATCGTCACCACGCCGGCGACGACGCATCCGGCGGCGATGATCGACAGCGTCCCGAACAACCCGATCTCGGCCTGCAGCTGAGGGAAGAAGAAGGTCCCCACCGCCGCGCCGGCCTTTCCGGCGGCCGCCGCGAACCCGGCGCCCGCACCGCGCACCTCCGCCGGGAAGACCGCCGTGGGCATCGCGAAGGTCGTCGAGTTCGGTCCGGCGTTCATGAACAGGTTGAAGGCGGCGAATGCGAGGAAGATGATCGCGAGCTGGATGGGCGACTGCTGCATCAGCTCGGTCGCGCCGAGCACGACCAGCGCGCCCGCCATCACGAAGAAGCCCACCGACTGCATGACCACCAGGCCGAGCTTGCGCACCAGGATGATCGCCGCCGCGAACCCGATGATGAGGAAGATGTCCAACACCGCGGCTCCCTCGGTGGCGACGATGTCATCTGCGATGTACTGCGTGTTCGCGGTGGAACTGAGCGCCAGGGCGGCGAGGATGGTCGGCGTGAAGACGCCGACGCCGTAGGTGGCGATGTCCATGAGGAACCAGGGCACACCGGTGAGCACGGTCGCCCGCCGGTAACGCTTCGAGAACAGCGTGGCGCGGTTCGCAGTGGGCAGCTTGCCCGTCGAGGGGACCAGCACCGCGTGACCCTCGGACGGGGAGGTGTCGTGGATCTCGGACACCTTGACCGCGCGACCGGCGAACTTCGACAGCGCGTCGGCGGCCTCGAGGTACTTGGCCTGCGACGCGAGCCAAATGGGGCTCTCGGGCACGCCCCGCCGCATGATCACGATGATGAGGGCCGGAACCACACCGACCGCGAGCATCCAGCGCCATGCCTCGGGATGCGGATCGAGCATCAGCACGGCCAACCCGACGAGGGCGCCGAGCAACTGACCGATCGCCTGGAAGCTGAACGCCCCGATGAGCAGGCGCGGGCGGAGCCGGTTCGGGGAGATCTCGGCGACGTAGCTCGCGGCGATCGGGTAGTCGGCGCCGATGCCGATCCCGAGCAGGAACCGGAAGGCGATGAGCCACCAGATGTCGGGGGCGAACGCCGACGCGAGCGCGAACACGACGAACATGCCGAGGTCGATCCGGAAGGCGAGCTTGCGGCCGATCCGGTCGGACAGCGGACCCATCACGGCGGCGCCGACGATCGCTCCGAGCACGGCCGCACTCGTGAGCAGCCCCGTCTCGAACGGCGTGATCCCCCAGTGCACCGTGATCAGCGGCACCGCGACTCCGATGATGAAGAAGTCGAAGCCGTCGAGCATGATGCCCATCGCCGACAGCCACCAGACCCGCCGGTGCATCGGTCCGAACTTCAGTCCGTCCAGGAATCGGAGGGCGGTTTGATCACGCATGCCCCGCATCCTGCCGATGCGGGATGTCCGCACAGGGATACGGCACCTGAATGCCGCGTGAACGCTGAACGCGATCTGGTCGGATCAGGCCTCGGCCAGACGCGCAGACGCCGTGGTCATGTGCGCCGCGGAGCTGGCCCGCACCACGAGTTCGGGCCGGAACCGCACGGTGCGCTCCTCCGCGAAGCCACCGTCGATCTCGCGCAGCAGCAGATCCACGGCGCTGCGGCCGATGGCCGATGCGGGCTGGCGCACGGAACTGAGCGGCACGACCGTGGCCGAGGCGAAGTCGATGTCGTCGTACCCGACGAGCGCGATGTCTTCGGGGACGCGGATGTCGGACATCAGCGCGAAGGCCTGCAGAAGCCCGACGGCGAGGAGGTCGTTGGCGGCGAAGACGGCGTCGGGGCGCTTCTCCGCAGGCATCGCGACGATACGCTCGCCCGCCGCGCGACCTTGGAGAACGGTGAGGGTCGCGACCTCGATCGTCTGCAACACGGCACCCTCGACCTCGTCGACGGCCCGGCGCGCCCCGGCGAGGCGATCGCTGACCTGCCGGATCGATGGCGACCCCCCGACGAAGGCCACCCGCCGACGGCCGTTCGCCAGCAGGTGGGCGACCGCGAGATGACCCCCCTCGATGTCGTCGACGGCGACCGAGGCCAGTCCTGAGTCGGGTGCTTCGCGGTCGACGAGGACCACCGGGATCCCCGCTGCGCGGAGACGTTCGAGCTTGGCGGTGTCGTCGCCGGTGGGCGTGATCAACACGCCGTTCACGCGCTGCTCGCGGAACAGATCCAGGTAGGCGTCCTCACGGGCCGAAGCCTCGTCGGTGTTGCCGAGCAAGACGACCATGCCCGCTTCGGCTGCGCGATCCTCGACCCCGCGGGCGACCTCGGCGAAGAACGGGTTGGCCGCGTCGAGAACGACCAGACCGATGCTGCGGCTGCGGCCGGCGCGCAGCTGGCGGGCGGCGTCATTCCGCACGAAGCCGAGCGATTCGATCGCCGCAGTCACCCGTTGCGCGGTCGCCTCGCTCACCTTGTCGGGTCGGTTGAGCACGTTGGAGACGGTCCCCACGGAGACCCCCGCCGCCGCGGCGACCTCTTTGATGCTGACGCTCATCGCCCCTCGTATCCGCACAGACCGACCACAACCCCCGCCGCCGGCGTGAGCACGCCCACTCGTCCCGCTCACGATACCTGCGGCGCACAGCGCCCCGCACGTGCGGCCGCCCCCCTCTGCCCTCCCCGCCACCGCAGCGTGTCCCACTTTCTGTCCGAAAGCGCCCCGAACCCGACCGAAAGTGGGACATGGATCCGGCACTTGCGCAGACATGCACCCTCGCCTATCGTTGAATCGATTCATAGACCACTCCTGAGGAGTCCACTCGATGACGAGCCACACCCCCGCGCGGGTCTGCTTCGAACTGCAGATCAAGCCGGAGCTGCTCGACGAGTACATCGCACGCCACACCCCGGTGTGGCCCGAGATGCTCGCCGAGATCGCCGCGGCCGGACGACGCAACTACTCCCTCTTCCTCGCCGAGGGCGGACGCCTCGTCGGCTACTACGAGACCGACGACGACGCCGCCGCCCAGGCCTACCTCGCGCAAAGCGAGGTCGCGGCCCGTTGGGAGGCGGAGATGGGGAGGTTCTTCGTCGACCTCGCCGGCCGGCCGGATCAGGCCGCCACACCCCTCACCGAGATCTTCAACCTGCACGACCAGCTCGCCGCTGCCGGCGACGCTCCGACCGAAGAAGGCACCGCATCATGACGACGCTGACCGACGACATCCTCACCCAGCTCGAAGGCCAGGGGATCGAACTGCCCAGCTGGGCGTTCGGCAACTCCGGCACCCGGTTCCGCGTGTTCGGCACGCCGGGCACCCCGCGCGACCCGTACGAGAAGATCGCCGACGCGGCACAGGTCAACCGCTACACCGCGCTGGCCCCGTCGGTCGCCCTCCACATCCCGTGGGACAAGGTCGACTCCTACGACGACCTGCGCGCACACGCAGAGAACCTCGGCGTGAAGCTCGGCACCGTCAACTCCAACACCTTCCAGGACGAGGACTACAAGTTCGGCGCCCTCACCCACCACGACGCCAGCATCCGGCAGAAGGCGATCGACCACCACTTCGAGTGCATCGACATCATGCACGCGACCGGATCGCGTGACCTGAAGATCTGGCTCGCCGAAGGTTCGAACTACCCCGGTCAGAACGACATGCGCGCCCGTCAGGACCGCCTGAACGACTCGTTGCAGCAGATCTACGCGCGGCTCGGCGACGAGCAGCGCCTGGTGCTGGAGTACAAGTTCTTCGAGCCGTCGTTCTACCACACGGATGTTCCGGACTGGGGGACCTCCTACGCGCAGGTGGCCTCGCTCGGCGAGAAGGCGATGGTCTGCCTCGACACGGGCCACCACGCACCGGGCACGAACATCGAGTTCATCGTCATGCAGCTGCTGCGGCTCGGAAAGCTCGGATCGTTCGACTTCAACTCGCGCTTCTATGCCGACGACGACCTCATCGTCGGCGCCGCAGACCCGTTCCAGCTGTTCCGCATCCTGTTCGAAGTCATCCGCGGCGGTGGCCTGAACAACCCCGACGTGGCCTTCATGCTCGACCAGTGCCACAACATCGAGGACAAGATCCCCGGCCAGATGCGCTCGGTGCTCAACGTGCAGGAGATGACCGCACGTGCGCTGCTGGTCGACCGCGACGCCCTCGACGCGGCGCAGGCGGCGAACGATGTGCTCGCCGCCAACGCGGTGTTCATGGATGCCTTCTACACCGACGTCCGCCCTGCCCTCGCCGCCTGGCGCGAGTCGCGCGGACTGCCGGCCGACCCGATGGCCGCCTACGCCGCATCGGGCTACCAGCAGAAGATCGCCGACGAGCGCGTCGGCGGAACCCAGGCCGGCTGGGGCGCCTGACCCGATCGTGCCGTCGACGCCTGCCATCCCCGCCGCCCCTGCGCACACCCGTGTCGCGGGTACGGCAGGGTGGCAGATATCGGACGGGCGACGAAGGGACTCAGAGATGACCGAATCCGCCACCACCGACCGTGTGCTGGACGGGCCCCACGGCCCGCTCCGCGTCCGCGTCTACGAGCCCTCCACCCCGGCCGGACCCGGGCTGGTGTGGGTGCACGGCGGCGGTTTCGCGCGGGGCGATATCGACATGCCCGAAGCCGACGGGGTCTCGCGCGCGCTCGCAGCGAAAGGCATCGTCGTGGTCTCCGTCGACTACCGGCTCGCGCCGCTGCCCGCAGAGTGGGCGGCGCGAGCCGGTGAGTCCGAGCGCACCGAGGGCGTGCACCACCCCGTCGCCCGCCAGGAGGTCGCCTGGGCGCACGCCTGGGCGAGCGCGTCCGGACTCGCGGCCGGCCCCTGGGCACTCGGCGGCGCGAGCGCCGGCGCGAACCTGGCGACGGGGGCGACCCTCGCCACGCTCCACGCCGGCGGCGTCGTGGCGCCGCTGCTCGTGCTCGCCTACCCGACACTGCATCCGGTGCAGCCGGCGCCGGATGCGCAGCTGCGCGCCGCGCTGGACGCCACCCCCGACGCCGACCGATTCGGACCCGACGTCGTGCGCGGCATGTACGAGAACTACCTCGGTGGTCCCGTCTCGGCCGCAGACATCTACGCCGCGCCGGGCCTCGCCTCCGCGCCGGAGTTGGCGGGGTTCCCGCCCACGATCATGATCAACGACGAGGTCGACGAGCTGCGCGTCTCGGGTGAGGCCTTCGCCCAGACCCTGCGCGCGGCCGATGTCGACATCGACTGCTCCACCGAGCCCGGCACCCAGCACGGCCACCTCAACCGCCCCGAGGAGGGCACTGCCCAACCGTCGATCGACCGCTTCGCCGCGCGCATCCTCACCCTGACCCCGCATCCCACTCCCGACCCCGCTCCGCAGTCACGTTCTGCGGATGCGACAACCCATTGACCCGCCATTGGTGACTGCGGAAGCGCAGTCGAACGATCCCTACGAAGGAAACGTCATGACGAATCCCGCCGCGGCCGACCTGATCGCCCGTTCCAACCGC
>NZTV01000021.1 GCA_002703245.1 Microbacterium sp.
ACCCGAAGGTGGAGCCTCTCTGCGGTCGGGGTGACAGGATTTGAACCTGCGGCCTCTTCGTCCCGAACGAAGCGCGCTACCAAGCTGCGCCACACCCCGTGGCAACCCTGCGAGTCTACCCTGCTTCGCCCGATGTGCCGAATCGGAACCGGGGTGCAGCGGACCGATGGCCCGGTCAGGCGCGCCGCGAACGCAAGCCCAGTGCGGCGAGCCCGAGGGAGACCAGGGCGATGCCTCCGGCCGCCCACATCTGAGTCGACACGCCGGCACCGCTGCCGGAGACGCCGGTCGCCGCGAGGTCGTCGACGATCGTCGACTCGCCCTCCTCTCCGCACTCGCCGCGGTGGATCACCACCGTGTCACCGCCCGCTTCGGGCCGGTATTGCAGCTGAGCGACCCACTGGACGGTGCCGGCGATGTCCGATGTGACAGCGGGCGATTCGTACTCCCCGTCGCCGTGGACCGGCACGGCCGCGGTCTCGACGATCCGTTCCGAGCAGTCCGGGGTCTGACCGGTGCGGTGCAGGTAGGCGGAGAACACCAGCTCGGCGTCGACCGACTCGTCCAGGCCGGTGACCGTGGCGATATCCGTGAACGGCTCGCCGGTCGCGGCGCGGGGTGTCGCGCGGGTGGCCACCGCCGGTCGGTCCACGACCGTGGTCTCCTCCTCGGTGCCACACGCCCCGCGCGCAAGGGTCCGGGGTTCGCCGTCATCGGGGTTCCAGCGGAGTTCTTCGATCCAGTAGTAGGTGCCAGACGCGGTCGTGGGGACGCCGGGGGAGTCGTATTCGCCCGCGTCGGGCACGGCGACGGGCTCGGTCACCGCGACGAGCGTCTCCTCGGTGCAGGCCTCCGCCGGAGGGACCCCGTCGGGGGCGAAGTGTACCCGGAAGACCAGGGATGTCGAGCCGCTCGCCGGGACGTTCCCGGAGACCGTCGCGGTGTCGGTGATCACCGCGCCGAAGCCCGCCGAGGGCTGCGCGTGGGTCACCACGGTCGGCGGCTCTGCGACGGCGGTCTCCTCGGGCACGCCGCACCCGCCTACGTGCACGCGCACGCCGTCGGCGTCTTCTGCACTCTCCTGCCAGTAGTACGTGCCGAAACCCGGTACCGAGGGCGCCGTGAACGTCGCCGCGCCCGGTTCGGAGACACGCGTCTTCTCCGAGGCCCACACGAGGTTCTCCGCCGTGCAGGTGTCTTCGGGCGCGATCCCGTCGACGGCGCGGTAGACCGCGGTGCTCAGGACGAGGCCGTCGCGAGGCACGGGGCCGGCCACGATCACCTCGTCGGACATCGTCCCTCCCACGGTGAGGTCGCTCTCCGCGCGCGAAGAGACCGAGGGCACCATGATCGTCTGGGCGCGCACGCCGTATTCCTCCTCCCACGCGTAGTCGTCGGGGAGACGGTCGCGCACCGCCGCGCTCTGATCTGCGGCGGGGATGCGCCAGACCGCGGTGTAGAACCCGGGCGCGGTGAGCGCCTCGCTGGCCTCGACGCGATACGGGGAGGTGGGGCCGAGAGCAGGGTCGGTCTCGAGCACCATCGTCGCGACGGGCTCACCGGGGATCGGGTCTCCGGGGGCGGGCTCGACGTCGTCGCGGTACACGTCGGCGACGGCACGGACCACGGCGTAGGTGCCGTCGTCGGCGCGTGGCCATGAGCCGCCGCCGCCGACGGTGACCTCGTCGGCGAACACCCCGTCCGTGACGTACCGTTCGACCACTTGTGTGGTGATCGTGGGCGTGAAGGTGAAGACGCGCGGCTGCTCGTCTTCACCTTCCACGGTCGTCTCGGCCGGGCCTGCGGGCCCGGCGGTGTCCTGACCGCCCGGTGTGGTGAAGTATCGGACCGCGGCGCGGGGCACGGTCGGGAACACACCCGCTCCGCGCACGGTGACCTCGGGCGCGCCGGCGGCGGGTGTCACGCGGATCTCATAGCTTTCGCCGGCACGGACATCCGATCGTGACGTGCCGCCGCCCGCGAACTCTGCGCCGGTCAGCTCGATCGTGCCGAGCCCGGTCGCGCTCGCGACCTCCGCGGTGACGGTCCCGTGGCGCGGGTCCTCATCGTCGGTGGTGAAGACGAGACGTCCTTCCGATCCGCCCTCGGCGACGGGAAGCGCGGTCGCCTCCGCATAGTACGAGGTCGCCAGCTGTTGCACGCGCTCGTTGTGCTCGGGGGCGAGGGCGGAGAACGTCCAGTTGATCGCACCGGCGAGTGTGTCGCCGGGATAGCCGAAGGCATGAAGTGTCTCGTCCCAGTCGGCGATCGCCTTCACCGCCCACCCCACACTCGCCGCCTGCACGGGATCCGATGTCTGACCGTATGCGGTCACGAGATGGTTGATGCCGGTGAGCTGCTTCGGGCTGAGCCCGCCCGCGTCGGAGCGGACCCCGCGATCGGTCGTCTGGCCGGTCGGGGCCGCAAGGCCCGGCCGGATGCAGTACGTGTGCACGTCTCCCACCCGCATCGACCCGTGCCATCCGTACGTCGAGGTCGGTGCCCACGTCCCGAATCCGGCGCCGGCGGATGCGGCCTGAGACGGGGTCGCGACCGACCAGGAGGTGATGACGATGCCCGCGGAGGCGATGGCGAGGAGGATCCCCAAGACGACCAGAGCGCGTTTCATACCCTCGATGGTCGGCAATCGACCCTTCGGGCCGAAGGGTCGACGCGGTTCCTGTGGATGCAGGCGCACCCGTCGTCGATGGGGAGGAGGAGTGGGTCAGCTCCGTGCGGTGAGGGTGATCAGCGACACCTCGGGGCGGCATCCGAAACGCACCGGGGCGAAGATCGAGTGGCCGATGCCCGCGCTGACGTTCAACGGGATGTTCCGGCCGTCGTGCGTCCACGCGCTCAAGCCGCGCGCCTGGTCGAGCGGGATGTCGCAGTTGGCCACCAGTGCGGCGGGGGAACCGGGGATGCGGACTTGGCCGCCGTGCGTGTGGCCGGCGAACATCATGTCGGCGCCGAGCTCGCTGTACGCGTCGAGGACGTGACGATACGGGGCATGGGTGACCCCGAGCGTCAGAAGGGCCTCCGACCGGTTCGGCAGCGCCTGGAGGGCGGCGGGCAACCCGTCCAGGCGCTCCCACCCCCGATGGGCGTCGCTGACGCCGAACGCGTCGATCCGCGCACCCGCGACGTCGATGCTTCCCGCAGCGTTGTTCAAGTCGAGCCAGCCGAGCCCGTCCCGCAGGTATGCGTCCAGCGCCGCGGTATCGAGCGGCACCTCGCGCGGCTTCGATCGGCTCGGGCCGGTGAAGTAGCGCAGCGGGTTGCGCGGCGAGGGCGCGCTCAGGTCGTTGGAGCCGTGGACGAACACCCCCGGCACACCGCGGAGCGGATCGAATGCGTGCTGGATGCCGGCGAGTCCCGCGGCGTGGCCGAGGTTGTCGCCGGTGTTGACGACGAGATCGGGCTCGAGGGCCGCCAGGCCCGCCATCCACTCCTGCTTGCGATGCTGCCACGGCGCCATATGGGCGTCGGAGACGTGGAGCACCCGGACCGGCGTGCTCCCGGCGGGAAGGAGGGGGAGCGTGTGGCGCCGCACCGTGAACAGGAACCGCTCGACCCCGATGCCCCAGGCTGCTGCGCCCGCGCCGGCCGCCCCCACCACCCCGAGGGTGGTGAGGGCGGCGCGTGTCGTGCGTGAGGCCACTAGCAGGACTCGGCGCGGTAGTTCACCGAGATGGTGTCGCCGCGGTTGACCAGCTCGCCGGCCCCGGGGCTTGTCCCGGTCACCTGCGTGGCGCCGTTCCCGTTCCCGTTGCCGCCGTTGTTCTCATCGTCGTCATCGTCGTCTCCGCCGCCTCCGCCGGTCGCGGTGCAGCTCCCGGGTTGGACGCTGTCGAAGCCCTCCGACCGCAAGGTGCTGATCGCATCCTCCAACGACTGCCCGGACACATCCGGGACGGTCACACCTTGGCCGTTGGAGGGGCGGATGGTGACGTTCGTGCCACCGGCCACGCGGCCGGCGCCCGGATCCTGCTCGGCGATGATCCCGGCGGCCTCGCTCGAGTCGACCTCTTCGCCCAGCGTGACACTGAAGCCGGCCTCCTCCAGGGTGGCGGTGGCCTGGTCGATCGACATGCCTACGACGTTCGGCAGGTCGGTGTAGACCACGCGCAGCAGATCCTGGTCGGGATCGGGGAACGCGCCGCCGCCGTAAATCGCGTTCGCGGCGCTCTGCACACCCTTGCCGAGCGCGTACCGGTAGTAGGCCACGCCGTAGTCGAACACGTCGGAGAAGCCCTGGATGTTCCCCACCCACGCCGCGGTGGCGACCTTGGTGCTCGATTCGACGAGCCAGGTCTGGAACGTCTCGTGCGTCCCGGTCTTACCGATCACGGGGATACCGTCGTACGGGTTTCCGAGCGAACCGGTACCTCCGTTCATCACGCCTTGGAGCGCGTACGCCGCGGTGGCGGCCACTGACTCGTCGAGCACACGCTCGCACGACCGCTCCGGCACGGGCAGCTCGTTACCATCGGAATCGGTCACTCTGTCGATGGCTTGCGGCTCGCAGTAGACGCCGCCGTTTGCAACCGTGGCGTAGGCGCCAGCGACGGCGATCGGGGAAACGTTCTGGTCCCCGAGGACAGAGAACGCGCCGATCATGTCGACAGGTTCCCCGTTCACGCTGCTCGCATCGGTCACGCCCATCTTCGTGGCGACCGCTTGGATGTCGCACAGGTCGAGACGCTCCGCCATGGCGAGGAATCCGGAGTTCAGCGAGTCGGCCGTGAACTGGATGGGACGCCCGACATATCCGGGGGCGCGGTTGAAATTGTCGATCGCGTCGGCCCCCGGCTCAGACCATACGCCGCCCTCGAGGCAACTGTTCTGGAGGCGCGTGACCTTGTGGGTGCGGCCATTGAGTACTTCGTTGAGGGAATGGCCCTTCTCGAGCCAGTCGATCAGGGTGAAGAGCTTGAACGTCGACCCGGCGCTCGCGCCGATCGTGCCCCCGAACTGCATGTCACCTGCGAACACCAGCGACATTTTGGTCGGGTCGGCGTCGGCGTCGGCATTCTCGCTGAAGGTCTTGTTCTGGGTGATCGACAGGATTCGCCCTGTCTCTGCTTCGATACTGACCGTCGTCGCGCCCAGGTCCATTCCGACGATCGACTGGGGAACGGTGTCGTTCATCGTTTGCTCCGCCGCCAGCTGGAGGTCGATGTCGAGCGTCGTGTAGATGTTCAGACCGCCTCGACGAAGGGCCAGCTCGCGCTCTTCGGCGGTCTCGCCGAATGCCGGGTCGTTGGCAACGACTTCCTGCACGTACTTGCAGAAGAAGGCTGATCCCCCAGCCTCGGAGCATCCGGTCGCAGGATAGGTGATGTCGGGCTCGATCGGGGATTTCGCCGCTTCGACGTACTGCTCTTCGGTGATCTTCCCGTCGTCGAGCATGCGGCTGAGCACGTAGAGCTGCCGCCCCTTGGTGAGGGTGTAGCCGTCCGCGGCCGCGAGGTATTCCTCGTCGGTGATCGTGCCCTCGGCCAGGAGGGTGTCGAGCGCCGCGAGGGTTCCCTCGCTCGCGTTCACCTCGCCGTCGGGCGCGGTGTTCAGCGCCGTTCCCTCGCTGTTGGTGATCGACCCGCCCGGCAGGTCGATGCGGTAGGTGTTGGGGTTCTGCACGATGCCGGCGAGGGTCGCGGCCTGCGCGATGCTCAGGTCCGACGAGCTGACGTTGAAGTAATAGCGCGACGCGGCTTCGATGCCGTAGTTCGTGCCGCCGAAGTTGGCGATGTTGAGGTAGCCGAGCAGGATGTCGTTCTTCGAGTACTTCTGCTCGAGCGCGATCGCGTACCGCATCTCCTGCAGCTTGCGCTGGTACCCCTCGACACCGGACGCGGTCGTCGCCTCGGTCCAGCACTCGAGCTTGGCGGCGGCCACTTCTTCGTTCGTCTCGCCCTCGGCGTTGCTCTCGCACTGCTGGATGAGGATGTTCTTGACGTACTGCTGGCTGATGGAGGAGCCGCCCTGCGTGGCGCCGCCCTGTGCGTTGCTCAGCAACGCCCGGGTCGTTCCGATGAGGTCCACGCCGCCGTGTTGGTAGTAGCGCGGGTCCTCACTGGAGAGGATCGCGTCGTACATCACGGGAGCCACCTCGTCATAGGTGACCGGTTCGCGGTTCTGGTCGTAGAACTGGGTGAGTTCGACGTAGTCGCCGTCCGAGTCCTTGTAGTAGATCGTGGAGGGAAGCATCAGCTTCTCGATCTCCAGCACGCTCGGCAGCTTGTCGAACATCGTGATGGCGCTCGAGGCGGCGGCACCGGTCACGGCGATGGCGGGCGTGACCGTGGCGGTGATGAGGACACCGGCGACCGCGCTCAGGCCGACGAGGCCGAGGATTCCCCCGAGCACACCGCTAGCCGTCCGATTCTTCTGAGGCATAGGCTTGATCGTAGGGGAGCTAGCTGGGGAACCCCTTGACGATCGGCGCCATTCCGCCACCGCACCGAACACCGAGGAGCCTCGATGACGACGTGGGAGTACATGACCACGCCCCTTTTGATCCACAACACCGCCGCGATCCTCAACAACTGGGGCAAGCAGGGGTGGGAACTGGTACAGGTGGTGCCCGGGCCCGAGGGTGGCCTGGTCGGCTATTTCAAGCGTCCTACCGGCGGTGACGGCGCGGCGAACACTGCCGGGCTCGACGCGGCGGCGCAGGCCGCACGACAGTTCGACGGGGGTGCAGCATGAGCGTGTCGCAGCGCCTGGAAGAGCTCGGCCTCGAGTTGCCCGCTGTCGTCCCTCCCGTCGCGGCCTATGTGCCGGCGAAGGCGCACGGTGACCTCGTCTACACGGCCGGACAGCTGCCGATCGTCGGGGGAGCGCTGCCGGCGACCGGAAAGGTCGGCGAGGGTGAGGGTCTCATCGCCGCGGCCGATGCGCAGGTGTTCGCGCGCCAGTGCGCGTTGAACGCGGTCGCCGCGGCCGCTGCAGCGGTCGGCGGTGTCGACCGCCTCACCGGTGTCCTCAAGGTCGTGGGCTTCGTCTCGTCGGTGCCCGACTTCACCGGCCAACCCGGCGTCGTCAACGGGGCCAGCGACGTCCTCGGCGAGATCTTCGGTGACGCCGGCCGGCACGCCCGATCGGCGGTCGGGGTTCCCGTCCTGCCGCTCGACAGCCCGGTCGAGGTCGAGGTGGTCTTCACCTTCGCCTGACACCGGTCGCTCCCGGCGCGGCACGCCCCGGCCGTCGCCGCGACGGACCCTGACCCTCAGTCCGGCGCGAGGGCGTCGCGTACCAGATGCCGCAATCGTGGCACGTTCTCCTCCAGGAACCACCGGTTGCGGGTGCGCCAGCCACGGGCCAACGGCGACGGGTGCACGATCGGGTACCGCGGGAGGAACGATTCCGCCGCGCGCACGTTCGCCGTGACATCGGCCGAGCCGAGATAGTGCCGTTGCGCGTAGCGCCCGATCACCAGGGTCAACCGGACGGCGGTGAACTGCTCGAGGAAAAGCGGGTGCCACCGCTCGGCGAAGTCTCGTCGTGGTGCCTTGTCTCCGCTGGCGCCCTTGCCCGGGAAGTAGGCGTCCATGGGGAGCACGGCGACCAGATCGGGGTTCCAGAACTCGTCGTCGGTGACACCCATCCAGCTGCGTAGGAGCCGTCCGCTGGGGTCGTCGAAGGGGATCCCGGACGCTTGGGCGAGGCGACCCGGAGCCTGGCCGACGATGAGCACCCGCGCTCGTTCCGAGCCGACGATCACGGGGCTCCACCCGAGCTCGCGCGCCCAGGTGTTGGACGGGTGTTCCGCCACCCGGGCGCGCAGCTCGTCGAGCGTGCTCATCGGCCTGTCCACCCCTCGGAAGAGGGGTGGGCGGTCATGTGGTGATCTTGGCCTGGATCGTCGACATCACCATCGTGTCGGCCAGGGTCGTGGTGTCGCCCACTTCGCGGCCCTCGGCGACGTCGCGCAGCAACCGGCGCATGATCTTCCCGGAGCGGGTCTTGGGCAGTTCGCCGACGATGTAGATGTCGCGGGGGCGCGCGATGGGGCCGATCTGCTCGCTGACCCACCGGCGCAGCGTGGTGGCCAGGCCCTCGGCGGAGTGCGCGTCGAGGAAGCTCTGCTTGAGGATGACGAAGGCGACGACCGCCTGACCGGTGGTCTCGTCCGAGGCGCCCACCACCGCGGCCTCGGCCGTGGCCTCGTGGGCGACGAGGGCCGACTCGATCTCGGCGGTCGACAGGCGATGGCCGGAGACGTTCATCACGTCGTCGACGCGGCCGAGGAGCCACACGTCGCCATCCTCGTCGAGCCGTGCGCCGTCGCCGGCGAAGTAGAACCCGCGATCGGCGAACTTGTCCCAGTACGTCTCGACGAACCGGTCGGGGTCGCCCCAGATGCCGCGCAGCATGCTCGGCCACGGCTCCGTGATCACGAGCAGTCCGCCGTTGCCGTTCCCCACGTGCTCACCGGCTTCGTCGACGACGTCCACCGCGATCCCGGGGATCGGTACCTGCGCGGAACCGGGCTTGGTCTCGGTGACCCCGGGCAACGCCGAGATCATGATCGCGCCGGTCTCGGTCTGCCACCACGTGTCGACGATGGGAGTGCGGTCCGACCCGATGATCTCGCGGTACCACATCCACGCCTCGGGGTTGATGGGTTCGCCCACGGAGCCGAGCAGGCGCAGGCTCGACAGGTCGAACGACTGCGGCACGGTGCGCCCGATCTTCATGAACGAGCGGATGGCGGTCGGAGCGGTGTACAGCACGGTGACGCCGTACTTCTCCACGATCTCCCACCAGCGACCCGGGTGGGGGGTGTCGGGGGTGCCCTCGTACAGGACCTGGGTCGCGCCGTTGGCCAGGGGGGCGTAGGTCACGTAGGTGTGGCCGGTGATCCATCCGATGTCGGCGGTGCACCAATAGACGTCCGTCTCGGCGTGGATGTCGTGCACGACCTTGTTCGTGAAAGCCGCCTGGGTCAGGTAGCCGCCCGAGGTGTGGAGGATCCCCTTGGGCTTGCCGGTGGTCCCGGAGGTGTAGAGGATGAACAGCGGCGTCTCGGCCGGGAACGCCCGGGCCTCGTGCTCCGCGGCTGCCGCCGGGACCACGTCGTGCCACCAGAGGTCGCGCCCCTCGGTCCACTCGACGTCGTTGCCGCCACGGCGGACGACCAGGACATGCTCCACCGTCTCCTGCGGGCCGCTGCCGTTGCGGTCCGCGAGGGCGGCGTCGACCGCGGGCTTGAGCGCCGACACCTTGCCTTTGCGGTATCCACCGTCGGCGGTGATCACCAGCTTCGCCCCGGCGTCATCGATGCGGGCTCGCAGGCTGTCGGCCGAGAATCCGCCGAACACGACCGAGTGGATGGCTCCGACGCGCGCGACGGCGAGCATCGCGGCGATCGCCTCCGGGATCATCGGCAGGTAGATCGCGACGCGATCGCCCTGTCCGACGCCGAGCCCGGTGAGGACGTTGGCGACCCGCTTGACCTCATCGGTCAGCTCGGCGTAGGTCACACGGCGTTCGTCGCCGGGCTCGCCTTCCCAGAGCAGGGCGACACGATCGCCGTTCCCGGCCTCCACATGGCGGTCGAGGCAGTTGTAGGCGACGTTGAGTTCGCCGTCGGCGAACCATTCGGCGAACGGCGGGTTGGTCCAGTCGAGCACCGACGTGAACGGCGTGTGCCAATGGAGGAGCTCACGGGCCTGGTCGGCCCAGAAGCGCTCGCGATCGGAGTCCGCCCTCGCGTACAGGTCAGCGTCGCCGACGGCGGTCGCGGCGAACGCGGGGGAGGGGGCGAAACGACGGTCTTCGTTCAGCAGGTGGTCGATCTGACTGCTCATCGGTGCTCCTTCGCAACGGGGGAGCGGCGCGCCTGGCCGCCCGAGACGCTGGCAAATCTAGCCATCGTGGTCCGATCGGACCACCTCCGATAGTAGGTAGTGATGACACGGTGCCGCGATATCGAGAACATCTGCGATATATCGGTAGAAAGAGCTGAGAAGGCGTCGACGCATCGGTTTCCATGCGTACACTCGTCTCGGCCGAACATCGATTCTGGCATCGCGACACCCGCCCCCCCCCAACACCCGGGTGTTCGCACGGCGGCATCCCATTCCCCCCATGGGATGCCGCCCTCTTTTTGTACGGGCACTCCTCCTGCACAGCCGGGATGTTCGACGACCGGTCCACGACCGTCCCGTGCGCCCGTCGCGGCCGGTTCCCGCCCGCCTAGCGTCGGGGCATGGCCGCTCCATTCGTCGTTTCGCGTCGTGACACCGACATGTCGCCGACGCCGACGCCGACGCAGCCGCAACCGAGCGACCGGGAGACGCCGGTCGCTCTCGGCGGTCACGGCACCGCGTCCCCGGCGGTCTCCGCGGTCGGGATCCCCGCGGCCATGCGGTCCTTCGAGCGCGTGCTGCGCGATCCCGCCGTCACCGACCTGTTCCTCAGTGCCGCCCGAGGACTGCACGTCGATCGGGGCGAAGGCGCCCGCCCGGAGCCCGGGTGGCGATTCACCGAGGAGGACGTCCGCGACCTGGCGATCGCGTTGATCGGTGAGGGCGACCGTCACATCGACGATGCACATCCCTGTGTCGATGTGCGGCTTGCCGACGGGATCCGCGTCCACGCCGTGCTTCCCCCGATCGCGCTGGCCGGAACGGAGATCTCGATCCGGGTGCCACGGCTCGCACGCGCGGGGCTCGCCGAGCTCGGCCGATCCGGCATGTTCTCGCCCGAAGGGGGCGCGCGGCTCGAAGAGGTCGTCGCGGCCCGGCGCAACGTCCTGGTGACCGGTGCCGCAGGGGCCGGCAAGACCACATTGCTCGCCGCCCTGCTCTCGAGTGCCCCGGCCTCGGAGCGCATCGTCACGGTCGAAGACGTCGCCGAACTGCGGGTGGACCACCCGCATCATGTGCGTCTGGAGGCGCGGCAGGCGAACCTCGAGGGGGCCGGTGCGGTCGACCTCTCCCGGTTGGTGCGCGAGGCGCTTCGCATGCGCCCCGACCGCCTCGCGGTGGGCGAAGTGCGCGGCGCCGAGGTGCGCGACCTGCTCGGCGCTCTCAACACGGGGCATGACGGCGGTGCGGGGACCGTCCACGCGAACGGCATCGGCGAGGTCGCCGCACGGCTGGAGGCGCTCGGGGCGCTGGCGGGGTGGGACGATCGTACGCTCGCGCGCCAGACGGTCAGCGCGCTGGATCTCGTCATCCATGTGTCCCGGCGCCCCGACGGGCGCCGGGAGGTCGCCGCGGTCGGGCGCCCGGAGCTCGACGGATCGGGACGCCTTCGCGTCGAGGAGATGCCGTGGCCCTCCTGAGATCGCCGGGAACGGGGCGCGACTCGTCGGATCCGGCCGCTACGGTGCTCCGATTGGCCGTCATGCTGCAAGCCGGGGTCAGTCCCGCGCGATCGTGGGACATGCTCGGTGAGACCGGAGATGTCACGGCGGGGCGTGTTGTGGCCGCCACCCGGTCCGGCGCCCCGACGGCGACCGCGATCGCCGCGTGCGCCGAACCGTCGTCGAGGCCG
>NZTV01000022.1 GCA_002703245.1 Microbacterium sp.
CCCCCGGCACAACCCGCCAGGACGAGAGCGCTCACACCGACGACGGCCAGGCCGCCGAGAGTGGTCGCGCGCGAACGTGTGATGACGCTCATGTTGCTCCTTGCTGTGTGTGATTTGCCACGGGAAGGCTCGGGCGCCCACCCAGTGATCACAACCTAGCCGCGCAGACGTCTCGACGATGTTGCCGTTCGTTAACGATCTGTAACGGGGGCGGCGACAAGGTCACAATCCGGCAACGGCCGCCGGCGGCACACGGGGACGGGAATACCCAGAGGGGGTATCCTGTTCTCGACCATGCCGGTGATTCCCGGCCGCCCCCACCGACAGGAGACACCATGAACTCCGACATCGCCGTCGATTACCTCGTGACCGGGATGACCTGCGGTCACTGCGAACGCGCCGTGACCGAGGAGGTCTCCAGACTGCCGGGTGTGACCGCGGTCGAGGTCAGCGCCTCCTCCGGGCGACTCTCCCTGACCACCGACGGCACGCCCCTCGATGACGCCGACGTCCTGGCCGCCGTCGACGAGGCCGGCTACGCCGCGACCCGCGCCTGATGGCCTCGGTCTCCGAGGTGGGGCCCGCCGGAGTCGACCTCGACATCCAGGGGATGACGTGCGCGTCGTGCGCGGCACGGATCGAGAAGCGCCTCAATCGCCTGGACGGCGTCACGGCCACCGTCAACTACGCCACCGAGCGCGCGCACGCCGAGGTGGGCCCGGGCGTCGAGGTCGACGCGCTCATCGCCGAAGTCCAGCGCACCGGCTACGACGCGAGCGTCCCCCGACCCGTCGACGACGTCGATGCACGTGCCGACGCCGAGACGCGGGCGCTGCGCATCCGCCTTCTCGCGGCCGTGGTGCTCGCCTGCCCGGTGATCGCGCTCTCGATGGTCCCGGCGTGGCAGTTCCCCGGCTGGCAGTGGGTGTCACTCGCCCTGGCGCTGCCGGTGGTCACGTGGGCCGCGTGGCCGTTCCACCGCGCCGCGGCGGTGAACATCCGTCACGGCGCGGTCACGATGGACACCCTCATCTCCCTGGGCGTGACCGCCGCGACGCTGTGGTCGCTGTACGCCCTGCTGTTCACACCGGCGGGCGCGATCGGGATGACCCACGGTTTCGCGTGGTTCACCCCATCCGAAGAACCCGCCGTCTACCTCGAGGTCGCCGCGGGCGTGACGATGTTCCTGCTGGCCGGGCGCTACGCCGAGATGCGTGCGAAGCGCCGCGCGGGGACGGCGCTGCGGGCGCTGCTCGAGCTCGGTGCGAAGGATGCCGCCGTGCTGCGCGACGGCGTCGAGGTGCGTGTACCGGTCTCGGCCCTGCGGGTGGGGGACGATGTCGTCGTGCGCCCCGGCGAGAAGGTCGCCACCGACGGGGTCGTCGTCTCGGGCGAGAGCAGCATCGACACCGCGCTGATCACCGGGGAGTCCGTGCCGCGCGACGTGACTCCCGGCGACACGGTCGTCGGCGCCACCCTGAACGTGGGGGGACGCATCGTCGTCCGTGCCACACGCGTGGGATCCGACACCCAGCTGTCCCAGATGACCCGCCTGGTCGACCAGGCGCAGTCCCGGAAGGCCGACGTGCAGCGCCTAGCCGACCGTGTGTCGTCGGTGTTCGTCCCGATCGTCATCGCGGTCGCGCTGGTGACCCTGCTGGCCTGGATACTGGCGGGCGGGACGGTACAGGCCGCCTTCACGGCGGCCGTGGCGGTCCTGATCATCGCGTGCCCCTGTGCCCTGGGCCTGGCGACACCGACCGCGCTCATGGTGGGAACCGGCCGCGGCGCGCAGCTGGGCATCCTCATCACCGGCCCGGAGGTCCTGGAATCCACCCGCACCGTCGACACGATCGTGCTGGACAAGACCGGCACGGTCACGACCGGTCGTATGACCGTCACCGACGTCACCCCGGCGCCCGGAGAGCGCACCGTCGACGTGCTCCGTCTGGCGGGCGCCGTCGAGGACGCCTCCGAGCACCCCCTGGCCCGGGCGATCGCGGCGGCGGCGCGCACACGGGTGACCGACCTGCCGCCCGTCGAGGGCTTCGCCGGAACCGCTGGCTCGGGCGTGTCCGGGGTGGTCGAGGGTCACGCGGTGCTCGTCGGCCGCGCGGATCTGCTCCGCGCCCGCGGCATCGACCCCCTGCCCACGGGCGATGCCGACCTCACGACCGTGCAGGTGGCGTGGGACGGCGCGGCGCGCGGCACCGTCACGCTGGGCGACACCGTCCGGCCGACCAGTGCCGACACGATCCGACGCCTGCGCGAGCTCGGTCTGGAACCGGTTCTGCTCACCGGAGACGGGGAGAGCGTGGCCCGAGGTGTCGCCGCGCAGGTCGGCATCGACCGGGTCGTGGCCGGCGTGCTGCCGGAGGGGAAGGTCGAGACGATCCGCGCGCTGCAGGACCGGGGCCGGACCGTGGCGATGGTCGGTGACGGCGTCAACGACGCCGCGGCCCTCGCACAGGCCGACCTCGGGGTCGCGATGGGCACCGGGACCGATGCCGCGATCGCCGCCTCCGACCTCACCCTCGTCCGCGACGATCTGCTCGTCGCCGTCGACGCCCTCCGCCTGTCCCGGGCGACCCTGCGCACGATCAAGACCAACCTCTTCTGGGCGTTCGCCTACAACACCGCCGCGATCCCGCTCGCCGCCTTCGGGCTGCTCAATCCCATGATCGCCGGAGCCGCGATGGCGTTCTCGAGCGTCTTCGTCGTCGGCAACAGCCTGTTGCTGCGCAGATTCCGCAGTACCGTCCCCGAGGAGCCCCGATGACCGAGACCGGACCGCACACCACCGCCGACGCCACGGCCGACGCCCCTGCGTCGCACGGGTACATCACCGACAAGGACCGGTACCTCAACCGCCTCAAGCGCATCGAGGGTCAGGCACGCGGCATCCGCACGATGGTCGAGGACGAGCGCTACTGCATCGACATCCTCACCCAGATCAGCGCACTGACCAGCGCGCTCGAGACGGTCGCCCTGGGGCTGCTCGACGACCACCTGCGGCACTGCGTGGTCGATGCGGCCCGCGCCGGGGGCGTCGAGGCGGAGGAGAAGATCGCCGAGGCGTCGCAGGCGATCGCACGCCTCGTTCGCTGACCGATCCCCGCGCCGCTCATGCCAGGTCGGCGACGTCGGCGACGGCGCGGCGCCCGCGACGTGCCGCGATCACGGAATCGGCCGACAGCACCACCAGGGCGATCCACACCAGAGCAAACCCGATCCATCGCTCGACGGGCATCGGCTCCTGCAGGATCCACACGCCGATGGTGAACTGCAGGATGGGCGTGACGAACTGGAGCAGACCGATCAGGGTCAGCGGCACGCGCCGTGCACCGGCGGCGAAAAAGAGCAGGGGCGTGGCGGTCATGACGCCGGCGCCCAGCAACAGCACCGCATGCAGCGGCCCGGCCGCGCCGAGGGTGATGCCCGTGGTCGCCGCGACCAGCATCAGCTGGACGACGGCGACGGGGGTCAGCCACAGCGATTCCAACGTCAGCCCGCTGACCGCGTCGACCGAGGGTCCGATGCGCTTTTTGACCAGCCCGTACAGGCCGAAGGAGGCCGTCAACGTCAGCGCGATCCACGGGAACGCCCCGTACCCGATGACGATCACCACCACGGCCGCCGCGGCGATCCCGACCGCCGTCCACTGTGCCGGGCGCAGTCGCTCGCGCAGGATCAGCACCCCCAGCAGCACCGTGAAGATCGGGTTGATGAAGTACCCGAGACTCGTCTCGATCACGTGGCCCGTGAGCGTGGCGATGACGAACACCTGCCAGTTGACGTAGATGAGGACCCCCGCCGCGACCGTCCACAACGCCAGGCGCGGCGATCGGAGGATGGCGCGAAGCCGAGGCCAGGTGCGGGTGAGGGTCAGCAGGACCCCGCAGAAGACCAGGGACAGCACGATGCGCCACGCGACGACCTCCCAGGGCCCGGTGGGCGCGAGCGCGACGAAGTAGAGGGGCAGGAAGCCCCAGATGAGGTAGGCCGAGAACGCATACAGGCCGCCGACGGCGTGGGAACGGACCGGCTCAGCCGCCGCGACGGCGACCCCGGCGGTCGCGGCGGCCGCTTCGCCGAGCTCCGGGGCGTCGGTCGACGCGTCATCCGGGACGGCACCGGATGCGTCTGGTTTCACCGGCCCATCCTACGGCCGCCCCGGCGTCGCGTCCGGCATCCGCCGCGATACGACGAAGGGCCCGGATGCCGAAGCATCCGGACCCTTCTCCACGCGGGGTGTCTCAGCGGACGACGACCGCCAGCACGTCGCGCGCCGACAACACCAGGTACTCGTCGACACCGAACTTCACTTCGGTTCCGCCGTACTTGCTGTAGATGACGCGGTCGCCGACGGCGACGTCGAGCGGGACACGGTTGCCGTTGTCATCGATACGACCGGGGCCGACCGCCACGACCTCGCCCTCCTGGGGCTTCTCCTTGGCGGTGTCGGGGATGACCAGACCGCTGGACGTGGTCTGCTCGGCCTCGACCTGCTTGATGACGATGCGGTCCTCGAGCGGCTTGATGGAAACCGACACGGGTCTACCTCTGCTTTCCTGTGAGACGTCAAGACTCGTTAGCAAACTCGGGCTGAGAGTGCTAACGCAAGTCTAGGGAAGCGCTGGCACTCTTGCAACGCGAGTGCCAGATTCGGGGTCGACACGTATCACCGAGGCCCTGGCCGACTCCCCTCCTATGTGTGTACGATGACACCACCGAGACCGGGTCAGCTGGGTGACCTGGCAACGGAAGCAGACGCCGGCGCTCGCCATCACGGCAAGGACGCCGGGCCTGCTCCACTGGGAAACTGGGAACAACTGGGATAATCACGGGCTCTCACCAGTCCGCGCCCGATCCGTGGGGGGATCATGGCAACGGCGTATTTTCTGGGCATCGACGTCGGCACGAGCCGGACGGCGGTGGCGACCGCGCGGTCCGCTGCCGACGGAACACTCGACGCCCGTAGCTTTCCGCTCGGCAGGAGCAGCGACAGCGCTCCCTCATCGGTCTTCGTCACCGCCGAGGACCTGCTGTTCGGCGATGCCGCCGAACGTCGCGGCATCAGTCAGCCGGACCGGCTGGTGCGCGAATTCAAACGGAGCATCGGCGACGACGTCCCCCTGTCGGTGGGCGGACGCACCCTGCCACCCGAACAGCTTTATGCGCGCACCGTCGCCTCGGTCGTCGAGACGGTCGTCGAGCGCGAAGGCGGATCGCCGACGGCGATGATGCTGACCCACCCGACCGGATGGGGCGCGCATCGCCTGGGTCTGATCCGCACCGCGCTGGAGCGCGCGGAGATCGGCGAGGTCTCGCTGATCAGCGAACCCGAAGCGGCGGCGCGGCAGTACGAGGCGGGGCGCCTGCTCGAAACCGGTGGCGCACTCGCCGTATACGACCTCGGCGGGGGTACCTTCGACTCGGTCATCCTGCGCAAGGACGGCGAGGGCGGGTTCGCCCCGATCGGCACCGCGACGGGTATCGACAACCTCGGCGGCGCCGACTTCGACGACGAGGTGTTGCGTCACGTGTTGCGGTCGGCCGGCGTCACCGCCGCCGACCTCCAGGCCGACGACGCCGACACGCGACTCGCCCTCGCGCAGCTGCGCCGCGAGTGCGTCGACGCCAAGGAGGCGCTCTCCTTCGACTCCGACGTGACGATCCCGGTCCTGTTGCCGACGGGCGCGGCCAGCGTGCGCCTGACCCGCGCCGAATTCGAGGACATGATCTCGCCCTCGATCGAACGCACCGCCGACACCCTGGAAGACACGCTCGAGACCGCCGGGCTCGATCCGGCCGAGGTGGAGAGCATCCTGCTGGTGGGCGGGTCGTCGCGCATCCCGCTGGTCGCCCAGCTGCTGTCGGAGCGGTTCGACCGCCCGATCGCGATCGACGCCGACCCGAAGTCCTCGATCGCCCTCGGCGCGGCCCGTGCGGTGGCCCCCGCGGGCGCAACGGTGGCCGGACCGGCCGCGCTGCCCACCGGCGCCGCCGCCCTCGAACCGACCGCCGAGCCCGCCGCCCTCCCGAACGTGACCGCGATGGCTCCCCGCCGCTCGCGGGCGATCCCGATCGCCGCGTCGGCCGCCGGCGCCCTGGTGCTGGCCAGCGGACTCGTCCTGGCCAACGCGACCGGGCTGGGCAACAGCACCCTCGCGGCCAACTCGAGCCAGCAGTCGCTCACCGAGTGGCTCGGGATGGAACTGGTCGGCAGCACCGAACAGATCGTCGAGACCAGCGACCCCGAAGCCGCCGGCGACGAGCCGCAGGCCGCCGCCCCCGAGGCTGCTCCCGCGCCTCACACGGACACCGGCGGCTGGACGACGCCACGGAGCAACCCGATGGTGCACAACACCCGCACCACCCCGGTGTCGTCCTCCTCGTCGAGCGCATCGCAGGGCCGCACGTCACCGTCGACGTCGACACCGCCGGCCTCGTCCGGCTCCTCGGGCTCCTCCGGCTCCTCCGGCTCCTCCGGATCGAGCGGATCGAGTTCGACCGGGTCGACCGGATCCGCGGGGTCGTCCGGCTCGTCGGCGACACCACCGACCACCTCGACGCCGACGCCGACCACACCGTCCACGACGCCCTCGTCGACACCGACGCCGACGGCCACCTCGACGCCGACACCCACATCGACCCCGACGTCGGATCCCTCTCCCACCACCGATCCGTCCCCGACGAGCGACCCGACGCCCACGAGCGACCCGACGCCGCAGCAGACGACACCGCCGGCACCGGAGCCGACGAGCGACCCGACGCCGACCGCATCCGGCTCGCCCTCGACGGCGCCGGACCCCGCCCCATCGCAGACCCAGACGACTCCCCCGACGTCACCGAGCCCCGAACCGTCCGGCACGACGGTGGCGGGCTGACGTGCGGGGGCGGAGATGACTCGACTCACCGACACCACCGATCCGGCGGTCGAAGTGCTCCCCCGGGCTGCCCACGCACTCGGCGCTCTCGATGATCTCGTCACGCGCAGACCCCCACTGCGCGCCGCGATCGTCGGGAGCGCCGGCTCGGGCAAGACCGACGCGTTGGCCTATCTGCGCGCGAGACTCGAACGCGAGGGGCGTCCGACGCGGTCGTTGTCACCACGCGAGCGCGTGCCCGCGGTCGACGACGAGGTGACCGTGCTGGTCGACGACGCCCAGGAGTTGTCGACCGAGCAGCTGTCCGCACTCCTCACGCGGGCGAACCGCCCGGAGGCGGGCCTGGTGGTCGCCTACCGGACCTGGCCCGCACCCGCCGGGCTGATCGAGATCACCCGGATCGTCGAGCACGACAGCCCGCCCGTCCTTCTCGGCGAAGTCACCCTCGCCGAAGTGCGCACCGACCTCATGTCGGCCGACACCGCCTGCGCGCAGCACATCCTCGACGTCGCCGGCGGTATCGCCTGGTTGGTGGCCGCCTGCGTCGAAGCGCACGATCTGCAGGACTGCAGCGACGACGCCGCGCACCGCGAACTCACCCGCGTCGTGCGTCGGCGCATACGACATCGCCTGGAGACGGTCTCCCCCGCGGTACGCCGTCGCATCGAGAGCCTCAGTCTCGGCGCCCGCGACTCCGGCATGGACCACGCGGACCCGGCCGATGTGGTCGCCGAGGGTTACGCGGAGGGCCTGCTCACCGCCAACGGGCGTCCGGCGCCGCTCGTGGCCGAGGTCGCCCGGGCGAGTGTCTCCATCGACGTACTCATCGACCTGCTCCGCCACGGATCGATCGACCTCGTCCCCGGATCGGACCTGGCCGCCTGCCTGGACGGGGTCGTCGATCCCGCACTCGGGGTCGCGATCGCCGAACGCGCCCGCGCCGAGATCGCGTGTGAACCCGCCCTCGCCGCCGCGCTGTTCGAACGCGCGGTCGCGTGCGGGGTGCCGGAATCCGACATCACCGTGGCCCGCGCTCACGCACTGTGGGCCGCGGGCGACGGCGACGGCGCGGGACTGCTGCTCGGTGACATGGACATCACCCCGGACCACCCCGACCACGACCTGGCCGCCGACACGCTGGCCGTGACGTGGGCCGACCGCGGCATGATGTCGGTCGCCGACCACACCTATCGGGCGATGCCACCGACCACCGGAACCGGCCGGACACGGGCGGTCATCGCGGCGATCGGCGCCGGGATGACCGCAGACCTCGACGCCGAGGAGCCCGAACCGGACGCCGCCGCGCCGGGCGCCCCGTCGACGCTGGGCGTTGCGCTCGACCTGCTCGATCGCGGCCTGCGCGCCACCCTCTCGGACGAGAGCCCCCGAGAGGCGGTCGACGACCTCCGTCGTGCGGCGGATCTGTACTGCGCGGCCCGCGACACCGCCCCGACCCCCGAGCTTCCCGCGGTGGTCGCCGCCACCGCTGCCATCGGCATCGGCGACCTGGAGCTGGCGCACACGGTCGTCACCGACGCCCTCTCCCACACCGAGCGCTGTCGTCGCTGGCGGCCGCGGCTGCTGCTGTGGAACGCGTGGATCGCGGTGCAACGCGAGCAGGTCGCCGAGGCGCGCCGTTCGCTCGCGGAGGCGACCGCGGACGGCGTCGTCTTGGCGGCCCGTGACGACCTGATCGCCGCGGCGGTGACCGTCGAACTCGCCCGTCGCTACGAAGACGCGGCGGCACTCGGCGCGGCGTGGGAGTCGTTGAAGAGCCGCGTGCGCCGCGTCGAGCCCGACCTGTACACGCTGCTGCCGCTCAGCGAGCTGGTCGTCGTGTCGGCGCGTCTGGGAGACGCCGAGTGGATGCAGCCGGCGTTCCGCGACGCGCTGGTGCTGGTGGATCGACTCGGCCAGCCCTCGGTGTGGGCGACGGCGTTGCACTGGGCGGGGATCCAGCGCGGAATTCTGAGGAATCGTCCCGACGACCTCGTCCCGCACGCCAAGGCACTCGTCGAAGCGGCACACCGCAACCCCCTCGCGGCGCGCATGGCGCAGGCCGGTGGCGTGTGGACCTCGGTACTGGCCGGCACGATCGATCCGGATGCGGTCGAGACCGCCGCCCGCGGACTGGCGACGGTGGGCCTGGCGTGGGACGGTGCGCGCCTGGCCGGGCACGGCGCACGTCGCAGTAAGGACAAGAAAGTCGGAGCGCGACTGCTGGCGTGCGCCCGCGAATTGCACCCGCGCGAGACCCCGTCACCGAACGAACCACCCACCGGCCCCGTCGCCACGGCCGCCGCGAGCGGTCTGAGCGAACGCGAACACGAGATCGCGCACCTCGTGTTGCAGGGACGGACCTACGCCGAGATCGGGGCCGAGCTGTTCATCTCACCCCGCACCGCCGAACACCACATCGGCCAGATCCGCCGCCGGCTGGGGGCGACATCCCGCTCGGATCTGCTGGCCAAGTTGCGGGTGGCGATGGGAGTCACCGAGGGGGCCGCACGATGACCCCCGAATTCCCCGCCGGACCCCTAAGGGCCCACCGAATCTTTCGGGGTTATCCCCGATTCCGAACCTCGCATATCTGCATAGCCTCGAGAACGAGTCTCGAAACGACAGGAGACAGACCATGACCACCCCGCTGGCGACGATCGCCGACGCACTGATCGAGTTCATCCTGAGCCTTCTGAGAGACCCGGAGGCCGCCGCGGAGTTCGAGCAGGATCCCGAAGGAACGCTCGCCGCGAACGGACTGTCGGACATCTGCGCCGACGATGTCCGCGCCGTGGCGCCCGTCGTGGTCGAGCGGCACGACGTCCATCCGCACCCGAATCCGCATCCCCACCCCCCGGGCCCGAAGCCCACGCCGGTGGAGGAGATCAACACGATCACGCAGACCTTCACGATCGACAACCGCGCGACGATCGTCGACCAGTCGGTCAACCAGAACATCTGGGCCAACGGCGACGTCAACCAGATCTTCGACAACGAGGCCATCGTCAACAGCGGTGACTACGGTGCCGCCGCCGGCGAGACCGCCAGCGTCGACACGTCGACCACCGACATCGATACCGGCGACATCGCGATCGGCAACGAAACCACCGACGTCGACATCGACGGTTCGTTCAACGACGAGTCGACGAACACGAACACCGAGACCGACGCCGCGATCGACGAGTCGTTCAACAGCGAGACCGACGAGGCTTCCGCCGACGTCAGCGTCGACGAGTCGTTCAACGACACGTCGGCGGAGGTCGACAACACGCAGACGACCGTGAACAACGGCAACGTGGGCGGCGATGTCGCGGTCGAGAACGAGGTCGCGGTCGAGACCGCCTCCGTCGAGAGCGATTACGGCTACGAGGCCGACACCTCCGCCGACTTCGTCGAGGAGCCGATGGAGATGGAACTCGAAGAGCAGCCGTAAGGCGCGCTCGTGTCCCCAGATCGCAGGCCCCCTCACCCGCGCGCCGAGGCCTCGTCGCGGCGCGCGGGTGAGGTATCACCTAGACCGGAGCCCATCGTGTCGCAGACATCGACCTCGCCCGCCCGTCAAGAGATCCCGCCTCGCCCGCCGCTCCCGGCTCGGACGCAACCGGGACGGTCCGGGACGCAGCCGCCTCCGAAGCCTCCGAGAGACGCCCCGGAGCGACCGACGCTCGCCAGCGGCAACAGCGCCCCGGTGCTCACCAAGGCTCCGCCGCCGTTCTCGGTGCGTCTCAGCCAGTTCCTGTGGGTGCTCAGCCTTGCTTTCGGCGCCGTCACGGTGGTCTTCTACTTCGTCATCCGCGAAGACCAACTGCCGCTGATCATCGACGCGATCAAGGCGGTCAGCGAAGACCGCACGGACGACACCTACGAGGCCGCCGCCGACATCGTGTACTGGTCGGTGTTCGCCGTGATCGTCACACTGGTGCTGATGCAGATCGTGCTTCTGGTGTCGTTCTCGAGCCGCAAACCGGGCGCACGATGGTGGCAGTTCGCGACGGTCATGGTCCAGATCGTGGCGTTCCTGATCGCCCTCGAGCTGGTGGGCGGGGGCGAGTACGGCTCGATGCTGCGTCAGCTGTTCATCGGCGAAGCGGGGTTCGCGGTGCTCGCCCTGCTGCTCTCGACGCTACGAGGCGCCCTGGCCTGGACGGCCCGCAAGCACGACGTCCGGCGATCCGGTGACAGCGGGGAGTACTGAGACGATCTCCTCGAGGCTGCGGACGACCACCCGACAGACCTCAGCGGCGCTGCGTTCGGTGAGCGGGGACTGACCCAGCCCGCGCCAGCGGGCCAGCAGGCGGTCCGCCTCGTCGCGGACCGCCTCGTCCGATGCGTCGTCGGCGAGCCCGAGACGCGCGGTCACCGAGGTGCCCTTGCCCCCGATGACCCGCTCGGCCTCCGCCGCGTCGGCGGGCGCGAGCGGCAGCCCGTCGGCCCGCGCACGCGCCAACGTGGAGAGCTCGCGCAGCGCGTGCGCCGTGACGCGGATCCGCTCGATCCCCGCCCGCACGTCGTCGATGTCGTCGCGGGGGAAATCGGTGAGCACCTGATCGAGACCGTCGAGCACGCCGCGGATCTTCAGGATCGCCGCCCGGGTGCGGAACTGATCGCGGACGAACTGCTGCAGCTCGTTCAGTCCGCTCTGTTGCACGAGCATCTCGGCGAAGTCCGTCGATGTCGGCGTCGAGCGCCGCAGCAGCGCCGTCGCCAGCCGGACGCCGAAGATGCCGAACCGCGCGAGCAGCGCACGGCGGGCGTCGACTCCGAGCGCCGTGGCGTCGGAGGGTCGCACGAACCGGTCCGCGGAGATCAGCAGGCGCTCCCGCGCCTCGCGGTCGAGGCCGGCGAGTTCTTTGAACGCGGCGTATTCGTCCTCGCGAAGGGTGCGGGCGCTCTCGGCGAGCAGGCCCGCCACCGGGATGACACCGAGCGCGAGAGAGGCGAGGTCGCCGTCGAGCTCGTACCGCCGGGCGACCTTGTTCGCCGAGAGGATCGAGTCGATGCGACCGGAGCCGATCTCGTCGGCACGCGAGAGCACGGCCACCGCGTTGACCGTCTGCGACGCCCCGGCGGCCGTGTCGCGGAACGACTCGAGGAATTTCATGTCGGAGGCGTGCAGATGCCGCATCAGATAGATGATCGCGTCCGCCGACGACGGCTTCGCCTCGGGCACCAGGAAATCGGTCGAGCGTGCGGAGACATCCAGCGACAACGACGCGATGCCGGGGGTGTCGATGAGGATGAGCGACCGGAGGCCGCTCGACGGCCAGCCGACGTCGATCCAGTCGACCTCGTCCGCCGACGCCTCACCGAGTTCGAAGACGAGCCGCCCGCGGTCGCGGTGGATCGCCAGACGCCGTTGTTCGCCGTCACGACGGTGCAGGGTGACCGACGGCGTGTCCGCGTAGCGATACCACGTGACCACCCGCGTGCACTCTCCCGCGTCGGTCGGGGCGATCCGCTCGCCGAGCATCGCGTTCAGCAGCGTGGACTTGCCGGCCTTGACCATACCCGCCAGCGCCAATCGAAGCGGCTCGTGCAGCCGACGATCGAGGGCGTCGAGCTGAGCGGTCGCCTCGGCATCGTCGGCGTAGACCGCACGGGTCTGCTCGAGCAGCCGCGCGGCGTCGTCGCGGACGCTCACGAGCGCGCCGTCTCGAGCTGCTTGGCCGGGGCGACCGCCGGGATCCTCCCCTTGAGGGTCTCGAGCTGCCGGATCTGCGCCTGCAGCTCCTTGACCCGGGTGTCGCGCCCGGCGGCATAGGTCGATGCGGCCTGTTTGGCGGCCAGAACGGCGTCGCCGAGCGAGCGGTGCAACTCATCGGCCATGCCGCCGAAGTGGTCACGGGCCGCCCGCTGGACCAGCCGCAGGCGGTCCTTCAGCTGCTTTCCGACCTGGAAGATCACCTCTTCGATATGCCGACGGACGACCGTCTTGGCCTCGAACCGCCGTCGCGCCAGCCGATTGGTCATGTCCTCGCGGTACGCGCGGCGGCCGACCACGACGCCGGCGAGCAACGACAGCGGGTTGATGAGCGACAGCCCGATGAGGCCCGTCGCCAGGCCCACCATCAACACACCGCCGTACGAGCCGCGCACCCCAATGAAGATCTTCTCCGCTGCGCCCATCTGCCCGGAGTCGACGTCGCCGATGCGGTCCACCGGGTCCAGCACCCCCTCGGTGTCACCGACGGCGAACAGCGGGATCTCGGTCTGCCCCTCGAAGAACTGCTCGGCGACCTCTTCGCAGAGCCATCGGGAACGCTCGTCGGTCCACACGAACGTCTCGGAGACGGCCGCGTTGATCCGCTGGTCGATCCACTCGGTGATCTGATCCCAGATCGGGCCCGGATCGCCCTCGTCGATCGAGGCCTCCGCCTCGCGCTGCACGCGGCGCAACCGGTCGCGGAGATCGTGCTCCATGTCGGAGATGAGGTCGGCGACACCGTCGTTGAGGGTGGTCTGCCACTTCGAGGATCGGCCGCGGAACTCATCCGCTCGCGCTTTGGCGTCTTCGAGCTGCGCGATCATCCTGGGGGTGTCTTCCGGGTGGAGGATCGCGTTCAGCTCCGAGGTGAGCGAGATCTCCATCTGGTCGACCACCGATACGACGTCGTGCACGGCGCTCCGGGCGTGGATCACCTCGGCGTGGCCGAGCACCTCCCCGCGCAGGTGGTGCACGAGCTCGGGGAACCCGGACTCCTGGTTCAGCTCACGGTCGTGATGCTCCGCCGCCAGCAGGCGCAGATCGCTGGAGACCGAGAAGATCGGGACGTCACCGACGTCGCCGAGGTGGGAGCGGTCGATACGTTCGACGTCGCGCCACTGCGGGTACAGGTCGGTCTTCGACAGCACCGCGGCCACGTTCGGCGAAACCCGCATGGCGTGTCGGAGGAACTGCACCTCGGGCTCGGTGTACTCCTGCGACGCATCCGACACCAGCAGCACCGCATGCGCCGACGACAGCGCCGCGAGGGTCGTGAGGGCGTTCGTGGAGTCGAGCCCGCCGACGCCCGGAGAATCGACGAGTCGCAGGCCGCCGCGCAACAACTCGCGGGGCAGCACCACTTCGGCCGACAGCAGTCGCTGCTCGTTGCTCGGATTGCCGCGTTCGGAGACGTAGTCGGCGAGCGCGTCGAGCGGGATGTCGATCTCTTCGACGACACCCGGTTCGTCGCCCTTCTGCTGTACGACCCATGCGCGGGGGGTCTCAGCGTAGCCGACCGCCGTCGGCACGCTGGTGGCCACGTCATCGTCGACGGGACACACCGGCGCGTTCACGAGCGCGTTGATGAGCTTGCTCTTGCCCTTCTTGAATTCGCCCACCACGATGACTCGCACGTTCGGGTCCTGCAGGCGCTTGCGGGTGTGGTCGAGCCGCTCGGCGAGGTCGGCCCGGCCCGTCGCCGACGCCAGCTTTTCGACGTTGTCGACGAGGGCGACCAGCTGCTTCCCCGTCTGCGGCGACACCAGCGCCGACTCGGTGTCTTCGTCTCGCTTCGCGATGTCGTCGCTCACGTATCCCCCTCGATTCCGTACGCAGGCCCCACGCTATCCCGATCCCCCGCACGGGGGTAGAGCGCAGCGCGGGCCGATGACACGACCGCGCCCGGTCGCCCCGAAGGGCGGCCGGGCGAGGCGATGATCAGCTGACGATCACAGGTCGAACTCGACCACGTCTCCGCCGGGGCTGAAGATGTTGCCGTTGTTCTCCCACTCCCAGTCGTTGTCGACGTCGGAGTCGAACTCGTTGAACGCGTCGTCGATCTCGACCTCGACGTTCGTGTGGTCGGAGAAGTCGTTGAACGAGTCGTCGATCTCCATCTCGTACTCGGTCCACGTGTTCGTCGACGAGTCGTTGAACGAGTCCGCGATGTGGGTCTCGACGGTGGTGTTGCCGATGAGGATGTCACCCGTGGAGATGTGGGTCTCCGTGGTGTTGACCTCGGCGTCGTCGCCGGCGGCGGCACCCCAGTCGCCGGTGTTGACGACGGCACCGTTGGCGAAGCCCTGGACCACGGGACCGTCCGCGGCGATCGCCTGGTTGACCGACTGGTCGACCTGCGTCGAGCGGTTGTCGATCTCGATGTTCAGGGCGGCAGCACCCGCGGCAGCGGCGCCCGCGCCGGCGAGACCGCCGACGTGGAAGTCACCGAAGCCGGTGTTGTACTGGCGCACGCCGACCGTGACCGACTCGTCGTCCAGGTTGGTCGAGTTGTCGATGTTGATCTCGGTGTCGTTGTACGAGTCCTGGTTGTAGGAGTCCTCGTAGTCGTTGTACGAGTCCTCGTCGTTGAAGGAGTCGTTC
>NZTV01000023.1 GCA_002703245.1 Microbacterium sp.
CACCTACACCGACACGATCGGCGACATGGCCGCGGGCGCGGTCGGTGCCACCCTGGCCGGGCTCCTGATGGCGGTCGTCCGCGTCGAGGATCGGCCTGCACGCCACTGACGGGGTCGGCCGCGCGGGCCGCCCCGCGCCGCAAGAGAGCCGCACGAATCACAGAAGATTCCCTGTCAACCCCCCTGGAGATCGAGGCCGGTCGCGCGCACGATGGTGGTGCCCCTCGCAGGAGCAGAAAGCCGCACACTTTCATGACCATCGCGATGATGCCTTCGTCAGCCCAGTACGTCCTGGTCGATCTCGAAGACGACGGACGTTTGATCCATGACACCCGCTTCGCGGAGAACGATTCACGACGCCTCGTGGCGTTCGTCGAGGCCACCCCGGACGGCCACGTCGATGTCACCTGGCTACGTTCCCTCCCGTTGCGCACCCGCTTCCGGGACGCCGAGGCCGCCCTCGCCGAGATCGAGTCCTGGTCGGCACTCGAACGCTCCGGCGGGGCGACGCCGCCCGTTCCGATCGCGCACTACGCCCCGCGTCGGATCGCGCCGCCGCCCTCGCGGCGCGTCCGGCCCGCGTGAGCAACAGGCGCCGCGCCGCTCAGGCGTGGCCGACGCGCTGCTCGGACTCGTCTTCCGCATCGTCCGCACGCAGGCGGCGCCGCCACGTCAGGTCGACGAGGCCGACGACCAGGGCGAGAGCGAGGAAGACCGCGGCGGTCAGCATCCCGAACGCGTACGCGTCGTGGAAGACCACGATGTCACTCGCCGTCCCCTCCTCGCGATAGATCGTCGCGTAGAAGAAGGAGAGGGCGACCGCCGTGCCGATCGCGGTGCCGATGCGCTGACCGAGCTGGCCCACCGATCCGGCGAGGCCCCCTTGGGTCACCGGGATGTCCGCCAGGGCGAGGGTCTGATTCGGCGAGATGACCAGTCCCCCGCCGAGACCGCCGACGACCATCGCCGCCGCCATCGCCCACGCCGTGTAGGGCGGCGGCACGAACACCGCCACGACCACCAAGAGGCCGGTCGCGGTGAGCACGGCGGTCAGGCCCCATACCACCAAGGGGCGACCGAAGCGGTTGACGAGGGTGCCACCGACCCATGACCCGGCCGCGCTCGTGACGGCGAAACCGATCGACACCATTCCGGCGAAAACCGGTTCGAGCCCGAGGCCGTCCTGCAGGAAGAGGTTGGTCAGCAGGAAGACCGACGGGAGGGCGGCGAAGTACGACGTCGCCAGCAACGTCCCGTTGCGGTACGAGCGGACCCGGAACAGACGCAGCGGTACCAGCGGCGCTTTGCCGGTGGCCTCGTAGCGCCGCTCCCACAGCACGAAAGCCCCCACGAAGAGCACGAACGCGACCAGAAGCCACCATCGGAGCGGATCATCGTCGGGCGAACCCGTCGTGAACAGGAACGGGAGCATGAGCGAGACGACCGCCAGGGCGAACAGGACGGTCCCGAACGGGTCGAGTTCCAGCGGCCGTCGCGTGCGTCGGTGGAGCGGGGGCAGGAGCCAGATCGCCAACCCGATCGCCGCCAACCCCAGGGGGACGTTCATCCAGAAGATCCACCGCCAGCCGTCCTGCGCTCCGCCCAGTGCGATCGCGAGACCGCCGATGGTCGGGCCGAGTGCGGTGGAGATGCCGATGATCGCCCCGAAGGCGCCGAACGCTCTGCCGCGGGCGGGTCCGCGGAACAACTCCTGGATGATGCCGAGCACCTGGGGCATCTGGATACCGGCGGCCACACCCTGCAGCAGCCGCGCAATCAGCAGGACCGTCATCGACGGGGCCACGGCACAGACCAGGCTCATCACCGTGAACAGGCTCAACCCGATGATGAACAGGGCCCGGCGCGAGCGCTGGTCGCCGAGCCGTCCGGCGGGGACGAGGACGAGGCCGAAGGTCAGCACGTACCCGGAGACGATCAGCCCCAGTTCGGTCGAGCCGGACCCGAACGCATCCTCGATGGACGGGAGGGCGACGTTGACCTTCGTCAGGTCCAGGATCGTCAGCGCCGCGACGGAGACGCAGACGGCGAATGCGCGCCAGGTCTGTGCCTGGGTGGGAACGGGGATGTCGGTGGTGGCCGGCGACGGGGTCTGCGAGGTCTGGGGGCGTTCTGTCGTCTCGTCGCTCATCAGGGTCAGGCTATCGCCCCCGGTCGCCCCGGGGCGTCTCCGGGGGTGGTTGACTGGGGCCATGCGCGAGACGGCGATGTTCCCTCTCAGCAGTGTGCTGATGCCCTACATGCCGCTGCCGTTGCGCATCTTCGAGTCGCGCTACCTGGTGATGCTCGGCAACCTGCTCGACGAGGAGGATCCGCAGTTCGGCGTCGTCCTCATCGCCCGGGGGCCGGAGGCCGGCGGTGGGGAGCAACGGTTCTCGACCGGGACTCTCGCACGCGTCTCCCGTGTGGCGGCGCGCGAGGACGATCTGCAGCTCGTGGCGATCGGCGGTGGGCGCTTCGAGGTCGAACAATGGCTCGAGGACGACCCGTATCCGCGGGCGCTGGTGCGCGAGCTGCCGATGCCCGAGTGGGACGACGCGCTCCTGCCGCTACGCACGCGGGCCGAGCAGACGGTGCGCCGCCTGATGTCGATGACGGCCGAATTCGCCGAACAGGCGTGGGATGCCGACATCGAGTTGGCGGATGACCCCACCCACGCCTGTTGGCAGCTGGCGGGCATCGCACCGTTGAGCACCCTCGATCACCTCGCGCTCCTGCAGGCCTCCTCACTCGAAGCGTTGCTGAGCGACCTCATCGCACGGTGCGACGACGCCGAGCCGCTGCTGACGGCACCGGCTCCCGACCACGCGTTCCAGGCGGAGCTCGACGATCTCCTCGACGCCGACGGCGACACGGACGACCCGGAGACCGAAGCCCCGGACGACGCTCCCCGTTAGGAGCGAGCGGCGGGCCGTGCGTGGACGACGCGCCGGAGCAGACGCACCGCGGTCCGTGCAGGCACGCCGATGACGAACGCGGCGCGGCCGGTCGGAGACCGGTCGAGCGCCCCGAGCACGCTCTTGCGCTCCCATGCGTCGCGGAGCGCTCCGCCTCGTCGAGGCCACGGGGGGCGGTGGGGCAGGAAGCCCGTACGTCGCGCCGTGACCAGTTCTCCCAGCACCTCGAGCCACGTGTCGTCGGCCGGCGGGTGGAAGTAGTTGTCCTCGAGCCATCCCGCTTCGGGGTCGCGGAAGTCCCGCGCGATCACCGACTCCTCCCCCGCGAGCAGGCCGCTACCGACGAAGACGGTGTTGATGAGGTCCGGTCCCACGCCGAAGGTGTCCAGCGCGATCACCGGGGTGCCCTGTGCCACCGCCTCGACGGCCGCGGTGGAGGAGACCGTCACGAGGCCCGCCGCGCGCGTCAACGCGGCGCCCATCGGCTCGGTCGAGAAGACGAGATTCGGGGGAACGGGTCCGAGGGAGGCGATGAGGTCGGGGTATCCGTCGTACTCGCGGTGGGTCTGGCTCTCGCCCTTGACCCCGCGCAGTTTCACCACCACACGGCGGTTCGGATGAGCCTGCGCGGCCCGGACGAGCATGCGGGCGACACGAAGCCGGTCCACCCGCTCACGGGGCACGATCGCCTGCGCGGCGAACACCAGGTCGTCACCGCGCACCTCACCGTCACGGCTCACGGCGGCGCGCGCGAACGGCAGCCGCGCGAGCGCGAAACGCTGCGCGATGCCCCTCTCGATCGCCATCGCGGTGAACTCCCTCACCTCACGGTGCGAATGCAGCACGAACGCGTCACACTGCGCCCGGTAGACCAGGGCCTTCCGCGTCGCGGGCACCGAGATGCCGGGCAACCCGGTCGCGATGACCGCGTCCGGCAGCGCCGCCGCGACCAGCCGCGCGAGGACCCGCACCAACGGGCCCCGGGCGGCGAGCATCACGACGTCAGGTCCGACCTCGCGCACCCGCTCGAGCAGGTCGTCGTATCCGACACGGGTGGCACCCTCCACTCCACTGCCGGTCAGGGCCGCCCGTTCCTGGGCGTCGCTGACCACGAGCGGCGTCTCGAGCACGAGGAGAGTGCCCGCCACCACATCGGGCCGCGACCCGAGCAGCGCGGCCGCCCATTTGACGTAGGAGTCGGTGTCGGCGATCGCGACGACACGGAGCCTGCCGGATGTCACGCGGGGACGCGGCGCAGCTTCGCCATCGGTGCCTGTTCGCTGTCGAAGACCCGCTTGACCCCGTCGCCGAGGGCGGACTCGATGATGCGGATGTCGCGCACGAGGTGGTTCAGGCCGGTCGGTTCGAGCGAGGCCGCGTGGTCGGACCCCCACATGGTGCGATCGAGCGTGATGTGGCGCTCGACCACCGTCGCGCCCAGGGCCACCGCGGCCAGCGAGATCTGCAGTCCGCGCTCGTGACCGGAGTATCCCACCGGAACTCCGGGGTACCTTTCGCGTAGCGTCGGGATGACCCGGAGGTTCGCCTCCTCCGGCTCCATCGGGTAGGTCGAGGTCGCGTGCAGCAGAACCAGGTTGCCCGTGCCCAGAACCCCGATGGCACGATCGATCTGCTCCGACGTCGACATACCCGTGGACAAGATCACCGGTTTGCCGGTGTCGCGCAGCGCCTCCAGCAGCTCGGTGTCGGTCAGTGACGCCGAAGCGACCTTGTGGGCGGGGACGTTGAGCTCTTCGAGGAACGCCACACTCGGCACGTCCCACGGCGACGCGAACCACTCGACGCCCCGCAGGAGCGCGTGGTCTGCGAGCGCGATGTACTCGTCGCGGCCGAACTCGATGCGCGTGCGGTATTCGAAGTAGGTCATCGTGCCCCAGGGCGTTTCGCGCGGTACGTCGCGCATGTGCTCGGGGGTCGAGATGGCGGGGGTGCGCTTCTGGAACTTCACCGCATTCGCCCCGGCGTCGGCGGCGACGTCGATGAGGCGCTTGGCGATCTCGACGTCGCCGTTGTGGTTCAGCCCGATCTCGGCGATCACGTACGTGGGCCGACCGCCCCCGATGACGGTGTTTCCGATGGTGACGGTCATGCGTTGCTCCTCATGGTGGGTGCCGCGGGCGCGGCGGACGGAGAGTCGGGGGCGATGCCTCGGGCGGCGAGCACCCGCTCGGCGACCTCGCGGACCGCTCCCGCACCGCCGGAGGCGGTGAGGACGGTGCGCGCCGCGGCCAGCACGAGCGGGTGCGACTCGGGGACGGCGATCGGCCAGCCGACGAGTTCGAGGCATGCCAGGTCGTTGACGTCGTTGCCGACGTACGCGAGTCGGTGCAGGGGGATGCCCTGCTGCGCCGCCCATTCCACGAGCGCCGTGGCTTTGTCGTCGAGTCCTTGGGCGACATGGACGCCGAGCTTGCGGGCCCGGGTGGACACGACGGGGTTGCGTTCGGTGGACAGGATGACGACGGGCACGCCGGCCCGGCGCAGCAGCGCGACGCCCATGCCGTCGGAACGACTCACGCGCACGAACTCGGTGCCGTCGGCGTCGACTTGGGCACGGTCGTCGGTGTGGACGCCGTCGAAGTCGGTGATCACCGCATCCACGTCGATCGGACCGTCGATCGGCGTCGGTGCGATGGAGCGCAGACCGGCCGCCGCCATCGCCCGAGCGACATCGAGCTCTTCCGCCGTGTCGATCTCGATCGCGGTGTTCTCGGGCACCTCGACGATGCGTATGCGTCCGAAGAAGCGGTGCCCCGCCTCCCGGAAGCCGGCGGCGTCCATGACGTAGAAGGCGCCCGTCTCGAGGAAGTGCGGCTCGCGATCCTGGCGCCGCGGCCGGTGTGCGGCGTCGTGGTTGACGCCGGATGCGCCCCCGTCCGCCTCGGTCCGCCACAGGAAGCCGTACGTCTCGACGGCGGAGAAGGCACTGTCGGTCCGACCGGCCTCGACCTCGGCGACCGCCGTCGTGAGGGCGTCGGTGTCGATGAAGGGCGAGGTCGCCTGCAGGAACGCGAGGGTCCGTGTCCGCGTGCCCGCCGACTCCAGCACGTCGAGCGCGTGGAGCAGTGCGCTCTCGGAGGTGGCGGTGTCGCCGGAGATCGCGTCGGGCCGTTCGACCACGGTCGCCCCCCATTCACGCGCGACGGCGGCGATGGTCTCGTCGTCGGTCGAGACCACGACGAGGTCGATCGCGGGGGAAGCCTTGGCAGCGGCGATCGCGCGCGCGACCAACGGCACTCCCCCGACCCGCCGCAGGTTCTTCCCCGGCACGCCCTTCGATCCCCCGCGTGCGGGGATGATCGCGACGACGCGGCTCTGTTCGCGCGCGACATCGTGCTCGCGGGCGGTCATCGCACCGCCCTCCGCCGGTGCCGAGTCCCCGGTTGACGTTCGCGCAGCACCACGGCGGAATCCCGCAGGACGAGGGGAAGCGTGGTGGTCGTCGACGAGGCGAGCGTCAACACGTCGAGCCGTTCCCGGACCCCGGCCAGCACGAGCTCGACCGGGAGGTCCGGCCGCTCGATGATCACGTGCGGCACCTCCGCGACCGCGGCCAGCTGCTCGTCGGACTCGCGCCGGTGCGGCAGGTAGGTCACGGGAGCGATCGACGCTTCGTGCGCGACCCAGTCGAGGTAGACGTCGCGGTCCATGCGACCGTCGTCGGGGCGAGCGCTGCCGAGCACGACGCGTGAGGTGCGGAACGGATGCGGCGTGGCGGTTTCGCGTGTGAACGCGAATGCGTGACCGGTCACCGGGACGCCGAGTTCGGCCAACGCGTCGCGACGGGCGTAGCCGAGGTCGAAGGCGGTGAAGACGTCGACATCGCCCGCGAACGCGCGAGAGACGAGGTGAGCATGTGCGAGGGGCCCCACGCGTGTCGTGAGGCCGCGTTCCTGGTTGCCGGGGCGCGTGTACGGTCGGCGCCCGACGAGGGTGTCCGCGTAGGCGATCGCGTTCGCCCCGTCGTCCAGGAAGGTCACCCGCCGCGGGCGGAGCACCGCCGCAGCCAGACGGAACTGCCCCGAATACCCGTCACCGACGAGCCAGTGACGATGGCGCGCCAACAGGCCCCAGGGGATTCCGAGGTACGGGTGGGTGTCGGAGAACCGCGCACCGCGCGCCAGCAGTTCGTCGGCGGTCTCGGACATCTGCGCCGTGAGCCTTCCGGCCAAGACGACCGATTCGCGGTGCGCGTGTGCCCACTCGGCCGCTCCGATCAGCTGCAGGGGGGACTCGACCCACGCCAGCGGTGCCACATCGCGTGCCATTGGACCTCCGGGTCACGGGAAGACGCGGAAGACAGCCCCCCGCCTGTCTCTACACGGTGGGTGCGCAGGGTGAACCCGGCGAGGGGGCGCACTGTCCGGCACATGGCGGAATGGTGAACGATCGGTTGCGGTGCCTGTGGACAACCCTGCGCCCGGCGCGGCGGACACGGCTACGTTTGTGCCGTGATGAGTCGCGCCACCACCGTCCTCGCCCGCAGTCTCGGGGTGCTGATCGTCACGGCCGCGCTCGCCGGCTGCTCCCCGACACCCGAACCGACCCCCACACCCACGGGCTTCGCGTCGGAGGAAGAGGCCTTCGCCGCCGCCGAGGCGACCTATCGCGCCTACGTCGCCGCGCTCAACGACGTCGATCTCAGCGACCCGGAGACCTTCGAGCCCGTCTACGCCCTGACGACGGGGGACCTCAACGCGAGCGACAGAGCCGGGCTGTCGTCCTACCACGCCGAGGAAGTAACTCTGGGTGGAGCTTCCGAAGTCGCGCTCCTGGAGGTCACTGACGCTGATCTTCCACTCTCGATTCGGCTGGCGGTATGTCTCGATGTGTCCGCGGTGACACTCACGGGTTCGGATGGCCAATCTTTGGTCGACTCGAACCGTGTCGACGTCCAGTCCTTAATGGTCACTCTCGTGTCCACACCTAGCGATTCCGCTTGGCTCGTGGCCGACGTTGAGGGCCGTAGTGGAACCCCGACGTGCTAATCACTGCAGCAATGACGATCTTCGCGTTCTCGATCGCGCACGTCCCGTCGAGCACACAATGCAATGACGTGGGGACCTGGGGAAGCACTTGCTCTGCGACTAGCGACGGGGCGCAAGTGGACGTGGGCGCGTCTATGGGCGGATCGCGCGGCCCGGCAGGCCCTGGAACGCACAGCGGTGGTGACGACGGGGACGGCGGGTGGTACGGCGCGGACGATGACCCCGCGGAGGCGGTGCCGGACTGCATGCCGGGGTTCTGTGATCGGGGCAACTACGACGTGTTCGTGTACCCGACCGTCACCGCCGACGATCTGGTCTCCTTCCGCCCCGTCGGGCCCTCGATCGACAACGAGCCCTCGGGGTTCGCTGTGGTGGGCCTGCCCACCAACGTCTACGCCGCCGCCTCCGGGCAGAACATGGTCGGCGAGCTACTCGGACACGAGGTCGCCGTGCGGTTCGTACCGGTTGGTTTCGAGTTCGACTACGGCGACGGCACCACTTCGTCCTCCGCGACCGGCGGCGCGCCATGGGACGCCCAGGGCTCGCCGCAGTTCACGCCCACCGACACCGGTCACACCTATGACGCGCGCGGCACGTACATCGTCACCGCCACCGTCGTCTACGACGCCTCCGTCGATTGGGGGCACGGCTGGCGACCGGTCGTCGGCGCCGTCCGTGCGCAGAGCACGGGCCACCCCGTCGAGGTGCTCGAGGCCCGGACCGCCCTTGTGGAGCGTTCCTGCGCGGAATCGCCGCGCGGACCGGGATGCTGACCCAACCCCGGGCGGGAGCCTGCGCGACACCACTCCCGCGCGGCGTTGCGCACTGCTAGCGTCGGCGTTCTCAGATCGCCGCCGAGAGGAACACGAAGGGAGCTCACCTGTGAGCGACACCACCCCCGCCGCGGGAGCCGCGAGACCACGCGAGCAGTGGACCGGACAAGTCGGCTTCATCCTGTCGGCGATCGGCTCGGCCGTCGGGCTCGGCAACATCTGGCGGTTCCCGGGGGTGGCCTACGAGAACGGCGGCGGCGCGTTCCTCATCCCGTACCTCGTGGCCCTCATCACCGCGGGTATCCCCATCCTGTTCCTCGACTACGCGATCGGACACCGCTTCCGCGGGGCCGCCCCCACGGCCTTCCGTCGCCTCGGCGGCCGCTCCGGCCGCTGGCTCGAGTCGCTCGGCTGGTTCCAGGTGACCATCGCCTTCGTCATCGGCCTGTACTACACCGCGGTCATCGCGTGGGCGCTGAGCTTCTTCGTCTTCTCCTTCGACCTGCGGTGGGGTGACGACCCGGCGGGCTTCCTGTTCGGCGAGTACCTGCGGATCCCCGAAGACAGCGTCTTCACTCTCGACTTCGTCCCCGGAGTGCTCATCCCCCTCGCGCTCGTGTGGATCGCGGCGATCGTCGTGCTCGCCCTGGGTGTGGCCAAGGGCCTCCAGCGCGTGAACGTCGTATTCCTGCCGCTGCTGGTCGTCGCGTTCCTGATCCTCGTGGTGCGTGCCCTGTTCCTCGACGGGGCCGCCGACGGGCTCAACGCGCTGTTCACGCCGAATTGGACGGCCCTCACCGACCCCGACGTGTGGATCGCCGCCTACAGCCAGATCTTCTTCTCCCTGTCGATCGCGTTCGGCATCATGATCACCTACGCGTCGTACCGTCGACGGCGCTCGAACCTCACCAGCCCCGGCCTCGTGGTCGCCTTCGCCAACTCGTCGTTCGAGATCCTCGCGGGTATCGGCGTGTTCGCCACGCTCGGCTTCCTCGCGTTCCGTCAGGGTGTCGCCGTCTCCGACCTCGACGGCATCGCCGGGGTCGGCCTGTCGTTCGTCACCTTCCCCGCGATCGTGTCCGAGATGCCCGGCGGACCGATCTTCGGCGCGCTCTTCTTCGGATCGCTGGCCATGGCCGGATTCACCTCCCTCGTCTCGGTGCTGCAGGTGGTCATCGCCGCCGTCCAGGAGAAGCTGTCGATCTCACGTCGTGCGGCGGCCGTGGGCATCGGGGGCGTCTCCGCCGTGCTGTCGATCCTGTTCTTCTCCACGACCACCGGCCTGTTGGCCCTCGACGTGACCGACATGTGGACGAACAACATCGGCATCGTCGCCTCCGCGGTCATCATGACGATCGTCGTCATCTGGGTGCTGCGCCGCGGCCCCGAACTCCGCTACCACCTCAACGCCCTCTCCACCTTCCCCGTCGGACGGGTGTGGATCGGGCTCGTCGGCGTGCTCGCCCCGCTCGTCCTCGGATACATGCTCGTGGCGCGCATCATCACCCTCATCACCGAGGGGTACGACACGTACCCGTTCTGGTACCTCGGCGTGTTCGGCTGGGGGGCGATCGCGGTGCTCGTCATCGGGGCGGTCGTCGGGACGCTCGTGCCGTGGCGCCACTCGCCCGACCACTACCGGGCATGGCCACCGTACCCGCCCGAGCCCGACGCAAGCCGCAACAAGGAGGCAGGACGATGACCCCCCTCGCCATCGCGTCCCTCATCCTCGCCATCGTCATCGTGTGGGGAGGGCTCATCGCAAGCGCCCTGTTCCTGCGCGCGCGTCCGGAGGTCGAGTCCTACCCGCCGGGAGGAATCGACGACCACCGGGAGGACCTGGGCATCATCGAACACGACACCTGATCCTCCCGGGGGCCGATCAGTCGTCGCTGACGACGACGGTGAAGGTCAGGTCTTCGATACCACCGTCGTCATTGGACATGACGACCTGTGTGCTCCCCGCGGCCAAAGCGGTCACACCGGGGTTGAAGGTCGCGCTGTCCTCCACCCGGCCCGCGGTGAACTCCGCCACCGAGGTGTCGGCGACCTCGCCGCTGTAGCTGTCGACCAGCAGATCCCCGGTGTCGATGTTCAAGACCTGGCCGACGACCAGATCGACCGTGGTCCCCTGCAGGTCACCGGCGTCCATGGTCACCGGCGCGATCACCGGACCGTCCGAGGACGACGACGAGCAGCCGCTGAAGGCCACGGTGGCTCCGACGATGACGAGGGCCGCGGCCCAGTTCTTCATTCGCATATCCCCACCCTGGCAGAACGTCCGCCCTGCCCGCGCTCGGCCGTCGTGACAGGATGAAGCCGTGACCGACCGTCTCATGCTCCTGGACACCGCATCGCTGTATTTCCGCGCCTTCTACGGCGTCCCCGACACGGTCAAGGCGCCCGACGGGCGGCCGGTCAACGCCGCGCGGGGACTGCTCGACATGATCGCCCGGCTCGTGAGCGTCCACGAACCCACCCACATCGTGGCCTGCTGGGACGACGACTGGCGGCCCCGGTGGCGGGTGGATCTGATCCCGACCTACAAGGCGCACCGGGTCGTGGAGGTCGTCCCCGCCGGAGCGGATGTCGAAGAGGTCCCCGACCCGCTCGAGGTGCAGATCCCCGTGATCCGGGAGGCGCTCGGCACGCTCGGCATCCCGATCGTCGGTGCCGCCGAGCACGAGGCCGACGATGTCATCGGGACCCTCGCCACCCGCGCGACGATGCCGGTCGACATCGTCACCGGCGACCGTGACCTCTTCCAGCTCGTCGACGACGACCGCGCGGTGCGGGTCGTCTACACCGCGCGGGGGATGAGCAACCTCGCCGTCGTCGACGACGCGTTCCTCGTCGACAAATACGGGGTCCACGCGGCGCAGTACGCCGACTACGCCACGCTCCGCGGCGACGCCTCCGACGGCCTGCCCGGTGTCGCCGGGGTGGGTGAGAAGACCGCGACGACCCTTCTGCGCACCCACGGTGACATCGCCGGGATCATCTCGGCGGCGCAGGCCGGTGAGGGGATGACCCCCGCCCAGCGCACCAAGGTACTCGCCGCACTCGACTACCTCGCCGTCGCACCCACCGTCGTCGAAGTGGTGCGAACCCTGGACCTGCCCGACGTCGACGCCCGGATCCTCCCCCGGCCCGCCGACGAGGCGTCACGCACCGCCCAGGTCGCCGAACGCTGGGCGCTCGGGTCGTCCATGGCACGGGCCGTCGAGGCCCTCGGCGCGCGCGGCTGAGCCGCCGATCCGATCAGCGTGAGCGTGCCGCACTGATGACCGCACCCATGAGCAGCACCGCGTAGCCGAGGGCGACCGCGAGGGTGATCCCGAGCGTCGCCGTCCACCCTCCGGTCAGATCGTGCACACCACCCAGCAACGGCGCGGCGGTCGCGCCCAGTGCATAGCCGCCGCCCTGCACCAGCGCCGACATCCCGGTCGCCTCGGCATCGTTGCGGGCGACGGCCACGAGCGTGCTGAAGATCACGACGAAGCCCCCGGCATGACCCATCGCCCCGATGCTCACCCACACCCACAGCGACTCCGGCGCCACCAACATCCCGAGCGCCAGGACGACCCACGAGACGCAGATGACGGCGGCGGGCACCAGGCGAGGGGTGAACCGGGTGAGGACCGGGATGAGCAGCGCCCCCGCGATGCCGACCCCCTGGAACAGCGATGCCAGCGCACCCGCGGATGTGGCTCCCACGCCGAGCAGATCCGCGGTCATCGTCGGCAACCACGTGCTGAACCCGTAATACAGGAACGCCTGCAGGGCGAAAGCACCCACCAGCAGCCACACGACAGGGCGCCGCAGCCACGAACGCCCCCGTCGCTGCACCACCACAGGCGTGGGACCGGTCAGACTCGCCGGGTCCCAGCCCTCGGCGTCGGCGGGTGCGGGCGCGGCGCCCGAGAACCGCTCGCCGGAAACGCCGCCGGCGCGCCGTTCGCGGGCGAGGCAGAACCCCCACAGGACGATCCCGCCGATCGTGAGCGACGCCCAGCCGAACAACGCAAGGGACCAGCCGACGGCCTCGGCGACGGGCGCGGTCAACAGCGTCGTGAGGAGAGAGCCGACGTTGAGCGTCGCCGTGTACGCGGCCGTGACCACCCCGACGCGCTCCCCCGGCACATCCCGGCGGATGATCACCGGGGTCACGACGTTTCCGACCGTCACGGCCGACCCGATCACGACCATCCCGATCAGGAGCGGACCGAAGCCGGGCAGCGTTCGGATGACGGTGCCGACCAGAACGCCGACCAACGAGAGTAGGAGGGCGAGCTCGGCACCCGCCCGGCGGATCACGATCGCCGCGAGCGGCGTGAGCAGCGCGAACATCAGGACGGGCGCGGTGGTCAACAGGCCCGCCTGCGCCGAGGGGATCCCCAGGTCGGCGGCGATGTCCCGGAGCACCGGCGTCGGGGCCACGATGTGTCCTCGGAAGCTCAGTGCGGCGACGAGGATGCCGGCCACCACCAGCCACGGGAAAGCGCGCCGCACAGCGGGGTCCCCGGCTTGCGTCATCCGTCGAGTCTACGGATCCTGCATCGGCCGCTGTCCGTGCTCACCCTCGCGCGGTCCACGCCCGCAGGCGCTCCAGCGACCACGTGGTCACGATCCGCTCCGGGGGCACGCCCAGACGCTCCGCCCGGGCGGCCCCGTGATCCACGAGGGAGAGCTGCCCGGGCGCATGGGCGTCCGAATCGATCGAGAACATGCAGCCCGCCTCGAGTGCGAGCAAGATGAGCTCGTCCGGCGGATCCTCCCGCTCCGGGCGACTGTTGATCTCCACCGCCGTGCCGTGGGCGGCGCACGCGGCGAAGACGGCACCGGCGTCGAGATCGGAGGGAGGTCGCGTGCCGCGTCGCCCCTCGACGAGTCGCCCGGTGACGTGGCCGAGCACGTCCACACGCGGATCCGACACGGCGGCGACCAGCCGACGCGTCATCGCCCGTCGGTCCATGCGGAGCCGGGAGTGCGCCGATGCGACGACGACATCCAGCTCGTCGAGGAGGTCCGGCTCCTGGTCCAGCGATCCGTCGTCGAGGATGTCGACCTCGATCCCGGTCAGCAGGGTGAAACCGTCGCCGCTGTGTCGCGGGGCGAGGGCGATCTGTTCCCGCAGGCGCTGCGCCGTCAGGCCGTTGGCCACGCGCAGTCGCGGGGAGTGGTCGGTGAGCGCAAGGTATTCGTGGCCGAGCGCGCGCGCCGCCTCGACCATCAGATCGATCGAGGTTGACCCGTCGGACCACTCGCTGTGACTGTGCAGATCGCCGCGCAGCAACGCCCGCAACCGGGAGGCCTCCTCCACACCGGCGCTCGCGCGGAGCGCGGCCAGACGGTCGGGCACGCGGCCCTCCATCGCCTGCCGGATGACGGTGAACGACGACTCGCCGATGCCCTTGCGTGCGCGGAGCGCGGTCGTGTCGGCCAGCTCACCCTCGCTCAGGCCTGCGATCGCGTCGGCCGCGGTGCGGAACGCCTTCGACTTGTAGCGCGAGGACCGCTCCCGCTCGAGCAACGTCGCGATTTCGGTCAGCGCGTCGTGCGGGTGCATCGCCGTCGTCTCAGTCGGCGAGATCGCGGGTGGCGGACACCCACCCGTCGAGTGTGCGAAGCGCCGCTCCGGTGTCCACCGCGTCCCGTGCGGTCTCCATCGCCTCGCCGAGCCGGTCCACGATCGGACGCTGCGCCTGTGAGGCGTCGCGGAACAGCCGGTATGCGACGATGCCCGCAGCGGCGTTCAGCAGCACGATGTCCCGCACCGGACCGGTCTCCCCGGCGAGGACCCGACGGACCACGGCGGCGTTGTGCTGGGGATCTCCGCCGACGAGGTCCTGGATGTCGGCGAGGGGCAGTCCCAGGTCACGGGGATCGAGGTCGTGCTCATGGATGTCGCCGCGACTGACCTCCCAGACCCGCGAGTGGCCCGTGGTCGTGAGCTCGTCGAGCCCGTCGTCACCGCGGAAGACGAGTGCGGTGGCCCCCCGGTTGCGGAACACCCCGGTGATCAGGGGCACACGCTCCAGACTGGCGACCCCGACGGCGTTGGCCTCCGCGCGGGCGGGATTGGACAGCGGACCGAGGAAGTTGAAGACGGTCGGGACGCCGAGCTGTTTCCGCACGGCACCGGCGTGGCGGAACCCGGGGTGGAAGGCGGAGGCGGAGACGAAGGTGATCCCGGCCCGTTCCAGCGTGGCCTTCACCGCCTCCGGCTCCAGGGTCAGTGCCACGCCGAGGGCCCCGAGCACGTCCGAGGACCCCGATGCCGAACTCGCCGCCCGGTTGCCGTGCTTGACCACCGGGATGCCGGTCGCGGCGGCGACGACGGAGGCCATCGTCGACACGTTCACCGTCCCGAACCGGTCACCTCCGGTGCCGACGATGTCCAGCACCTCAGAGCTGACCGGCAACGGCACGGCTGCTTCGAGGATCGCGTTGCGGAATCCGACGACCTCGTCGATCGTCTCCCCCTTGGCACGCAAGGCGATCAGGAACGCTCCGATCTGGCCCTCGGTCGCCTCGCCGGCCATGATCCGACGCATCGCCCATGTCGACTCCGACACGCTGAGGTCGCGTCCGTCGAGCAGGGTGGTCAGGATTTCCGGCCATGAAGTCAGCTCCGCCATGCGACCGAGCCTAACCGGCGTGCGACTCGCGCGGATTCACGGGCTCCACTCGGCGGGTTCGCGGCGGTCGCATAGGGTCCTGATCGGCGTTTTGACGGTGGCACTTAGGTTCCCCTTACCCAGATTGGTCAGGATTGATCACCCCGGGTTGGAAATATCCCGCCGCGGAATCGGCAATAATGGTGGACGTGACGACCACGCCAGCGACCTATGCCCAGGCGATGCGTTCCGTCAAGCGCCCGGATCCGGTCGCCGTCGGAACCATCGTGTGGCTCGGCAGCGAGGTGATGTTCTTCGCGGGTCTCTTCGCGATCTACTTCACGCTGCGGAGCACCTCCCCCGATCTGTGGGCCCAGGAGACCCAGCTGCTGAACGTGCCCTACGCGTTCGCCAACACGATCATCCTCGTGCTGTCCTCCGTGACATGCCAGATGGGTGTCTTCGCGGCCGAGCGCTTCCAGCCGTACAGCGGCGAGGTCAAGGGCCGTCGACGCTGGGGCATGGTGCCATGGTTCTGGCTGACCTTCGCCCTGGGCGCGATCTTCGTCTCGGGCCAGGTCTGGGAGTACGCCCAGCTCGTCTACGAAGGCATGCCGATCACGGCCAACGCCTACGCCTCGGCCTTCTACCTCACGACCGGCTTCCACGCCCTGCACGTGACCGGTGGTCTGGTCGCCTTCCTGCTCGTGATCGGACGCGCGTACGCGGTGAAGAACTTCGGTCGCAAGGAGATGACCTCGGCGATCGTGGTCTCGTACTACTGGCACTTCGTCGACGTCGTCTGGATCGCCCTGTTCGCCGTCATCTACTTCCTGAAATAG
>NZTV01000002.1 GCA_002703245.1 Microbacterium sp.
CCCCGGCGACGGCGATGTCCCACCAACGTTTGTCGTACATGTGCTTCTTCCGGTGACGCGTCGGGGTTCAGGCTACGCGTCGCGGCGGTTCCACCGGAACGTCAGCCGGGCCAGAAGGAGTCCGATGAGCAGCCACACCGCGAGGGCGATGGCGACACCGGTGAGGTTCCACTCGCCGTTCTGTTCGAGGACGGCGTACTCGGCCGGGAGGAACACCTCGCGCATCCCCTGCGCCATCCACTTCACCGGCAGCGCGCTCGCGACCGTCTGCAGCCAGTCGGGAAGCAGGAAGAAGAAGAGGTAGACGCCGGAGATGAACTGCACCACGAGCACGATCGGGATGATCACCGCGCTCGCACTACGGCCCGATCGGGGGACCACCGACAGCGCGACGCCGAGCAGCGACGACGTGACCACGCCGAGCACGAACACCCACGCGAAGGTGATCCACTTCTCGGGCTCGGTGGGCAGGGGGACGTCGAAGACGATCGCCGCGAAGGCGATGATGAGGCCGGCCTGGATGACCGAGGTGGCCCCGACCTGCCCGATCTTGCCGAGGAAGTACGACATCGGCGACAGCGGGGTCGCCCCCAGGCGCTTGAGCATCCCGTTCGTGCGCTCGCCGGCGATGTCCATCGCGAGGTTCTGGAAGCCCGACAGGAGCATGCCGGCAGCGAGCATGGCGGGCAGGTACATCTGGGCGACCGGGACGGCGGGAAGGCCGGGCCCCGCGCTGAAGTCGCCGTCCGCACCGAAGATCGCCGAGAAGAGGGCGAGGAGGGCGATCGGGAACAGGAACGTGAAGACCAGCGTGTCGCCGGAGCGGAAGTACTGGATCAATTCGAATCGGGTGCGCCACGCACCCAGGGCGACGGTGCTCATCGCGCGGTCTCCTTCTCTGCGGGGTCGGACGTGTCGGCGACGAGGTCGAGGTAGACGTCCTCGAGGGTGGGACGGATGATCTGCAGCTCGGCCGGCTCGCCGCCGTGGCGGTCGACGAGCTCGGCGACGAAGCGCCCGGGCTCGCTCGTGCGCTGCTCCTGCGTGCGATCGCCGACACGCCATCGGACCACCGGGGTCCGCAACGCGAGCCCCCCGACGTCGTCGACGCCTCCGATGGCCCGCATCCTCCCGTCGGCGATGACGCCGACGCGATCGGCGAGCTGCGCGGCCTCGTCGAGGTAGTGGGTCGTGAGCACGATGGTCACCCCGTCGGAGGCGAGCGAACGGATCAGGTCCCAGAACGCACGGCGGGCCGTCGGGTCGAAGCCGGTGGTGGGCTCGTCGAGGAACAGCAGCTCCGGGCGTCCGATGATGCCCAGGGCGACGTCGACGCGGCGTTGCTGTCCACCGGACAGCTTGGAGACCCGACGACCGGCGTGCTCGGTGAGACCGACCGCCGCGATCACCTCGTCCACGTCGCGCGCCCGCGGATAGAACCCCGCGAACTGCGTGAGCTGCTCGCGCACCGACAGCGGACCGAGTTCGCCGGCGGACTGGAGCACGACGCCGATGCGCGAGCGGAACGCCGCGTCGCCACGGGCGGGGTCGTGACCGAGCACGCGGACCTCCCCCGCGGTGCGCCGACGGTACCCCTCGAGGATCTCCACCGTCGTGGATTTCCCCGCACCGTTGGGACCCAGTAGAGCGAAGGTCTCCCCGGTGCGGATCTCGAACGACACGTCGTCGACGGCCGTGCGGCGCCCGTATTGTTTGCGCAGGTTCTCCACCCGCACCGCGATCTGTTCCATGTCCTCCACTCTTCCGCGAACCTGTCCCGCCCGACAGCGTCCATCCGACGGATCCCGTGTCCCCCATCCGGTGGACCCTTCCCGTCGGCCTCCCCCACATCGGGCGACTACGCTGGGGGCGTGACCGAACGTGCTCCCCTGTCCCGCAAGCTGTCCGCGATCGCCGAGTCCGCGACCCTGAAGGTCGACGCGAAGGCGAAGGCACTCAAGGCCGCCGGCCGCCCGGTGATCAGCTACGCCGCCGGCGAGCCCGACTTCGCCACGCCGGAGTTCATCGTCGATGCCGCCGCGCAGGCGCTGCGCGATCCGGCGAACTTCCGGTACACGCCCGCCGCGGGTCTGCCCGTGCTGCGCGAGGCCATCGCGGCCAAGACCCACCACGACTCCGGTCTCGAGATCGACCCGTCACAGGTGATCGTGACCAACGGCGGCAAGCAGGCCGTCTATCAGGCCTTCCAGACCGTCGTGAACCCCGGCGACGAGGTGCTGTTGCCGGCACCGTACTGGACCACCTACCCCGAGGCCATCGCCCTCGCCGACGGCGTCCCGGTCGAGGTGTTCGCCGGCGCGGACCAGGAGTACAAGGTCACCGTCGAGCAGCTCGAGGCCGCGCGCACCGACAAGACCACCGCGCTCGTGTTCGTCTCCCCGTCCAACCCGACCGGCGCTGTCTACACCGCCGACGAGGTGCGGGCGATCGCCGAGTGGGCGCTCGAGCACGGCGTCTGGATCATCTCCGATGAGATCTACCAGAACCTCGTCTACGAAGGTGTGCGGGCGACCTCCGTCGTCGAAGCGGTCCCCGAGGCCGCGGCGCAGACGATCCTGGTCAACGGCGTCGCGAAGACCTACGCCATGACCGGTTGGCGGGTGGGCTGGATGATCGGGCCGAAGGACGCGATCAAGATCGCCGGCAACCTGCAGTCCCACCTGTGCAGCAATGTCAACAACGTCGCCCAGCGTGCCGCGCTCGCCGCGCTGACCGGACCGCAGACCGAGGCGGAGAACATGCGGACCGCGTTCGACCGCCGCCGCGGGCTGATCGTGGATGAGCTGAAGAAGATCGAGGGTGTGAACGTGCCGACCCCGCTCGGCGCCTTCTACGCCTACCCTGATGTCACCGCCCTCCTCGGCCGCGAGTGGGCGGGCACCACGCCCACCACTACGCTGGAGCTGGCCGACCTCATCCTCGAGAAGGCGGAGGTCGCCGTGGTCCCGGGTGAGGCCTTCGGCCCCAGTGGCTACCTGCGTCTGTCGTACGCGCTCGGCGAAGAGGAGCTGCGAGAGGGCATGCGGCGCCTGCAGGAGCTGTTCGCCTGATCCGCGCGCTCCGGGCGCGCGGTGTCGCGTTCAGAGCTCGATGTTCACCAGCACCGGTTCGGGCTGGAGCATCAAGCCGAACTCGGCGTGTACGCGTGCGCGGATGAAACGCGCCAGTTGCGCGAGCTCGGCCGCCGACGCACCGCCGCGGTTCGTCAGCGCCAACGCGTGCTTCGTCGACAGGCCCGCCCGGGAAGGCGCGAGACGGAAGCCGCGGCGGATGCCGGCCTGCTCGATGAGCCATGCGGCGCTGACCTTCACGTCGGGCTCGCGGGTCTCGGGAGCCGGTACGGTGCCGTCGAAGGCGGCGAGCGGGATCACCAACACCGGGTCGAGGTCGGGTTCGACCGGCCACCGCGGGCACTCCGGGGGCAGGGAACGCGCGAACGACGCCGAGACGACGGCGTTCTGGAAGAACGAGCCGGCACTCCACGTGTCGGGGTCTTCCGCGTCGAGCACCATGCCCTTGCGTGCCCGGATCTCGAGGATGCGCCGACGGATTTCGGAGAGGGTGGCCGTTCCCTCCTCGGTCAGTCCCAGCGCGGTCCGCAACTGAGACCCTGCGACGGGGCGCGGCTGGGCACCGACCTGGGCGAGGTCGAAGGTGGCGGAGAGGATCACCGCGGAGCGGTCGGGGACCGAGCCGTAGTGGGCTTTCAGCACCGACGTGCGGAATCCGAGGCCGAGCTCGTCCGCCGGGACGGTCGAGACCTCGCCGGTCGCCTCGTCGATGAGGTCGACCTCGACGAGGGTGCGCACGACCTCCTGGCCGTACGCACCGATGTTCTGGACGGGGGCGGCGCCGACGGTGCCGGGGATGCCGGACATCGCCTCGAGCCCGGCGAGTCCTTCGGCGACGGCATGGGCGACGAGGTCGTCCCAGTCATGGCCGGCGTGCACCCGCAGCCGTGCCCGCCCCTCGTGCGGTGACGGCAGCCGCTCGATGCCGCGGGTGAGTACGCGGATGACGGTGCCCTCGAGGGGGTCGTCGCCGACGAACAGATTGGACCCTCCGCCGAGCACGAGCCAATCGTCGCCGGTCGCCCACGCGAAGCGGAGGGCGTCGACCAATTCGTCCTGCGTGTGCGCGTCGACCATCCGCTCGGGCGTGCCGCCCGTGCGCAGCGTGGTCAGTTCGGCGAGGGGCCGCGGGGTGACGTCGACCATCAGTCCCGTCGCACCCGCACCTGGGCCTTGCCGAGCACCGTGGTGTCGGCGTGGCGAACGGTGAGATCGATGCGCGCGGTGTCCTCGTCCACCGCGCCGACGACGGCCACGATCGACAGTTGCGCACCGGTCTCGGGGTCGACCACGACGGGGCGGGTGAAGCGTACGCCGTATTCCAGGATGCGGCCGCTGTCGCCCAGCCAGGGGACGAGCGTCTCGACGGCGAGCCCCATGGTGAGCATGCCGTGGGCGAGGACTCCGGGAAGTCCGACGCGCTCGGCGACGTCGTCGCGGTAGTGGATCGGGTTGAAGTCGCCCGAGGCACCTGCGTATCGGACGAGCGATTCGCGGGTGAGGTGGACGGTCCGCTCGGCGACCTGGTCACCGACGGCGATCTCGGTCATGGTCATCAGTCCTCGCCTCCTACCAGGAGCACCGAGATCGCGGTGACGACGTGCGCGCCCTCCGCGTCGGTGATCTCCGCTTCGCTGGTGACCATCGCCCCCTTGCCGACCGCGCGCACCCCGGCGATCGACAGCTGGGCGGTCAACTCGTCGCCGGCGACGACCGGCCGCGTGTATCGGAACCGTTGCTCAGCGTGGATGAGACGCTCCAGCGCGATACCGCTGTCCTCCACCGCGAGCAGCTGCTGCAGCGTGAGGTCCTGGATGACCATCGCGAACGTCGGCGGCGCGACGACGTCGGCGTAGCCGAGGGCGCGGGCCGCGTCGGGGTCGGTGTGCTGGGGGTCGTCGGCGAAGACGGCGCGGGAGAACTCCCGGACCTTCTCGCGGCCGACCAGGTACGGGGCGGTCGGCGGGAAGGTCCGGCCGACCAGCTCGGGGTTCACTGCCACACGCCCATCCTACCGACGGCCGTCGGAGCCGCTCGAGGCGCGGTGGGTCAGCGGCGGCGTCCGCGCATCGCCCGCATCGCCATCTGCACCGCGATCACGGTGAGGAAAGCCGCGAAAAGCATGTTGCCGACGAACGGGTCGACCAAGGTGGCGATGAGCGCCCCGACGGCCGTGGTCGCACACGCAGCGCCTCCCACCAGGGCGGCGGCGACGAGGTCGACGTTCTTCCGCCGGACGTTGCCGACCGTCCCCGACACGGCGGTCGGGATCATCATCAGCAGCGAAGTGCCCTTGGCGAGCAGGTCGCTCGTGCCGAACAAGAGCACCAACGCGGGGACGATGATGACGCCGCCTCCCACACCGAGCAGTCCCGCGAGGATGCCGGTGACCACGCCGAGCACCACGAGGGCGATACCGGTGAGCCAGGTCAGGGGCAGTCCGGCATCGCGGGAGGGGATGACGAAGAAGAGGCTGACGATCACGACGACCAGGAAGGCCACGAAACCCCAGCGCAGCACCGTGATCGGCAGGCGTGCAAGCAACCACGTGCCGACCTGCGCGCCGATGACGGCACCGCCCGCGAGGAGCAGGGCGGGGATCCACGCGACCGAGCCGTGCACGGCGTAGGAGATGACCCCGACCGTCGCGGTGGGCACGATGGCGGCGAGCGAGGTGCCGGCGGCCAGACGCTGGTCGTAGCCGAGGATCAGCATCAGCAGCGGCACGATGACCGTGCCGCCTCCGACGCCGAACAATCCGGACAGGAGGCCGGCGAGGGCCCCGACGAGAAGGCAGGTGACGATGAAGCGCGGCGTTCGCGCGCGGACGGCGGCCTCGCTCATTTGACCGAGACGTCGTCGATCAGCCAGGAGCCGTTCTCCGACACCAGCACGTAGGTGTAGTCGTCCCGGGCCGGCTGCGGCTCAGGCAGCGGTGAGCCGGTTTCGTCGACGCTGGACATGTAGGTCTCCTGCGTCTGCAGCACGATCTCGTCGCCGCTGCTGTCGATGTCGGTGACCGTCAGCTCGTACTCGGACGTGGTCGCGCCGAACTCCGCCGCGCTGATCTGGAAGTCCTCACAGTCGGGGATGCCGAGGTATTCGCGGAAGGCGTCGGTGGTCGAGGCGACATAGGCGTCGCAGTCGCCGGTGCGCCACGCGTCGTCATAGGTCTGCACGGTCACGACGGCCGCCTGCTCGTCGGGGTCGTCTCCCGAGGTCGCGCCGCCGCCTTGCATCATGCCGAGGGCCAGCGGAATGAACACCGCCGCGACGGCGACGATGCCCAGGAGGACGACGCCGACGATCACCCACACGACCCACAGGGTGGATTTCTTCGGCTCGGTCGCGGAGATGAACGCCCCCCCGACACCGGCACCGGGATAGCCCGCGGGAGGCTGACCGTAGGCCTGTGGGTCGTCCCCCGAGGGGTACTGAGGCGCGGGCGCACCGTCCGCACCCTGCGAAGACTCCGCGGGTGCGGCGAAGAACTGCGCGGTCGGGTCTGCGACCGGTTCCGCGGGCGGAGCCGGCTCCGGTGCCACCTCGGGGGCGGCCCGCTCGGGAGCCTCGGGGACGGGAGCGGCCTGCTCGGGGACGGGAGCGGCCTGCGGCTGTTCGGGCACGTGCACGTGCTCGGTCCACTGGAGCCCGTCCCACCAGCGCAACGCGCCGTGTCCGTCGTCGTACCAGCCGGGCGGGGTCGCGCTCATTTCGCCTATCCATCCACGGGCGCACGGTCGGCGCCGCACGCCCACCTTACCGGCGCATCCGCGGCGGCGATGACCGCGCGTCGCCGGGGCGGGCACCGTCCATCCGGCGCACGGAGGCGGTCGCGCCAGAGACCGTCGCCCAGCACTTCCCCCCTCGCCCGGGTATCGCCGCGCGGCGAAACGTTACCCATCGTTTTCCCAGGGAGCGGTATCATTCGGCGGTGGGGGTCACATTCCTCCTGCGCGCCGTCGATCTGCTCGACCGCGTACACCTCGCATTCCAGCAGAACGCCGAAAGGACGACATAATATGGGCTTCTGGGAGAACTTTTTCGACGTGATCTGGTGGTTCCTGTTCGCTTTCGCGTTCATCGCCTACCTGTTCGCACTGTTCGCCATCATCGGCGACCTGTTCCGCGACCACAAGCTGAGCGGCTGGTGGAAGGCCGTGTGGATCATCTTCCTGGTCTTCGTGCCGTTCCTGACGGCGCTGGTCTACCTCATCGCCCGGGGCAAGGGCATGGCCGAGCGCAGCGCCTCCGAGGCGCAGCAGGCCAAGGCCGCCACCGACGCCTACATCCAGCAGGTCTCGGGCGGCAAGAGCCCCGCCGAGGAGATCGCCCACGCCGCCGAGCTGCTGAAGGCCGGCACCATCACGACCGAGGAGTACGACAAGCTCAAGGCGAAGGCCCTGTCCTGATCCGCTGATCCTCTGCACGAAGGCCGTCACCGCGAAGGTGGCGGCCTTCGTCGTCGCAGGCTCAGTGGGTCGCGATCACCGCATCCCACAGCGCGTCGGCGATCTCGCGCTTGGACCCGTGATGTTCGAGCAGCACCGCGCCATCGTGGCCGATCACGGCGACGCTGTTGTCGGGGCGCTCGAACCCGCGCGACCAGCCCACCTCGTTGACCACGAGCAGGTCGGCCCCCTTGCGCTCCCGCTTCGCGCGCCCTCGCTCGATCAGGCGATTCCGGTCGGGCTCGGTCTCGGCGGCGAACCCGATGATCGTCTGCCGGCCCGTGCGGGTGGCGGCCAGCTCGGCGAGGATGTCGGGGTTCTGGACGAGGTCGAGGGTCCGTCCCGCCCGCCCTTCCTTGGACATCTTCGACTCCGACACCGCCGCGACACGGTAGTCCGAGACCGCGGCGGCCATCACGATCGCATCGGCCGTGGCGGCCACGGCCTGGACGGCGCGCTGCATCTCCTGGGCGGTCCCCACATCGACGACCTCGATCCCCGGGTGCCGGCGGGCCTCGGCGTCGGGCTCGGCCGCGGCGTGGGCCAGCACCAGGGTCACGGTCGCACCGCGGTCCGCTGCGGCGCGGGCGACATCGACCCCCTGGCGGCCGCTGGACCGGTTGCCGAGGTAGCGCACGGGATCGATGGGCTCCCGTGTGCCGCCCGCGCTGACGACGACGCGCCACCCGTCGAGGTCCTTCGGGGCGAGCACCGCGAACGCGGCATCGGCGATCTCGTCCGGTTCACTCATGCGCCCCGGCCCCGAATCCCCGCCGGTCAACTCGCCGTCGGCCGGTCCCACGATGCGCACACCCCGCTCCCGCAGGATGTCGATGTTCGCGCGCGTCGCCGCGTGCCGCCACATCTCGGTGTGCATCGCCGGCGCGACGACGACCGGTGCGGTGGTCGCGAGTAGGGTGGTGCCCAGAAGGTCGTCGGCCAGTCCGGCGGTCATCTTCGCCAACATGTTCGCCGTCGCGGGGGCCACCACCACCAGATCGGCGGCCTGTCCGAGACAGACGTGTCTGACCCGTGCGACGTCGTCGTGCACCGAGGTCGTCACGGGGTTGCGACTGATCGCTTCCCAGGTCGTGAGCCCGACGAAACGCAACGCATCATCGGTGGGGATCACGTGCACGTCGTGACCGGCCCGTACGAACCGGCGCACGAGATGCACGGACTTGTAGGCGGCGATGCCACCGGTGACGCCGACGACGATGAACACCCCTCGATCTTCCCACCGCATCCGCCCACACGTCCCGAGGAGAGCCGATGTGCACCGTGATCGTGAACGTCCCCGATCACCCGGACGACCCGACGCGACTCCTGGCCGTGCGCGACGAGGATCCGACCCGACCGTGGAACCCGCTCGGTGCGTGGTGGCCGGAGCGTGACGGACGCATCGTCGGCGTTCGGGATGCACGCGCGGGTGGGGCCTGGCTGGCGGCACGACCCGACGCCGGCCGGCTGGCCGTGCTGTTGAACCGTGCCGACATCTCCGAGCGCACGGACGAGGAGGTGGCGTCGCGGGGCGTGCTTCCCCTCGACGCCGTCCAGGGGGTCACGCCGCGGGACGATCCGCGCACCCGCGGGTTCAATCTCGTCGACGTCGAGGGGGAACGCGTCCGGGTGACGTCTTGGAACGGGCGGGTTCTCCGCTCCCACGACCTCGCCCCCGGCGTGCACATGCTCGCGCACGATGACGTCGATGACGAAGCCACCGCGCGCATCGCGGCGTGGCTGAACGCGTTCCGCGAGGCGAGCCGGACGGCACCGCGGGAGGACTGGCTCGGCGGATGGTTCGACGTGCTGGACGTGTCCAGCCGGCTCTCCCCCGACGACGACCGCGCGATCATCCGCGACAACCGCCCGCACGGGTTCCCGACGCAGTCACTGCTGCTGTGCGCGGCCGAGATCACGGCCTCATCGGTCGAGGTCCGCTACGGCGAGCTCCCCGAGCCCGCCGTATGGTCGCGCACCGCGCTGCGGGAATGACAAAACCCCCGGGTGGAGCCGGGGGTTTTGAGTAGCAGGAGCGGGGCTTGAACCCGCGACCTCACGATTATGAGTCGTGCGCTCTCACCAACTGAGCTACCCTGCCGCGGCGCATCCGCGGTCTGTGTGGATGCTGCGAGCCCCGAGTCAGGATTGAACTGACGACCCCTTCCTTACCATGGAAGTGCTCTGCCACTGAGC